>CAYTVY010000008.1:0-1954 GCA_964441925.1 uncultured Geothermobacter sp.
CCTTCGGCACCAGAGATTCCGAGCCCGGTTACGCAGGTAACCGGGCTCTTCTTTTTATGCGGCTGCCTCCCAGCCCTGGTCGTCAACCGCGACCCGGCATCCCGCTTGCACCGAGTCAGACTCCCGTCAAATCGCCAGAATTCTGCTGGCTAAATCACCGTCCGACAACGACTTTCTTCCTGTTCATCCGTTCATCCGGCCACCGTTCATTTTCCGGCCATCGTTCAATATTGCCCGAGCAAACCGGTCAGTCTTTTCTCCTGGCAAGGGGGCAACCCAACGCAATGACTACTTTTTTGGTTATAATTTCGCCGCCGCCCGGACATTCGCTGATCCTTGCGCTGCGCATGCGCACAGTCGACGCCCTCACATCCTGCAGCCCAAATCCTGCGTCTGGCCGCACAAAAAGCCCTTAGACGCGATTTTGGGCTGGCTCTTTGCTCCCGTTCCACCGGAGAATCGCGCCGGACGAAATCCGCCCCTCCCACAGGCACCAGTCCTACGGGCCTGTCCGAGCCAACGGAACGAAAGGAGTCTTTTCTATGTTCAAACACCTGATCAGCCGGCTGGCGGCTGTCGGAATGCTGGCCGTTCTGGCAGCCTGCGGTGGTGGCGGCAGTTCGACCACCTCGGACAACGCCAACCTGACATCGTCGACCAGCGGCATCGCCGTCGATCCCTATATCGTCGGTGCCGTCTTCGAGGAAATCGCCGCCGACGGTGTGACGGTCCTGCAGCGGGCCTCCACCCCGTCCGACGAACAGGGCCGCTTCTCCTTCGCCCGTCCCCTGACCGCGGGCTCGACTGTCCGCCTCAAGCTCTCGCAGCGGGGCACGCACGGCCTGTCCCCCTATACGGGAATGATCAAGGCCAGAGTGACGGCGGGAGCCCGTGATCCACTGGTCGTCTCCCCCCTGACCACCCTGGTGGCCAACGGCGCCAGCGCCGACAAGGTGGTGCAGCTTTGCCAGAATGCCGGCATAAACATCACCGCCAGCCAGGTTCACGACGATCCGATGGCACCGCTGACCGGCGCCACCGGCAGTATCCGGGATGCCGACCTGGCCCTGCTGCAGGCGGGCATGCTGGTCAATGCCGTCCTGGAGGCCACGGGCAATTTCGACCAGACCGCCACTGACCTGATGAATGGCAGCAACCAGATGCTGGTCGCCGAAATGGCCGACGCCATCCGGACCATGGTCAACGCGCAGCAAATCAACCAGATGACCTCTTCTCTCGCCGGCGACCCGAATCTGAACGGACCGGTCCTGCTCGATGACGTCATCCTGGCCATGGCCGACCAGACCCATACTCTGGTGAACCAGGCCAAAACGGGCATGCAGAACGGCGGCATTCAGCCGGGCGACCTGACCGGCCAGATGCAGACGGTCATGGACCAGTTGCCACAGACCATCAAAGAGATTGCCATGCGGAGGCAGAACGGCGGCATGCAGCCGGACGGAGCGGCTCTCTACGCCAGCAACTGCGCCGGCTGTCACGGCAGCCTGAGCACGACCGGCAAACCCGGCCGCACCGCCAGCCAGATCCAGGCCGCCATCGACGGCAACATCGGCGGCATGGGCTACCTGAACACCCTCACCGCCGCCGAGGTCCAGGCCATCGCCGACGCCCTGCCCGCAGGCTCGGGCGGCAACACCGGCGGCAGCAGTGGCGGCGGCACCGGCCAGCCGGACGGCGCCGGCCTCTACGCCAGCAACTGCGCCGGCTGTCACGGCAGCCTGAACACGACCGGCAAGCCCGGCCGCACCGCCAGCCAGATCCAGGCCGCCATCGACGGCAACATCGGCGGCATGGGCTACCTGAACACCCTCACCGCCGCCGAGGTCCAGGCCATCGCCGACGCCCTGCCCGCAGGCTCGGGCGGCAACACCGGCGGCAGCAGTGGCGGCGGCACCGGCCAGCCGGACGGCATCGCCCTTTACAACAGTGAATG
>CAYTVY010000008.1:2054-34292 GCA_964441925.1 uncultured Geothermobacter sp.
CCAGGCCATCGCCGACGCCCTGCCCGCAGGCTCGGGCGGCAACACCGGCGGCGGCAGTGGCGGCGGCACCGGCCAGCCGGACGGCATCGCCCTTTACAACAGTGAATGTGCCGGCTGCCACGGCACCCTGGCCAGCAGCAGCAAGGCCGGCCGCACCGCCAGCCAGATCCAGGCCGCCATCGACGGCAACATCGGCGGCATGGGCTACCTGAACACCCTCACCGCCGCCGAGGTCCAGGCCATCGCCGACGCCCTGCCCGCAGGCTCGGGCGGCAACACCGGCGGCGGCTACAGTGACTGCACCGCCTGTCACGCCCAGCCGCCGGACGGCAATGCGACACCGAACACCGCCGGCGCCCATGCGGCTCACAAGGCCTTGCCGGGCGTGGGAACGGACTGCAGCGTCTGTCACACCGGCGCCAGCCACAACGGCCAGGTCGATCTCGGCTTCCCCGCCGCCTACGATGCCCAGAGCGGAGTCGCCACCGACAATCTGGACGGCACCTGCAGCAACATCATCTGCCACGGCGGCAAGACGACGCCCGACTGGTGGAGCGGCAGCATCAATGTCGACAGCCAGTGCACCAGCTGCCATGCCGCCGGCAGCGGCCAGTACAACAGCTACAGCTCGGGCAAGCACAGCAAGCACATCGGCAAGGGCTACGCCTGCATCGACTGCCACAACACCGCCAAGATGGGGAACCACTTCGGCGACCTGAGCACCCCGGCCTTCGAGACCGATCCCGCCAGCACCATCGGTGGCGGCTCGACCCGGGTCGGCAGCTACTCGGGCGGCAAATGTTCCAGCATCGCCTGCCATGGCTCGGAGCGCTGGTAGGCTTCCCGCCGCAATCGGCCAAAAAGGGGGTCCGAACGGACCCCCCTTTTTTCTCAGGTGAAGAGCGCCACGCCTGTGCTATAGTCCCGCACCATGAAACAGCCGCCTCTCCACATCGTCCTGATCGAACCGGAGATTCCACCGAACACCGGCAACATCGCCCGGCTCTGCGCCGCCACCGGCATCCATCTGCACCTGGTCGGCAGGCTCGGCTTCTCCCTGGAGGACCGTTACCTGAAACGGGCCGGGCTCGACTACTGGCCGGCCGTCACCCTGCGACGCTGGGAACAATTCGACCAGCTGCGGCAGGCCCATCCGGAGGCGCGCTTCTGGTTCACCAGCAAGAAGGCCGCACGCTGCTACACGCAGGCCGACTTCTCTTCCGGGGACTTTCTGGTTTTCGGCAGGGAGACCACGGGATTGCCGGAGGTTCTGCTGCAACAGGCCGGCGAACAGGCGATCCGCATTCCCATCTTCCGTGACAGCGTCCGCAGCCTCAACCTGTCGACCGCCGTCGGCATCGTCAGCTACGAGGCCCTGCGGCAGATCGGGCTTTTACGCTAGCCTCACGCTCGCCTCGAAATCGAGCAGCCAGCGCTTGCTGTCGATCCCGCACCCGCCGCTGTACCCTCCCCAGCCGCCGCCGGCAGCCAGAACCCGGTGACAGGGGATGACGACGGGCCAGGGATTGGCCGCCATCGCCCGGCCGACAGCCCGGGCGGCGCCGGGCGACCCGAGACGACGCGCCAGCTCGCCGTAATGGACCACCTCACCATAGGGGACCCGGACCAGTTCCTCCAGGCAGCGCCGGGTGAAACCCGTGACGTGGTGCCAGGCCAGTGGCAGCTCGAAGCCCGTTCTCTGCCCGGCAAACCATTCGTCAAGCTGTTGCCTCGCCTGCTCCAGCAGCGACGTGTCGGTCCGCACGGCCGTGGGAAAACGGGCTGCCAGTTCCGCTTCGACGGCCGCCGCATCCGGCCGGAAAAGAATCTCCCGCAGTCCGTCTCCCCCGGCGACCAGGACCAGATGACCACAGGGAACCGTCCAGCCACGACCGTAAACCAGATCCGTCATCGGCTTCCTCCGGTGAACTTCCTTCGCAGCAGCTGCCAGCCCTCGGCAACTTCGGGGACCCGCAGCAGCAGGCAGCCCAGAAGATAGACACCGCCGCCGGCCAAGACCGCCGCCGCCAGCAGGGCCGTTTTCACCGGCAGCCGTCCCGGCTGCAGCCAGTCGACCTGCTGCAGGATCAGCGACACGGCCAGCGTCATCCCGGCCACGGCCGGAAGCAGACGCAGGGCCAGCAGCAGAAATCTCCTGAGGGCAATGTGCGGCAGATAGCGCTTCAGCCGCCACCAGAGACAGGCGGCGTTGAACACGCTCGCCAGGCTCAGGGCCAGGGCCAGACCGACATGCCGCAGCGGCCCCATGAGCAGCAGCCCCAGACCCGCGTTGACCAGCAGGGTCCAGAAGGAGATGCGAACCGGGGTGCGGGTATCCTTCAGCGCGTAGAAGGTGGGGGCCAGGATGCGACTGAATCCGACGAAAAGAAGCCCCGGCGCGTAGGCGGTCAGGGCCAGGGCCGTCTGCCGCACGTCGTCGGCGGCAAAGGATCCGCGCATGAAAAAGAGGGCGTACAGCGGTTCGGCGCACAGCAGCAGGCCGACGGTCGCCGGCAGGATCACCAGCAGCATCAGCGCCATGGCGAAATCGAGCGACCGGCGCAGTTCATCCAGGTCACCGGCCGCCGCCTGCCGGCTCATGCTCGGCAGCACCGCCTGGGCCAGGGAGACGATGAAGACGCCTTGGGGAAACTCGAACAGGCGCTGGCCATAGTAGAGATAGCTGACACTCCCCTGCGGCAGAAAGGATGCCAGCAGGCGGGTGAGGATGACATTGATCTGGTAGATGGCCACCCCGAAAAGGCCGGGCACCATCAGGCCGGCAATCCGGCGCACGACCGGGTCGGCAAAGGAGAAGTCCGGCTTCGGCAGAAACCCGTGCCGGGCCAGGACCGGAAACTGCATCAGCAGCTGCAGCAGGCCTCCGAGCAGGACCCCGGTCGCCAGGGCGTAGATGGGAGGGTCGAACCAGGGGGCAAGCAGAACCGCTGCCAGAATCATCGACAGGTTGAGCAGCAGCGGCGACAGCGCCGGCAGGAAGAAATGCCCCCGGACATTGAGAATGCCGGTCGCCAGCGCCAGCAGACTGGCAAAGAAGATGTAGGGGAACATCAGGCGGTTCAGGCTGTCGGTCAGCGCCAGTTTCCCCGCAACGGCGCCGAACCCGAAACCGATCCCCCGCACCAGCAGCGGAGAGGCCAGAATTCCCAGGACCGTCACGACGACCATCACCAGGGTCAGCAGGGTCCAGCAGATGTTGGCCACCCGCCGCGCCTCGGCCTCCCCCTGCAGCTGGTAGACCTCGGTGAAGACGGGAACGAACGCCGCCGTCAGCGAGCCCTCGGCAAAGAAACGGCGCAGCAGATTGGGAATGGTGAACGCCACGAAAAAGGCGTCGGTCGCCATCCCGGCACCGAACATCCAGGCCACGACCATGTCCCGGACCAGGCCGCCGACACGGCTCAGCATGGTGGCGAGACCGAGGATCGAGGTCGACCGGGTTATGTGACGGCGCTCGGACATGGCGACAGGAGTAACACAGCTGGCAGGAGCTGACAAACCCTTTCCCGGGCCTCTCCGGGGCGCCTGGGGACGCTGACGGTCCCGCCAGGGGATTATTTTTATTTAATCCCTGGATATGCTAAGCCAACTGATTGATTTACAAGATCTTTTTATTTTGCGTGTGTTTCATTTTATCTTGACCGGCTGACGGACGGGTGCTATAAAAGGCGGCAAAAATGAACGTAACGGAGGACAGGAACATTGGCCAACCACAAATCCGCTGAAAAACGCAATCGTCAGAACAAGCTGCGCAATGCGCGCAACACCCATATCCGCTCGACCATGCGCACCTATGTCAAGCAGGTCCGCCAGGCCGTCGCGGCCGGGGACAAGGAAGCGGCGGCCGCCGCCATGGCCAGGGCCGTCCCCTACATCGACAAGGCGGCCACCAAGGGCGTGATTCACAAGGCCACCGCCAGCCGCAAGATCTCCCGCCTGACCAAGCTGGTCAACACCCTCGACTGAGGCAAACGAACGGGCCCGACACGGGCCCGTTTTTCTTTGCCCTGAATCAGTGGGGTTGCGCTAGGCTGTGGCGGCCAGCCGCAGGATCAGCTGTTCGAGAATCGTTCGTGAGCTGCCGCCGCCCGTCTTCAGCAACAGATCCGTCTCCAGAAACAGTTCGAACAGCCGGGGAAAACGCGCCGGCGGAAACTGCCTCGCCTGGGCGATCAGGCCATCGACGAAAAACGGCTTGATCCTCAGCTCGCCGGCCAGCTCGTTGCGCCGCACGCCCCGTTCGAGCAGCAGGCTCGTCTTCCACAGCTGCCGGTAATGGCGGACCAGCATGGTCAGGATCATCACCGGCGCCAGTCCGTCCGCCAGCAACCGGCCCAGCAGGTGAATCGCCTCTCCCGTCCGTCCACGGCCGGCGGCATTGGCCAGATCGAAGACACTTTCTTCGTGCACATCGGTGACCACCGCCCGCACATCGTCGAGATCGGCAGTGTTGCGGTCGCCGATGTAGGTCCGCAGCTTGCAAAGCTCTCCCTCGATCTCCTGCAGGTTGGTGCCGACCCGGCGACAGAACAGCTCCAACGCCTCCGGTGTCAGCCGCCAGCCCCGGCCGGCGACCAGTTCCTTGACGAAGGCGGGCACCTGGTTGGCGTAGAGGGGGCGGAATTCGACCAGCACCCCCTTCTTGCCGAATTCCTGGAAAAACCGCCGTCGTTTGTCGATCTTGTCGGCAACAATGACGAACACCGTCTCGGGGGGCGGATCTTTCAGACAGGGGATGAGCAGTTCGCTTTCCGACACGGACAGGGCGTCGAATTCCCGAACGACGACCAGACGCCGGGGAGCCAAGACCGGCAACGTCTGCAACTGCTCGAGCACCTGCCGGCCGGTCACCTGTCGGCCGTGGAAGAGATCGAGATTGAAATCACGGGCCTCGGGCGGAACGGCCCGTTCGAGAATCAGGTCGAGCAGCCGGTCACGATGGTAGCGTTCCTCGCCGTACAGACAGATCAGCGGCGGAATCCGGTCGGCCAGAACCTGCTTCCTGAGTTCGTCCGGCTTCACGTCCTCTCCCTAGAAATCGTCCATCAACCGGTAGAAGAGGTCGTCCGCCAGCCGCTCGGACAAAACCTCGGCAACCGCCAGCTCACGGTCTTCCTGCAGGGCTAGGTCGTCGCTGGCGGCATAGTCTTCCTGCCAGTCGACCGTTCCCTGCCAGAGGACACGTCCGTCGGCGGTGCTCGTCAGCTTGGCCTCGACCTTCATTTCCGAACGGTACTCCCGTACCCGGTCCTGCCGGTCATAGGAGAGCGGCCGGCTCGAATAGCTGACCACCTCTCCGGAGAGAACGGCTTCGGCCTGGCTTCTGTCGGCCACCACCCGCAGGCTGCGACTGCGATTGAAACGCCGGCTCAGGGCATTGGAGACGGCGGTATCGAGAAAGGGTTCGGCGGTCCTGTTGGCAAAGGAAGCGATATAGAGCCGGCTGGCGCCGCCGGGCAGGGAACCACCCTGCCCGGCCAGCCGGTAACCGCAGCCAGCCGGCAGCAACAACCCGGCCGACAGCAGACAGGAAAGGAACAGGCGGAACAGAGGCATCAGTTGGCCACCACGTTGACCAGCCGGCCGGGAACGACGATGACCTTGCGCACGGTCTTGCCTTCGACGAAGCGGCTGACGTTCGGTTCGGCCAGGGCTTTTTCCTCGATCACCTTCTGTTCGGCATCGGCGGCGACGGAAATCTTGCCGCGGACCTTGCCGTTGACCTGGACGACGATGAGGATTTCGTCCTCGACCAGCGCCTCGCTGTCGTACTGCGGCCAGCCGAGGGATTCGAGGGACTCTTCGTGTCCGAGGCGCTCCCAGAGTTCGGCGGCAATGTGCGGCACGAAGGGATTGAGCAGCCGGACGACCGTTTCCAGTGCCTCGCGCAGCACTTCCGGATGCCGCTGCCGCTGCTCGAAGGCATAGATGGCGTTGACCAGTTCCATGATCGCGGAGATGGCGGTGTTGAAATGAAAACGGTCCTCGATGTCCTCCGTCACCTTCCGGATCGTCTTGTGGGTCTGCCGGCGCAGGGTACGGGCGGCGGCATCGAGTTTCTCCGGCACGGCGCCGGCCTGCCCGACCAGTTCGAGATTGTCGTGCACCGCCCGCCAGACCCGGTTCAGGAAACGGTAGCAGCCTTCGACCCCCTGCTCGTTCCATTCGAGATCCTTCTCCGGCGGGGCGGCGAACAGGGAGAAGAGCCGGGCGGTGTCGGCCCCATAGGTGGCGATCAGGTGATCGGGGTCGACCACGTTCTTCTTCGACTTGCTCATCTTCTCAGTGCGCCCGGTGCGGACCCCGGCGCCGCAGGTGGCACAGCGGCCGTCTTTCACCTCTTCCGGATAGAGCCAGCCGTGCTCGGGACAGGAGACGGTCTCCATGCAGACCATGCCCTGGGTGAGCAGGTTGCTGAACGGCTCGCTCAGGTCGCCGTCGACGAACCCGAGGTCGCGCATCACCTTGGTGAAGAAACGGGCATAGAGCAGATGCATGACCGCGTGCTCGATACCACCGATGTACTGGTCGACCGGCAGCCAGTAGCGCACCTGTTCCCGGTCGACCGGCGCCCCGTCCTCGCGCGGCGAGGCGTAACGGGCGAAATACCATGAGCTTTCGACGAAGGTGTCGAAGGTGTCGGTCTCCCGCCGCGCGGCCCGGCCGCAGCGGGGGCAGGTCGTGTTGACGAAGCTCTCGACCCGCGCCAGGGGGCTGCCCCCCTCGCCGGTGAACTCGACGTCGGTCGGCAACAGGACCGGCAGCTGGTCCTCCGGCACCGGAACGATACCGCAACCGTCGCAGTAGATGACCGGTATCGGCGTCCCCCAGTAGCGCTGGCGGGACACCCCCCAGTCGCGCAGACGGTAGTTGACCGTTTGGGCTCCCAGACCCTTCTCCGTCAGCCAGGCAGCGATCTTCTCCTTGGCCGCTTCGTTGTCCAGCCCGTCGAAAGGCCCGGAATTGACCAGCTTGCCGGGGCCGGTCCAGGCCTCGGTCATGGCGGCCGGATCGAGCGTCTCCCCTTCCGGCTGGATGACCACCACCAGCGGCAGGTCGTACTTGCGGGCGAACTCGAAGTCCCGCTGGTCGTGGCTTGGCACGGCCATCACCGCGCCGGTACCGTAGTCCATCAGGACGAAATTGGCCAGAAAGACCGGCATGCGGGCGCCGGTGGCGGGATTGATGCAGTAGCTGCCGGTGAAGACCCCTTCCTTTTCGTAGTCACCCGCACTGCGGACGATGCGATCCATTTTGCGCACCCGCGCAATGAAGGCCTCGACCTCGTCGCGCCGCTCCTCCGTGGTCAGCCGCCGGGCCAGGGGGTGCTCCGGCGCCAGCGACATGAAAGTGGCGCCGAACAGGGTATCCTGGCGGGTGGTGAACACCCGGATCTTCTCCCCGCTCCCCTCGACGGGAAAATCGATCTCACAGCCGACACTGCGACCGATCCAGTTGCGCTGCATGGTCAGCACCGGCTCGGGCCAGCCGGTGAGCCTGTCCATCTCGTCGAGCAGCTCCTGGGCGTAGGCCGTGATCTTGAAGAACCACTGCTCGAGCTCCTTTTCTTCGACTTCATGGCCGCACCGCCAGCAGCAGTTGTCCTCGACCTGCTCGTTGGCCAGCACCGTCTGGCACTCGGGGCACCAGTTGACCGTCGAGTTCTTCTTGTAGGCCAGCCCCTTCTCCAGCATGCGCAGGAAGATCAGCTGCTCCCAGCGATAGTATTCGGGATCGCAGGTGGCGAACTCCCGGTCCCAGTCGTAGGACAGGCCCATCTTCTTCAGCTGGGCACGCATGTTGGCGATGTTCTCCCGGGTCCAGACCGCCGGGTGGATCTTGTTCTGGATGGCGGCGTTCTCCGCCGGCATGCCGAAGGCGTCCCATCCCATGGGATGCAGAACGTTGTAACCCTGCAGCGCCTTGAAACGGGCGATCACGTCGCCGATGGAATAGTTGCGGACATGTCCCATATGGATACGCCCGGAGGGATAGGGAAACATCTCGAGCAGATAGTATTTTTCGCGGGAGGGATCGGCCCCGGCCCGAAAGGCCCCGTTCTCCTCCCAGATCTTCTGCCACTTGTTCTCAATGACGCCGGCGTCATAGCGCTGCTGCATAGTGCCTCCTGTCAGCGGGACGAACTGTCGCACGCCCGGCATCCCGGACGATGCCCTGCAAAAGACATGAAACAGGAAAACCGGCGGATGCCGGCTTTTCCGATCGGTTGCTGGACAAGGCCCGGCCGGCAGAGGGCAGCAGGGCCATCTCCTATTGTCACGAACCGGACTATTTTTCCCGGTAGGTGATACGACCGCGGGTCAGGTCGTAGGGGGAAAGTTCCACCGTCACCCGGTCCCCGGGGAGAATGCGGATGTAATACTTGCGCATCTTGCCCGAAATATGGGCCAGCACCACGTGGCCGTTGTCGAGCTTGACCCGAAACATGGCATTGGGAAGCGGTTCGACGACTTCCCCTTCGACTTCGATTGCTTCTTCCTTGGCCAACCTTGCCTCCTTCGCTTATGTCGACAGTTGCTCTTTTCCTGCACGTCGCGGCTATTTAACTTGACACCGCCCTCCCTTGTCAAGCGCACCGGCCGGTCAGCCCGGGAGATTGAGAAGCCGCCGCGCCGACTCGAGAATCTTGGTGGTCTGAATCGGTTTGGTGATGTATTCGTCGGCGCCCAGCGCCAGGGCCCGTTCCCGGTCCTCGTTCGCCCCTTCGGTGGTGATGATGACGATCGGCACCTCCTTGTAGGCCGGGTCGTTACGGACCAGGGAAACCAGCTTCAGCCCGTCCATGATCGGCATGTTGATGTCTGTCAGGATCAGGTCGAACTTTTCGGTCGACAGCTTCTTCAGTCCGTCGACACCGTCATTGGCCTCGACGATCTGCAACCCCCGCAGCCGCTTGAGCGCAAAGACGATCAACTGCCGCATGGTCGGTGAATCCTCGACGATGAGAACTTTGTAGGTCGTCATTCTCCCTCCCCTCCTACTTGGTCATCAGATCGATGAAGCCCTGGATGGTGGTCAGTTTGCGCTCCGATTCGGAGTAGAGCTTCGATGAAAAGATGGCCGTGGCCGCGTGCCCGGCCAGCAGGGTGAACAGCTCGTAATCGACCTCGGCGAACCGGCTCTTCTGCTCGAGCAGCGAATAGATGACGATGACTCCGATGACATGGTCCTTGATCTTGAGCGGAATGCAGACCATCGGACTGTCCAGGTCCTTCCGGTAGGATTCGAGATCGTCGACGAAATGGTTTTCGCCGGTCTTGGCCATGGTCCCGATGATCCCTTCCCCCAGCAGGACCTCCGGCAGTTCCTCCGCCTCGAACCCCTCGGAGGCGACCGCCCGCAGGGTGTTGGTCTTCTCGTCGAGCAGCATGACAGCGAACTGCTCGCCGCCGATCAGATTGATGATGATCTCGAGAATGATCTGCAGAACCTCGTTGAAGTCGAGGGTCGAGTGCAACTGGTAGGAGGCGATGTAGAGATTGGCCAGCATGTTGTTTTCATTCTCGATGTCGACATAGCGGTTGGCGAAATCGAGATTTTCCGCCTCGACCTCCTTGATGCGGTCGAGAATTTCGGCTTTCTCCTTCTCCAGCTGGTCGATCCGCTTCTGCAGCCTGGCGATAATCTCGTTGTCGCTGCCGACCGGCACCCCCTTCTTGCGTTCCTCCTGCAGCTTCAGCACCTGAAACCTGAGCCGTTCATTCTCCTTGAGCAGCTCCTGGGTGAATTCGGCGCCTTTCTTGAAGACCTGGAGGAACTCCTCGGCCCGGCTGCTCGCCCTGCGATGCTCATCGTCGCTATTCATCGCCATCTCGAATCACCTCGCCAATCCGTCTGATTGAAACCTACCGGCGAACCCAGGGGTGCGCCTTACGATTTTTGAAAACCGCATTCAGGCCAGGCGTTTTCACTCTTCATCCGGCACAAACCCACTGATTCAGGTGAAACACCGCCCGCCATCTTAACAACCAACTGCAAAAATATCCACACTTTCCGGGCCTATACCCCGCAGCGCCGGAAAATTTCCCGACATATTCCATGCAGGGGAACAACCGCATCGACACATCCGGACGCAATGGCTTCC
Source organism: uncultured Geothermobacter sp. (assembly GCA_964441925.1). GTDB lineage: Bacteria > Desulfobacterota > Desulfuromonadia > Desulfuromonadales > Geothermobacteraceae > Geothermobacter. The sequence continues at coordinate 12,181 of CAYTVY010000008.1, forward strand.
TTGGGCATGCCGAAGACGACACTGGTCTCTTCCGATTCGGCGATGACCTTCCCACCCCGCTCGCTGAGCAGACGGACACCTCGGGATCCGTCGTTGCCCATGCCGGTCAGAACCACGCCCAGCAGGGACGGGCCGAAGATTTCACTGGCGGAACGGAACATCGCGTCGACCGATGGCGTGTAACGCTGGTCGGGAGAGGGCTCGACGATCTGTGCCACGACCTCGTCGCCGGTCCGGCGAAAGACCAGATTCCTGCCGCCGGGCGCGATCAGCACCCGGTCGGGCGCGAGCAGATCACCGTTCTCCGCCTCCTTGACGTCGAGAGCGGTGAACTTGTTCAGTCGCTCGGCGAAGGCACGGGTGAATCCCGGCGGCATGTGCTGCGAAACGGCAAACCGAATGCCGGGCCGGTGCTGGATGGCGGAAAAGATGGTCTGCAGCGCCGGCGGGCCGCCGGTCGAAGATCCGATCACCACCGTCTCGAAACGCAGGGGCGGCCTGCCGGGGACGTGCCGCCGTGCCCCCCTGCGTTCACCGCCCGCTCCGGCCGCCGGAACGGCGGGCCGGCTCAACACCTTCTTCATGTCGGCCCCGGCCACCTCGCAGACCTTGCGCAGCAGATCGTCGCGGATGTTGAACAGCTCCGGAGAAATCTGGGCGTTCGGCTTGGCGACGAACTCGACGGCCCCGAACTCGAGCGCCCGAAAGACATTCTGGTCGTCGGAACGGGCCGAGACGACGATGACCGGAGTCGGCCGGTTCTGCATCAGGATGCGGAGAAAAGAGAAACCGTCCATGCGCGGCATCTCGAGATCGAGGGTGATGAGGTCGGGCTGCAGATCGAAGACCTTGCGCAGCCCCTCCTCGCCGTTGACGGCATAACCGACGACCTCGATGCCGTCCATCTCCTGCAGAAAGCGGATGATGGTCCGCCGGTTGTAGGCCGAGTCGTCGACCACCAGCACCTTGACCTTGCCGCCCTTCATGACTGCCGTCCTCCCGGCAGGTCGTCGAGCGGTTTCTGGTAGACCATGTCGTGCCGCAGATGCCTGAGTTCGAAGAGTGTGGTGATGTTCATCAGTGATTCGGAATGCCCCAGCAACAGATACCCGCCGGAATCGAGGCGCTGGTGGAAGGTTTCAACGACCCGTTTCTTGGCGGAAAGGTCGAAATAGATGATGACGTTGCGACAGAAGATGATGTCCATGCGGCCGAGCAGCGCCACCCGCGGCCGGTCGAAGAGGTTGAGATGGCTGATGGTGACCAGACGCTTCACCCGGTCGTCGATCAGCCACTTGCCGTCCTGGGAACGGAAATAGCGCCGCCGGTAGCGTTCGGGCGTCGTGCGGAAGGAACTTTCTCCATACAGTCCCTTGCGGGCGATCTGCAGAACCCGCTGGCTGATGTCGGTGCCGACGATCTCGATCTGCCACCCCTGAACCGCCGGATTTTCCAGCAGCAGCATGGCGATGGTGTAGGGCTCCTCGCCGGTGGAGCAACCGGCGCTCCAGATGCGAAGGCGGTGCTCGCCCTTCTCCTGCTTGCGGCGGCAGATTTCGGGAACGATCTCCTCGCTGAAACTCCTGAGCTGAAACTCCTCGCGGAAAAAGTAGGTCTCGTTGGTGGTCAGCAGGTTGATCAGCTCGGTCAGTTCCTGGTCCCGGGCCGCATTGTAGCGCAGGTAATAATAGTAGTCCTTGTAGCTGTTCAGCCGCAGATGCTGCAGCCTCCGGCCAAGGCGTTTTTCCAGGATGTACTTGGATTCCTCGGAAAAGTGCAGGCCGCAGTACTGATAGACGAAGTCCCGCAGCAGGCGGAACTCCTCCAGGCTCATCGGGATTTCGGGGAAGAAAATGAGCATGGATCAGGACTCTCCGGCCGTCCGCAGAACGTCCAGCAACTCGCGCAGCTGCTGCCGGACGAGATCGTCGTCCTCGATCAGCAGCCGTTTCTCCAGCAGCAACGCGGCCTGTCCCACCCCGAGTTCGACCAGGATGCGGGCGACCGTCAGCCGGACCTCCCAGTTGCCATGATCGAGCAACCGGCCGGCCCGGCCGGCGACCCGGTCGCGACAGCCGGTCCGGGCCAGCAGTTTCAGGGCGGCGATGACCACCTCGGCGTCGGCATGGTCAAGCGCCGCCACCAGGGCATCGCCGGCTTCCTGCGGCGCGGCTTCGGTCAGGGTTTCCAGACCGGCGATGACCACCAGACCGACCGGGTCGGAAAGCCTCTCCCTGACCAGCGCCAGCGCCTCGCCGGAAGCGATCTTTCCCAGCGCCCGCACCGCCGCCGCCCGCACCCAGATGTCCTCGTCCTGCACCGCCAGCCGCAGGGCATCGCAGGCATCCGGATGGCCGCTGTCACCGATCACCTCGGCCGCCAGCCGCCGCACATCGCCGACCTCGTCGGTCAGCGCCAGCACCAGCGCCTGCCAGAGTTCCCCCTCACTCCGTCCCGCACAGGCCCGCACGGCGGCGGCCCGCACGGAAGGGCTCTCGTCCTTCATGGCCATGACGACCAGCGGCGCGACATCCTCCCCGTCGACCCCGGCCAGAACGGCCACCGCCTCGGTCCGGATGCGCTCCTCATCGGCCTGAAAGAGAATGGTCGCGGCTTCGACGACCTGGCGCGGATAGCGGCCGGCCAGCAGGACCAGGGCCCGCACCAGGGTATCCATGATCTCCGGCTCGCAGTCGGCCAGGCAGCCCGCCAGGGCCCGCGGGGCCTCCGGCCCCCCGACCCTGCCCAGAGCATGTCCCGCCGCCTGCTGCAGTTCGGGCACCGGTTGCTGCAGGGCATCGAGCAAAAGCGGCCGGCTCTCCTCGCAGCCGGCCTCGCCGAGCACATAGGCCAGAACGGCCCGGCTGCCGGCATCGACTTCCGTCCACAGACGGGTCAGGGCGCAGGCGGAACGACCGGCGATGGCGACCAGGGCCGCCACCGCGTCACGGGCCCAGGACTCCTCCCGGGCCAGTGCCAGCAGCCGGGCCGCCGTTCGCTCGTCTCCGACCCATCCCAGCAACCGGATGGCCGCCCGGCGAACCGATGCGTTCCGGCTTTCGAGCAGGGCGACCAGCCCGGCGGCATGGTCGGTTCCCTCGTTCAGGGCGACAGCGACCGCCTCCGCGTCGCGTCCGGCGATCCGTTCGAGCGCCACCGCCGCGGCCTCACGCACGTTGCGCATCGGATCGGACAGCCCCTCGACCAACACCGGCACCGCGTCGCCATTGCCGACATGACCCAGGCAATCGAACAGTGCCTTGCGCAACAGGGGTTCCTCCCGGTAGGCGAGAAGACGTTCGACGGGAACCTCGGCACCGATCTGGGCCAGCGCCTCGAGCACGGTGAAGCGCAGCATCAGATCGGCATCCTCCATGACGGCGAGCAGGTGCGGCACCGCCTCGACCAGCTTCAGCCGGCCGAGATTCTCCGCCGCCGCCGCCCGTACGTTGCCGTCCGCATCGGCCAGACAGGCGACCATCGCCTCCGCCGCCCCCGGATCACCGATCGCCCCCAGGATATCGAGCACGAACTTGCGGACATCGCGGTCCGGGCAGCGCAGTTCCTCGAGCAGCCGCGGCACGGCCGGGCGGCCGAGCCGGATCAGGATATCGACCGCCGTGTTGCGCAGACCGGCGTTGTCGTGGGCATGCAGCAGTTCGACGATTTCGCCGGTCAGCCCGCCGGCTTCCGGCAGGGCGAGAAAGAGATCGGTCGCCTCCTTGCGCAACCGCCAGCTGTCGTCGCCGAAGGCACGGTAGAGCAACGGCAGGTGCTTTTCGATTCCCAGCCCGGCCAGGCCGCGCAGGGCCTGCAACCGCTCCTCTTCACACCCGGAGGCAAAAAGCCTGGTCAGCTGCTGAACTTGGTCGTCACTCATCGTCTTCAGGCCCCCTTGTCGAGGGAATGCATTCTGAGCAGCTCGAGAAAGGCATCGAGAACCAGTTTGCGGGCCAGCCGCCCGTCACCACCGAAACGTTCGCGGAAGATGCGCTCCCCTTCCTGCAGCTCCGCCTGAAAGAGGGTGTCCAGATTGCCTTCCCGCAACCCCTGCTCGACCTTGTCCTGGTGGTAGAGGGCGATGTCCGAGGCGATGATCCGCGCCAGACGGCGGGCCTTCTCCATCTCCTGTTCCCCGAAACCGACCGCTGTCTCCTTCTGTTCGGCGAGACGGATCTTCCTGTTCACGGCGTTCCACTGCAGCTTCTGCTGCTCGTTCTCCGGCAGGCGGACGCCGGAAACCGGCAATCCGGCCGCCAACGCCCGGATCTTGGGGACCAGGTCGTCGGGAATGTGATGCTTTTCGATATAGTCGTCGGCGCCGTACAGGGAAACCGGCCGCCGCTTGTAGGCCGTCCGCTTGTAGACGGACGACAGCAGGATGATCCTGACGTTCTGCAACCCCGGCCGCTGCCGCACCTGCTCCACCACCTGGAAGGCAAACAGGTCCGGCAGGGCGACATCCATCAGCGCCACCTGCGGCGGCCTCTCCTCCATCAGGGCCAGCGCCTGGCGGCCGCTGTGGCAGATGCGGCAGCCGATGGCCTCCTGCTCGAGAATCTGCCGGATGGTCGCGCAGAGTCCGTCGTCACTGTGAGCGACAACGACCTCCGGGGCGCCACAACCGGCCGTGGAGGGAACGTCGACCGTCTGCTGCGACCGGCAGCGGGGACAGCGCACACGCAGCCGCTTGCCGGCATGACGAACCGGGTCGAGCCGGAGGCGGCTCGCACAGGAGGAACAGGTCACTATCATCCGTCTTTTCCAGGTCTGCAGGCCCCGCAACGACCGTTTCAGGTGACCGGTTCGGCCTCGGCGCCCAGGGTTTCGAGATCGATTCTCTCATCCGAGGAAAGAATCTTTTCCAGGTCGAGAATCATCACCAGATCGTCGTTCCGGCGACAGACGCCGAGAAAGAACTCCGCCCCCGGTCCCTTGATATAGTGGGGAGCCGGCTGAATGTCACCGCGACCGTAGGTGCGAACGTCGGCCACCTCGTCGACTTTCAGGCCAATGACCCGGCCGAACACGGCGCAGATCATGATGCGGGTCCCGCGCCCGTCGGGGGGAACTTCGAGATCGAAACGCCGACGCAGGTCGACGACCGGTATGAAGGCACCGCGCAGGTTGATGACCCCTTCGACAAAGGCCGGCGATTTCGGGATCGGGGTGATCTTCAGCGGCCGGATCACCTCCTTGATGCGCATGATGTCCAGCCCGTAGAAAAGATGTCCCACCCGAAAACAGGCCAGCTGGATCTCGGCCCGGCCGGCGGCCGGCGGTTCTTCGGACCGGCTCCGCTGCACGATAGGGATCATTTCGCGAGAAACCGCTGGATGGTCTCGATGACCATGGCGGACTTGAAGGGTTTGGTGATATACCAGTCGGCGCCGACGTCCTCGCCACGGGCCATGTCGTCCCGGCTCTTTTTCGCCGTCAGCATGATCACCGGAATGTGCCGGGTCGCCTCGTTCTGCTTGATCCGGCGACAGACCTCGAAACCGTCCATCTCCGGCAGCATGATGTCGAGCAGCACCAGATCCGGCGGTTCCTCCGCGATCACCCGCAGCGCTGCCGCCCCGTTGGAAACCCCCTGGACGTCGTAGCCCTTGGAGGTGAGCAGAATGCTCTCGAGTTTCAGCAGGCTCTCTTCATCTTCGACGATCAGGATTTTCTTTCGCTCCACGGCCCACTCCTTTCCCTGGTTGTTTTCCCCTGAATCAGTGAGCTTGTCACCGGCGAATAGCGCAAGCCATTGACCTGCCTGCGCTTCCCAAAAATCACCGGCGAACCTAAGGGTGCGCCTTACGATTTTTGAAAACCGCATCCAGGCCAAGCACTTACACTCTTCATCCGGCACAAACCCACTGATTCAGGCTTCCGGCAGCAGGCGGCATCGGACTGTCATGCCGTCTCCACTTCGATGTTCAGGACCTGTTCGAGATCGAGCAGGATGATCATCCGGCCCTGAACACGCCCGACCCCCTCCACCATGTCCCGGTCGAGACCGGTCAGAATGGCCGGTGGCGGTTCGACATGCTCTTCATTCATATCGACGACCTGGGAGATGCTGTCGACCATCAGCCCGGCGACACGCTCCCCCAGCTCACAGACAATGATGCGGGTATGTTCGCTCAGCCCGCCCTCTCCCAGCCGCAGGCGCCGGCAGAGATCGAATACGGGAACGATCACCCCGCGCAGCGAAATGACCCCAAGCAGGTACTCCGGCACCCGGGGGATATCGGTCACCTCCCGGGGCTTGATGATCTCCTTGACGTACTCGATACCGACCGCGTAGTGCTCCCGGCCGAGGACGAAAGCCAGCCAGCGGGCCCTGGATCCCGCCTGTTCGGCATTCGCTCCGTCGAGGGCCTTGAGGTAGGCTTCCTCGGTCGCCAGGGCGAAGTCGTTCCGGGCACTGAACAGCCGGTCGAGCCCCTCCTGGCCGTCCGCCGTCTCCCCCCCGGCGGATCCGGGCAGCGGCGCCGGCGACGATGGCGCAGCCGCCAGGTCGCCGCCGGCCGCCATTCCGGCGTCGGCACCGGCAGGATCGTCCCCGGGCCGGCCGGCGGCAATGGCATCATCCGCGGCGGCGTCCGACGCGACATCCCCGGCGGACACGGGGGCAGACGCGTCCTTCTTCGCTCCGCTTTCCGCCGCCGACCTCTTCCTGTTGGCCTTACGGCGAATTTCGACCAGATCCATCATGCAACCGCTTTCGTCCGTTTCCGCCTCAGATGGCCACGTCCAGTTCCTGTCTGACCGCAGCCATGACCGCCCGGCCGATGGTGGCGGCCTCACGACCGAACCCCTCGAGCAGGGCCAGCGAGGCGATGTGATTGATCCTGCGCGGTATGCCGCCGGAGTACTCGTGAATCATATCGACGGCATCGGCGGCGAACAGGCCGGGGTCGCCGCCCGCCACCTCGAGACGGTGCCGCAGGTAGGCCGCCGTCTCCTCGCGATCGAGCGGCGTCAGATCGTACTGCATTCCGATCCGCTGTCGCAGGGCCTCGTAGGCCCGGTGCCGCAGGCGCCGACGCAGTTCCGGCTGCCCCATCAGCACGACACAGAGCAGGTTCTGGTCGTCGAGCTGGAAATTGGTCAGCAGCCGGATCTCGTCGAACAGCTCCTTGTGCGGCACCAGCTGCGCCTCGTCGATCACCAGAACCGGACACCGCCCCTCCTGGTGGCAGCGATAGAGTTCCCTTTCGATCTGTTCCAGCAGGTCGGCCTTGGTCCTGGCCGGTTTCCTCACCCCCAGACGGGTGGCGAGAATGCGCAGAAACTCCATCGGCGTCAGCCGGGGATTGATGAACAGGATGACCTGGTGATCCTCGTCCAGCTCGTCGATCAGGGCCCGCGACAGCGTCGTCTTGCCGCAACCGATCCCGCCGGTCAGCAGGATCAGGTCCCGTTCTTCGACGGCGTAGAGCAGACGGGCCAGGGCCTCCCGGTGCCCGCGGCTCAGATAGAGGAAACGCGGATCGGGCGTCTTGCTGAACGGGCGTTCCGAAAGTCCGTAGAACTCCTTATACATGGGCCGTCGCCTCACCTCTGAGCGCTTCGTTCATCAGACCGCCGACATCGAGGACGAGAATGGTCTTCTGGTTGCCGAGATCCGCCGCCCCGGCGATCCCCCGAACAAACGACAGAGCGGCTCCGAGCGACTTGATGACCACGTCCTGCTGACCGGCCAGATCGTCGACGACGATCCCCAGCCGCTTCTCCGCCATGCCGACCACGGCCACGAACAGCCGCGAGGCGGTTTCCCCGCACGATCCATACCCGAAGACCTCGCCCAGTCGCATCAGCGGCAGGGTGGTGTTGCGCAGTTCGATCACCTCGCGCCCCTCGATGGTTTCGATGGCGGCCGGCTCGATCATCAGGGTTTCGAGCACCGAGTTGATCGGGATGGCATAGGTCCGGCCGCAGACCTGAACGATCAGCGCCTTGATGATGGCCAGGGTGATGGGCAGGGTGATGGTGACGCAGGTTCCCTTCCCCGTTTCACTGTCGATTTCCACCATGCCGGACAGGGCGGCGATGTTGTTCTTCACCACGTCCATGCCGACACCACGGCCGGACAGGTCACTCACCTCGTCCCGGGTGGAGAAGCCGGGCGTGAACAGCAGTTCCAAAACGGCGTCGCGGCCCAGTTCGGTCCCGGGGGCGATCAGCCCTTTGGCAACGGCCTTTTCCCGCACCAGATCGGGATCGATCCCCCGGCCGTCATCCCGCACCTCGATCACGACATGGTTCCCCTTCTGGGTCGCCCGCAAGGCGATGAGCGCCCGCTCCGGCTTGCCGGCGGCGGCCCGTTCTTCCGGCGACTCGATACCGTGATCGATGGCGTTGCGGATGATGTGGACCAGAGGATCGGTCAGGTCCTCGACGATCAGCTTGTCCAGCTCGGTTTCGGCACCACTGATCTCGAGCGAAACCAGCTTCCGGTGTTCGCCGGCCACCCGCCGGACGATACGGTTCATCTTGTCGAACAGCTGGGCCACCGGCACCATGCGGACTTCCATCACCGCCGCCTGCAACTCGTCCAGACGCCGTTCGAGCCCCTTCACCGCCTTCTGCAGGTCGGTCGCCAGCGACGCCGGGACATCATGGCGGATCTCTTCGGCGATCCGGCCGATGGCCCCCTTCGACAGCACCAGTTCGCCGACGATATTCATCAGGTTGTCGAGCTTCTCGATATCGACCCGGACCGTCCGGCTGAAAGAGCGGAGGGTTCCGCCATCCTCGGCATGCCCGACCTGCCCGGCCTTCCCGCCTCCGTTCCCGTCGGGGGAGGGGACGGCACCGGTGTCAGGAGCGCCGGTGTCAGATGCAGCGGCGGCGGGGGCACCTGCGGCCCGGCGCCGGTCTCCGCCGGGCCGGCCGGAAACCGGCAGGATCTCCTCCGGCTCCCGGTCGATCGAGCGGGCCAGCCGTTCGGCATCGAGATCACTGCCGGTCAGCAGCTGAAAACCGATCTGGTCGGGACTCTCTCCCGGCCCCGGCAAGGTGCTGATGACTTCGCCCTGCTCCTTGAGACGGGCGGTCAGCGCCTCGAGTTCCTGGTCGAAGCTGGCCAGACTGAAACTGGCTTTCACCAGGTAGATATGCCGTCCCCGCGCCAGGTTTTCCCGCAGGCGGTGCTCCTCGTACTCGGTCAGCACGTTCCGGATGTCGGCCGTCAGGTCGAGAAGCGACAGGGGATCGTCCTGGGTCTGATCGCCCCCCTCGAGCAGGCCGGCAATACGTCCGCGCAACGGCTGAAGATCGAGGGTGAACCGCTCGTCCTCCCCCTTGCCCGCCACCAGCGACGTCAGCAGCTCGAGCCCCTGGAAGAGGACTTCGAACAGCCGGGCATCGGGCGTGATCCGTCCCAGGCGCAGGCGGTCGAGCAGATTTTCGAGCTCATGGGAAAGTTCGGAGATGTCGGCGAAACCGAACATGCCCGCCAGCCCCTTGAGGGAATGCGCCCCGCGAAAGACGGCATTGACCAGATCGGGATCGACATCGCCCTTCTCGGCCTGTTCGCTCAACAGGGCGACATCGACGTTCAGCCGCTCGAGGATCTCTTCGGCCTCGGCGAGAAAATCGTGCAGTGCCCGGGAAGAATCACTCACCGCCGCCCTCCCCGTACAGATGCCGGCGAATCAGTGCCTGCAGTGCCTCGGGAGCGAAAGGCTTCACCAGATAGGCATCGGCTCCCAGGGCGATGCCCTTTTCGCGGTCTTTCTCACTGCCTTCGGTCGAGATGATGAACAGGGGGGTGTTGCGGTAGAGGGGGTTGTTCTTGACGAAACTGACCAGCTCGAGCCCGTTGATGTCGGGCATGTTGATGTCGGTGATGACCAGGTCGACCTTCTCGCGCGGCAGGATGCGCAAGGCCTCGAAGCCGTTGGCCGCTTCGACGATGTCGAAGTCGCCCATGGCGGCAATGGTCGAAACGATGAGGGCGCGCATGGTCGGCGAATCTTCGGCGATGAGAATTTTATGGGCCACAACATCCCCTCATGGCAGCAGACAGAACCATTTTCGTCAGACGGCTCCCGACTCCTTCATTTTCAGCCGCTGCTCCAGCAGGGCCTTCTCCATCGCCAATCCGGCCTGGGAAAGGAAGATCTCCAGCGCTTCGGTATCGCCGATGGGCCGGCGCGCGGGAAGGTTGTCGCCGTAGAGCAGGGCCACGGCCCGACCTTCGCTGAGAATGGGGCCGAGAAAGATCTCCTCGGGCGTCTGGCCGCCGAGCTGATCCTGCAAATAACGGTCCCATTCCCCGTCACCCGGCGGCGTCTTGACCGGGACCATCTCCCGCAGCGCCCGGCTCAGCACCGACGGCTGGTCGAGGGGAATGCGCATGCGGCGCACTTTCCGGTCGGCCGCCTCGCCTTCGTTGTCGAGACCGAACTGCCCCAGACCGACGATGGCATCATCACGCACCAGAAAGATCACCGCCCGGTTCATCAGCTCGCTGGCGAAACGCAGAACCAGCAGGATGATGCCACCGCCCAGCGAAGGATTGTTCAACTCCTGCAGCATCCCCCTGAGCAGCCGCAACCCCGGTGATTCATCGCGTCTTTCCGGCCGCGCTCCCGGGGATTCGCCGATCTCGGCAAGCAGTTCGTGGCCGAGATCGATCAGCCCGGACTGTGATTTGGCAGGATCCGCCGGTGATTTTCCGGCAAACAGGACGATCTCTCCGACCAGCCCGCGCAGCCGCTCCCGCCCCGCCGCCGTCTGCAGCTCGTCCTTTTTCGGCTTGCGCAGCACGGCCGGTACACCGCGCTCACGCAGCATCTTTTCGGCATCGGGGTTGGCATGATCGGTCAGCACCAGCACCGAGGAGACCTCCCCGTCGGCGGCGATCTTCTCGGTCAGCTCGAGACCGCCGAGGATGCCGCTGCCGTCCATGCGCGGCATGATCAGGTCGATCAGCAGAACCGGCTCTTCCCCCCGCCGGCGCGCCGCCGCCAGAGCGGCGAGAAAGGATCCGCCGTCGATGAAGGTCTCGACCCGGAACCCCTGGCTGGCCAGTTCACCGGCCAGCAGCGTGCGGGTCAGGGAATCATCGTCGACCAGCAGCAGGGAGAGCCCCGAGACACCGGTCGCCTGCTCCGCCTCGCCGATCACCTCCCCGCCGGCCGGCGATCCGCTCTCCCCGGCCGGATCTCCCGGCAGCCCGTCAGCGTCGGCGACCCCGGCGGCAGCGGCCTCCTCCGGTTCCTCGCCGCGATGTCGCCGCTCATCGAGAATGCGGCTTCCCTCCATGGCCAGCCACTGGGGATTGAGTCCCTCGTCGAGCATGCAGGCAAGCGGTGCTCCGGCATCGGCCATCGTCTCCGGCTCGCACAGTTCGAAGGCGAAGGTTCCCTCGTTCCAGCCGAAGAAACTGTAGACGACCTTCTCGATCTGCTCCCTGACCGCCTGCTCGACCAGCCCGGAATCGACCTGGAAATGCCCGGCGAGAATCGCGCCGAGCCGCAGCGGTTCGTCCATCTGCTCCTGCAGCGCCAGCGCCTGCCGCAGGGTATCGGCGTCGATCACCCCACGCTGCAGGAGCAGATGCCCCAGGTTGTCCCGGTGCCGGTTGGAGGTGGCACGGATCACCTGACCGCTGCAAAAGACGATCGTCCCCTCCCGGTCGTGACTGCGCAGACGCAGCACACCCGATTTGCGGCTGAGGCTGACGATCTGCAGGATGTCACCCAGCCCCAGATCCTCGAGATTACCGACCAGACTCATGGACGATCAGCCTTTGCGGAAACCGGCGGGGAGATCCCCGGAAAAAACGACGTAACAGACGAAAATCTAAATGAAAATAAATATATCCCAGCCTCGGCGCCAAGTAAAGCACATTCACCGGTGCTCTTCCGGTCAGTGTTCACGGCTCTGGTAGCGTACCCGCAGCGGCGAACCGGTCAGACCGAGAGCCTCCCGGAACCTGTTGGCCAGGTAGCGCTGGTAACTGAAATGGACACCATCGGCCCGGCTGACGAAAACGGTGATGGTCGGCGGCCTGACCGCCGTCTGGGCGGCATAGAAGAACTTCAGCCGCTTGCCGCGGAAGATGCTCGGCTGGTGCGCCTCGACCGCCTCACGCAACACCTTGTTGAGGGTCGAGGTCGGCAGCCGCCGGCTGAACTCCCCGGCCAGCTTTTCCACCTCGCCCATGATCCTGGCCACCCGCTGCCCGGTCAGCGCCGAGACGAACAGGATCGGCGCGTGGGGCAGAAACTTGAAGCGGGCCCGCAGGTCCCTGACATAGCCGCCCATGGTGGTGTGGTCCTTCTCGACCAGATCCCACTTGTTGACCACCAGCATCACCGCCCGCCCCTTCTCCTCGGCATAACCGGCGATGGTGAGATCCTGGTCGGTCACCCCCTCGACGGCATCGATGACCACCAGCACGACATGGGCCCGTTCCATCGCCTTGAGCGCCTGAATGACGCTGAACTTCTCCAGCTTCTGGCTGACCCGCCCCTTGCGCCGGATGCCGGCGGTGTCGATCATCAGGTAACGGCGGTGGTTGTAGGTGAACGGGGTGTCGACCGAATCCCTGGTGGTGCCGGCCACCGGGTTGGCGACCACCCGCTCATAGCCGAGAATCCGGTTGACCAGCGAACTCTTGCCGACATTGGGCCGGCCGATGATGGCCAGGCGGGTTTCGTCCTCGTCCCCCTCCTTCTTCTCCCGTGCCGGCGGCAGCAGCTCCTCCAGCCGCAGGACCAGATCGGACACCCCGTGCCCATGGGCGGCGGACAGGGGAAGGATCCCGTCCAGGCCCAGGGCGTAGAATTCGGCGACATTGGCTTCGTCACGGGGGCCGTCGATCTTGTTGACCAGGCAGAGCAGCGGCTTGTCATGGCACCGCAGCAGTTCCACCACCTCGACATCGGAGGGCGTCAGGCCTTCCCTGCCGTCGAGCAGCAGCAGGATGATGTCGGCCTCCTCGATCGCCAGCTGCGACTGCTCGCGCATCTGGGCCAGCAGCCGGTCCTCGCTCACCGGCTCGAAACCACCGGTATCGACCAGCAGAAAGGGACGCCCGAACCGCTCGACCCGGGCGTAGTTGCGGTCACGGGTCACCCCGGGGACGTCCTCGACGATCGCCTTGCGTTTGCCGAGCAGGCGGTTGAACAGGGTCGATTTCCCCACATTGGGGCGGCCGACGATGGCAACAACAGGCAGCATAGAAACTCTCTTCCAAAACGGATTCGTTCTGCAGCACGGGGCCTGCGGCCCGCGGCTGCCGTCACTCGTATCCGAATTCGCGCAGCAGCCGGTCCGACCGGGTCCAGTTGCGGTCAACCCGGACGAAGAGCCGCAGAAAGACCCGCGTTCCGAGCAGCCGCTCGATGTCCCGCCGGGCATGGCGGCCGATCTCGCGGATCATCGCCCCACCCTTGCCGACGACGATCCGCTTGTGCGAATCCCGCTCGACGTGAATGACGGCGTGAATGACGACCAGCTCCCGGTCGGGATCCTCCTCGAAACTCTCGACCTGCACCGCCACCCCGTAGGGGATCTCCTGCTGCAGTTTCTTCAGCACCTGTTCGCGGACCATCTCGGCCACCAGGAAACGCTCGGGCAGGTCGGTCACCATCTCCTCGGGATAGAGGGGCGGACCTTCCGGCAGATAGCCGGTCACCACCGTCACCAGGCGCTCGACGTTCTCCCCGCGCAAAGCCGAGACGGGAACGATCTCGGCAAAGGCGTAGAGTTTCCGCCAGTCGTCGATCAGCCGCAGCAGCTGTGGCGGCTCGACCCGGTCGATCTTGTTCAGCACCAGCAGCACCGGCTTTCGCGCCGTCTCGAGGGAGCGGCGCAGCTGCGGTTCGATCTCCGCCGGGCGATCCGCCTCGACCAGCAGCAGCACCAGATCGACCTCGTCGAGCACCGACAGGGCCTGCTCCACCATGTAGCGGTTGAGCTTGTTGCCGAAGGAGCGGTGCACCCCCGGCGTGTCGAGAAAGAGGATCTGGGCCTGCGGCAGGTGGTGGATACCCAGGATCCGGTTGCGGGTGGTCTGCGGCTTCGGCGAGGTGATGGCGATCTTCTGCCCGAGAATCCGGTTGAGCAGGGTCGACTTGCCGACATTGGGCCGCCCCACCAGGGCGACGAAACCGCTACGGAACTCTCCGCTGCGTTCTTTGCTGTTCATAGGCCGTCCGCCTCAACGTCAATCAGGTTGTACAGCGCGTTTCCAACGCGGAAAAACCCCGCCGGCAACGCCGGATCCGGCCGCAGCCGCCGCAGGCCGTGACACTGCTGCAGCCGTTGCAGGTTGCCCCGTCCGTGTCCGGCGGCATCGCTCAGCTCCGCCGGACAGACCGCAACCTCGTCCGCGGCATGGCGGGACAGCACCGCTGTCAGAACATGGTACCACAGCCGGCTTTTGACCAGCTGCCCGAAGGCCGGGTGCCAGGGACCGGCCAGCGGCGGCGTCCGCAGCGGCGGCAGCCCGATGCGGATGACCGGCACCCCGGCCCGCCGGGCGAGCCGGCACATGCGGGCACAGCAGGCGACCGCTTCGTCCAGACTCCAGGGCCGATAGTTCCCCTGCCGCCACCACCGCGCCAGCGGTGTGCCGGGCAGCACGACCGTCGGATAGAAGCGCAGGCAGTCCGCCGGCAGGGCCAGCGCCGTACGCAGCGAGGCGAGCGCCTCCGCCGGGTCGCCACCCGGCAGCCCGGGCATGAGCTGTACGCCGACCCGGACCCCCTGCCGGGTCAGGCGGCGAAGCCCGTCAAGGGCAACCGCGGCACCGTACCCCCGGCCGGCCCGCCTCAGCACCCCGTCGTCGAAACTCTGACAGCCGACTTCGACCGTGGTCACCGGAAACCGGCGCAGAAACCGGAGGCGGTCATCGTCGAGACCCAGCGGATGGGTCGAAATCCTTATCCCGGAACAGCGGCCGGCGGCGACGAAAGTGGCGGCGATCTCGAGATAGTCCTGCTGGCGCTCCAGCGGCAACAGGGTGAAACTGCCGCCGAAAAAGGCAATCTCCCCCTCGCCGGCCGGCGGCAGCCAGCGCTCGAGGGCCGTGGCGACCTCTGCCGGCGCAGGCGGCGCGTCGACACCGGCAAAGAGCTCCTGACGACAATAGACACAGCGTGCAGGACAGCCTCCGCCCGGGATGAAAAACGGGTAGATCTTCACCCGGCCCCGGCCAGTTTCTCCAGCGCCTGGCGGGCGGCCCGCTGTTCGGCCTGTTTCTTGGTACGCCCCTTCCCTTCGCCGATCGGCTCGCCGTCGAACTGCACCTCGACATGGTAGAGACGGGCGTGGTCCGGCCCCTCGGTCCCCTTGAGGAGATAGCGGGGCAGTCGCCCTTCCCGGGCCTGCAGCAGCTCCTGCAGCCGGGTCTTGGCGTCGAGACCGCTCTTTTCTTTCGTGGCCTCGGCGATCAGTCCGGCCATCCAGCGCCGCACCGCCCGGTCGGCCTGTTCGAAACCACCGTCGAGAAAGATCGCGCCGAGCACCGCCTCGACGGCATCGGCCAGCAGGCTGACCTTCTCCCGGCCACCGGTCAGTTCCTCGCCGCGCCCGAGCCGGATCTGCCCGCCGATTCCCAGCTTGCGGGCGACCGCGGCCAGGCTCCTTTCACTGACCACCTCGGCCCTGACCCGGGTCATCTCCCCCTCGGCCAGGCGCGGCTGCCGGCCAAAGATCAACCGGCTGACCGCCAGGTCGAGAACGGCATCGCCGAGAAATTCGAGACGCTCGTTGTCCCGTGCTCCCTCGTCCCGGTGTTCGTTGGCGTAGGACTTGTGGGTCAGAGCCTTGACGAGCAGCCCCTCGTCGTGAAAGACGTAGCCGAGACGCCGCTGGAATTCCTGCAGATTGTCGCCGTTCAAGACACCCCTCATGCGCTGCACAGCTGAACCGGTTGATCACTCTCCCCGCCGAAGCGGGGGGAAGTATAGCCCTTTTGTCCCCCGCTGGCAACGTCGCCCGGCTTTCTGCTTGATTCTTTGCCGGCCGGTTCTCTATAATGCTCCATTCCGTTGTCCGGCCGATGCGACGACCCTTTTCAATCAACATTCCCCCGCGCCGTTCGTACGCGGACGAGGAGGCCGGAACGCTGGATGCGACATGACCTTTGACCAGATCATTGGCCACGACCGCCAGAAGGACATTCTCCGCCGGGCCATCACCGCCGGCCGGCTGGCGCACGCCTATCTGTTCGAAGGGCCGGAAGGCGTCGGCAAGAAACTGGTCGCCCTGGCTGTCGCCCGGGCCGTCTACTGTCGGCAACAGACGGGTTGCGGCACCTGCACCGCCTGCCGCAAGGTCGATCACAACAACCATCCCGATCTGCACCTGGTCGAACCGGCGGGTGCGGGCATCAAGATCGACCAGATCCGCGAACTGCAACGGGAGCTGGCCTACCGCCCGCTGGAAGGGACGAAAAAGATCTGCATCATCGACCGGGCGGACACCCTCAATCCGGCGGCCGGCAACGCCCTGCTGAAGACCCTCGAGGAGCCCCCCGGAGACGCCCTGCTGATCCTGCTGGCCGCCCGGCCGGAGCGGCTGCTGACCACCATCCGCTCCCGCTGTCAGCGGTTGCCCTTTCACCGGCTCTCCCGCGGGCAGATCCGCGATGTCCTCGTCGACAAGCTCGGGCTGGATGAAACCGAGGCCCAGGTGCACGCCGCCCTGGCGGACGGCAGTCTCACCCGGGCCTTCGGCCGCAACCGGGAGACCTTCGAGGCTCTGCGCCGGGAGATCCTGCAGCGGCTGGCTCCCGGCAACCTGACCGAAGAGCTGGACCGGCTGAAGCTGGCCGAAGACCTGGAGGCGCGCAGGGATGAACTCGACGACATGCTCGAAATCGTCCAGACCTATCTGCGCGATGTCCTCCACCGTCGCCTCGGCCGGCCGGAAGAGGAGATCGTCAACCTCGACCACCTCGACGGCATCGACGCCATGGCCCGTCGCGAATCCCTGCCGGGACTGCTGGACAAACTGACGGCCCTGGCCGAGGCCCGCAGCCAGCTCGAACGCAACATCAATCGTCACCTGGTCATGAACATCCTCATCCAGAGGCTGGCGGCGTAAGACCGGGGAAGGAAAGAGCACAGGAAGATGCGTGTCGTCACCATAAAATTCCGCCCCGCCGGCAAACGTTACGATTTCAACGCCCAGCAGCTCGATCTCGCCGTCGGTGACCGGGTGGTGGTCGAAACCGACCGCGGCCGGGCCCTGGGCACGGTCGTCCTGCCCGTCCGGGAGGTCGAGGAGGACGCGTCGCCCAGGGAACTGAAGAACGTCCTGCGCCTGGCCACCGAAGAGGATCTGAAAATGGCCGAGGTCAACGCCGCCCGCGAGGACGAAGCCTACCGCTTCTGCCTGCACCGCATCGAGCAGCGGCAGATGCCGATGAAACTGGTCCGGGCGGAATACCAGTTCGACGGCTCGAAGATCATCTTCTATTTCACCGCCGACGGCCGGGTCGATTTCCGCGAGCTGGTCAAGGACCTGGCGCATCACTTCCACACCCGCATCGAGATGCGCCAGATCGGGGTGCGCGACGAGGCCAAGCTGGTCGGCGGCCTCGGTGTCTGCGGCCGCGAACTGTGCTGCTGCACCTTTCTCACCGAATTCGCCCCGGTGTCGGTCAAGATGGCCAAGGAGCAGGGCCTGGCGCTCAATCCGAACAAGATCTCCGGCCAGTGCGGCCGGCTGCTCTGCTGCCTGTCCTACGAGTTCGAGACCTACTGCGAACATCGCAAGGGGCTGCCGAAATGCGGCAAGAAGATCGAGTTCAACGGCCAGCGGGTGCAGGTGGTCGACGTCAACATCCTGCGCCGCGAACTCACCCTGGCCATGCCGGACGGGCAGCGGGTCAGGCTGACCGCCGAACAGTTCGAAAAGGGCGAGCTGGCCTCCCCCCAGCCACCGTCCGCCCGGAGTACGGAGCCGCAGGCCCCGGTCCCGGCCGGCAAACCGGCGGAGGAGGCGAGCCAGACGGAGGGCGACGACAGGCCGAAACGCCGCCGCCGGCCGCGCAAGCGCAAGAAGAAGCCGGCGGGCGAATCCCAGGAACCCAAGAACCGCCCGGCCTCTTCCGAAAAACAGCCGAAACCGCAGCCGAAACCGGGCGGAGACGATCGCAAGAACGCCACCGGCGAAGAGGACGGCAAAAAGAAGCCCCGGCGCCGCAACCGCCGCCGGCGCCGTCCGCCGAAGGCCAGTGAATAGGGAGTGACGATTCCATGGAAAAAACCTTCTACATCACGACCCCGATCTACTACGTGAACGATGTCCCCCACATCGGTCACGCCTACACCACCGTCGCCTGCGACGTGCTCGCCCGCTACAAGAAGGCCCGCGGCTACCAGGTCTTCTACCTGACCGGCACCGACGAGCACGGCCAGAAGGTGGAGAAGGCGGCCATCGCCCAGGGCGAGACCCCGCTCGAGCTGGCCGACCGCGTCATGCAGCGGTTCCAGAGCCTGTGGGAAAAGCTGAACATCGCCAACACCGACTTCATCCGCACCTCGCAGGAACGGCACAAAAAGGGCGTGCGGCGCCTGTTCGAAATCATCGAGGCCAAGGGCGACATCTACCTCGGCGAATACGAGGACTGGTACTGCACCCCCTGCGAAACCTTCTGGACCGAAACCCAGCTGATCGACGGCAACTGCCCCGACTGCGGCCGGCCGACGGAAAAGCTGAAGGAAGAATCGTACTTCTTCCGCATGAGCAAGTACCAGGACGCCCTGCTGGAGCACATCGAGAAGCACCCCGACTTCATCCAGCCCCGCACCCGGCGCAACGAGATCGTCAGCTTCATCAAGGAGGGACTGCGCGACCTGTCGATCTCCCGCACCACCTTCAGCTGGGGCATTCCCGTTCCCGGCAACGACCGGCACGTGATCTACGTCTGGTTCGACGCGTTGACCAACTACATCACCGCCCTCGGCTACCCGGACGATCCGGACGGCAACTTCGCCCGCTTCTGGCCGGTCGACGTCCACGTCATCGGCAAGGACATCCTGCGCTTCCACACCGTCTACTGGCCCACCTTCCTGCTGGCGGCGGGCCTGCCGCTGCCGAAAAAGGTCTTCGCCCACGGCTGGTGGACGGTCGAGGGGCAGAAGATGAGCAAGAGCCTGCGCAACGTCGTCGAGCCGAACATGCTGGTCGACAAGTACGGGGTCGACCCGATCCGCTATTTTCTGCTGCGCGAGGTGCCCTTCGGACTGGACGGCGACTTTTCGCACGCCGCCCTCATCCACCGCATCAACTCCGATCTGGCCAACGATCTGGGCAACCTGCTCAGCCGCACCACCTCGATGGTGCACAAGTACTTCGGCGGCACCCTGCCCGCCCCGGAGCAGACCGAAGAGATCGATCGCCGGCTGGCGGAGCAGACGGTCCCGGCGGTGATCGCCGAGGTCGACCGGCACATGAACGATCTCGCCTTCAACAAGGCCCTGATCGCCATCTGGGAACTGATCGGCGCCGGTAACAAGTACATCGACGAAACCACGCCCTGGGCCCTGGCCAAGGATGAAAGCAGACGGAAGCGGCTCGGCACCGTCATGTACAACCTGATGGAGCTGCAGCGGCTGGTCGCCCTGCTGCTGGCACCCTTCATGCCCGCCACCGCCGCCACCATCCTCCAGACCCTGGGAGACGCATCCGCCGACACCACCCTCGAGGGACGGGACGGCTGGGGTCTGCTCGCTCCGGGCACCGCCATCGTCAAGGCGCCCCCCCTGTTCCCGCGTATCGAAACCGACCAGACTTGAAAAAAGAGCATCGAACGAAAAGGGGCGTCGCAGTCTGGACGCCCCTTCCTCTTGACGGAACCCGACGGAGTTGCGCATGTCCCTGCCCCGGCTGATCGACACCCACGCCCATCTCGACAGCGGCCAGTTCCGCGACGATCTGAACGCGGTGCTGCAGCGCGCCTCGGACCAGGGCGTACAGCACATCATCACCATCGGCTGTGACCTTCAGAGCTCCCGGACCAGCTGCCGGCTGGCGAAAGACAACAGCCGGCTCTCGGCCGCGGTCGGCATCCATCCGCACGACGCCTCCTCCCTGGATGACGACGTCCTGGAGGAGCTGCGCCGGCTGGCGGCCGGCCCGGAGGTGGTCGCCATCGGGGAGATCGGCCTCGACTACTACCGCGACCGCTGCCCGCGGGACAGCCAGCGCCGGGCCTTCCGTCGCCAGCTGCGCCTGGCCGCCGAGCTGGGACTGCCGGTCATCGTCCATGACCGCAACGCGCACGAGGACGTCATCGCCATCCTCCGGGAGGAGGACGCCGGCCGCATCGGCGGCGTGATGCACTGCTTCAGCGGCGACCGGCGGCTGGCCCGCGCCTGCCTCGATCTCGGCTTCCACCTCTCCTTCGCCGGTCCGGTGACCTATCCGAAGAACGAGGCCCTGCGGGAGGTGGTGCGCATGGTGCCGACCGAACGGCTGCTGATCGAGACCGATTGCCCCTACCTGAGCCCGCAACCCTTCCGGGGACGGCGCAACGAGCCGGCCCACGTCCGGCTCACGGCCGAAACCATCGCCGAAGTCAAGGGTCTGAGCCTGGAGGACATCGCCCGCATCACCAGCCTCAACGCCCACAGCCTGTTCGGCATCGGCGAGATCGACCAGACGGCACGCATTGCCTATCCGATCCGCAATGCCCTCTATCTCAACATCACCAACCGCTGCACCAACGCCTGCCGCTTCTGCGCCAAGTTCCGGGACTTCCAGGTCAAGGGACACCAGCTGCGCCTCGACCGGGAACCGGCCTTCGACGAGGTGATCGCCGCCATCGGCGACCCGTCCGGCTACGACGAGGTGGTCTTCTGCGGCTACGGCGAGCCGCTGCTGCGGCTCGATCTGGTGAAAGAGGTCGCCGGCTGGCTGAAACAGCGGGGAATGCGGGTCCGGATCAACACCGACGGCCAGGCCAACCTGGTCCACGGCCGCAACATCCTGCCGGAACTGGCGGGGCTGGTCGATGCCATCTCGGTATCGCTCAACGCCGCCGACGCCCGGACCTACCAGCAATGGTGCCAGTCCCGCTACGGAGAAGAGGCCTTTGCCGCCGTCCAGGAATTCCTGCGCCTGGCCGCAAGCTGCATCCCGGAGGTCACGGCGACCGCCGTCACCCTGCCCGGCATCGACATCGAGGCCTGCCGCGCCCTGGCCGAAAAGCTGGGTGTCGCCTTCCGTCGGCGGGAGTACAACGAGGTGGGATAGAAGTGCAGCGGCCGCGCACGCTGCGGGCCGATCAGGCGAGCCGCTCGCGCAACCGGCGGCAGAGATCGCGGTAGGCCTCCTCGCCCTGGCGGAATGAGCGTATCTTGATGCCCATCCCCCCCTTCACCCGGGCCAGCAGGTTGGGCGGCACCTTCTTCGCCCAGCGGATCCTTCCCTCGAGCAGAACCACCTCGCCCGCCGGGGTGATCATCTCCACCTGCAGGATGGTTCCCGGTCTCTGCACCAGGGCGGATTTGATGAAAAACCCTTCGTCGGAGACATCCTCGGTAAAGGCGATGCGGCTCGGGCGCTCGACTCCGTAACGCACCTGAATCCGTTTGCGATGTCTCGGTTTCGTCCTGTTGTCCGCCATGCAAGCGTCCCCTTCCCTTCAGTCCGGTACGTTCATCCCTCTCGACCGGCAACGGGTCCCCGCCCCACGGACCTGCCGGCGGGGACGGTGAAAAAACATTTCATGAACCTGATTTTATAGCGGAACCGTGCTGCTTTGTCAAAAAACGGTTCCCGGTTTCGGCGTCATCTGTCCGTGACTCAGCCCCCGTCATTCCGGAACGTCCGACCTGAATCAGCGGGTTTTGCCGGATGCAGAGTGCCATTGCCTGGCCTGGGTGCGTTTTCAAAAATCCAAGGCACACCCACAGGTTCGCCGGTGACAAGACCACCTGGTTCAGGCCAACAATTTCGCCAACCTTGATTTGCGTCAAGGCCGGCACGAGCCGGTCGCGCTAAGGTGCCCCCCAAGCTCGGCCGCTCCCCTGTCCGGAATTATAACGGACTGCGGCACGGGCAATCGTTTGACAAAAGAACATTTTTTGTTAAGAGCACAGAAGGCCTACAGCCGGAATGTCGGCGCCGGCGACCAGCTCCGG
>CAYTVY010000009.1:0-26398 GCA_964441925.1 uncultured Geothermobacter sp.
GATGTTCGAGGCCTACAACCCGGTCTACATCATCTCCGCCGACAAGGGCTGAGCCCGGGGAACAGGGTGGAAAGGCGCCTGCCGTTGCCGGCGAGGCAAAAGGAACACCGGAGGGAACCCGCATGACCCCGTCTTACCCCGTGCTCTTTGTCGGTGCCGGTCCCGGCGATCCGGAGCTGATTACCGTCCGGGGGCTGAAGGCCCTTCAGCAGGCGGACCTGGTGGTCTATGCCGGTTCGCTGGTCAATCCGGAGCTGCTCGCGGCCTGTCCCGCCGGCTGCGAACGGCACGACAGTGCGTCCCTCGATCTGCAGCAGACCCACCGGTTGCTGGCCGACGGAGCCCGGGCCGGCCGGCGGGTGGTCCGCCTGCACACCGGGGATCCGGCCCTCTACGGGGCGATCCAGGAGCAGATGGCGCTGCTCGATGCCGAGGGGATCGACTACGAGGTGATTCCGGGAGTGACGGCGGCCTTTGCTGCTGCCGCCGCCCTGCGCTGCGAGCTGACCCTGCCCGAGGTGTCGCAGACCCTGGTGCTGACCCGGATCGCGGGCCGGACCCCGGTGCCGGAGACGGAACGGCTGGCACGGCTGGCCGCCAACGGCGGCACTCTCTGTCTCTATCTTTCGGTCGGGATGATGAGCCGGGTGGTGGAGGAGCTGCTGGCCGGCGGTGTCTTCACCGGGGACACGCCGGTGGCTGTCGTTCACCGTGCCAGCTGGCCGGACGAAACGATCGTCACCGGCACCCTGGCCGACATCGCCGACCGGGTCGCCGCCGCCGGCATCACCCGCCAGGCGCTGATCCTGGTCGGCGAAGCCCTGGCCGTTCGGGAGCGGGGCCTGTCGGCCCGTTCGAAGCTGTACGATGCGGCCTTCGCGCATGGATTCAGGAAATGATTCTCGCGCCCGTTCGCTGGCGCTCACTCGAGACACAGCGCAAACATGGTGTTCTGTAACTCTGCGCGAGATAAAATGCAACTTGCCATTATCGCCATAACCCCCGGTGGAGCGGCGCTGGCCCGGCGACTGGCGGACGCGGCCGGGGACGCCGAGCTCTGGCTGCCGGAAAAGCTGCACGGCGTCGCTGGCGCCCGCCATTTTTCCGGCCCGCTCGCACCGGTGCTGGTGGAGCTGTTCGGTCGGGTCGACGGGCTGGTCTGCGTCATGGCGACCGGCATCGTGGTGCGCCTGCTGGCGCCGGTGCTGCGCGGCAAGCAGCACGACCCGGCGGTGGTGGTGGTCGACGAAGCGGGAAAGTTCGCCATCAGCCTGCTTTCCGGTCACTTCGGAGGGGCCAACGAACTGGCGGCCGAGGTGGCGGAGATTCTCGGCGGCCAGGCGGTGATCACCACCGCCACCGATGTCAACGGCCTGCCGGCCTGGGACACGGTCGCCCGGCGGCTGGCCATGGCGGTGGAGCCGCATCCCCGCGTCAAGCTGCTCAACGGGCTGCTGCTGCGCGGCGGACGCATCGCCCTGGTCGATCCCCAGGGGGCGGTCGGCGCCGCGTTTGCCGGGGTGCCCGGCGTGGAGCCGGCCGAAAGTTTCGCCGCCGCCCTGGCCAGCGGCGCCGAGGGGCTGGTGTTCGTGACCTCCCGCCACCTGCCGCAGCTTGAGCGGCAGCCGAACCTGCTGGCGTTGCGGCCACGCCGTTACGCGGTCGGCATCGGCTGCAACCGGGGCACGGCGGCCGACGAGATCGAGGCGGTGATTCGCGCCGAGATGGAAAAGGCCTTCCTTGCCCCCGCCAGCATTTTCTGCCTGGCCAGCATCGACGCCAAGAAGGATGAATCCGGCCTGCGCCAGGCCGCGGACCGGCTCGGGGCGGCGCTGAAATTTTTCGGCAGGGAGCAGCTCAATGCCGTCGCCACCCCCACCGCTCCCTCCGAACATGCCCTGCGGGCGGTCGGCGCCAGGGGCGTGTGCGAACCGGCGGCGATCCTCGCCGCCGGCGGCGGCCGGCTGCTGGTGAAAAAGAAAAAGAGCGGCAATGTGACGGTGGCGGTGGCGGAAATTCTTGAACGGGAACCGCGCGATTGCGGAAGTGCGGAATAATGATTCCCAGGAATTTCGCGCAGGGACGCAAGGCCGCGGAGATGAAATCTGTTTGGTTTTCTGTCTGCTGACAAATCAAGCTATTCTCTGTATCTCCGCGTCTCGAGAGAGCGTAAGCGAGCGGGCGCGAGACCGACTTTGTTTGTGATGAAGAAATGACTCTATGAGCCCCAAACTCTACATCATCGGACTCGGTCCCGGCGACACGGCCCATCTGACTCCGGCGGCGCGGGCCGCCATCGAGCAGGCCTCGGTGGTGACCGGTTACAGAACCTACCTGGAGCTGATTCCGGACCTGCTGGTCGGCAGGCAGACCTTTGCCACCGGCATGCGCCAGGAAACCGAGCGCTGCCGCGAGGCGTTGCGGCGGGCGGCGGCCGGGGAGACGGTGGCCCTGGTCTGCTCGGGGGATGCCGGCATCTACGGCATGGCCGGGCTGGTGCTGGAGCTGCAGCAGGCCGAGGGACCGGCGGAGGTCGCGATCGAGATCGTCCCCGGCGTTTCGGCGGTGCAGGCGGCCGCCGCCAGGCTCGGGGCGCCGCTGATGCACGATTTCGCGGTCATCTCCCTCTCCGACCTGCTGACCGGCTGGGACACCATCGCCCGCCGGCTGGAAGCGGCGGCCGCCGCCGATTTCGTCATCGCCCTTTACAATCCGAAGAGCCGGAGCCGGGTGCGGCAGATCGAGCAGGCCCGCGCCATCCTGCTGGCCCACCGCGCACCGTCCACGCCGGTCGGTATTGTCCGCAACGCCTGCCGCCGGGACGAACGGGTGACCGTCGGCGATCTCGCCTCCTTCGATGCCGGACAGATCGACATGACGACACTGGTCATCGTCGGCAACGCGTCGACCTTTGTCGATGCCCGGGGGCGGATGGTGACGCCGAGGGGTTATCAGATCGGGAACCGGGAGTCAGGAGCCGGGAATCGGGAGGGACGCCCCGGGGCCTCGGCCGGCAGCCGGCGGCGGACACCCGCCCTGTTCGTCGGTGGCACCGGCTCCGATGTCGGCAAGAGCGTTATTGCCGCCGGGTTCTGCCGGCTGCTGGCCCGGCGGGGGCTGAAGGTCGTTCCCTTCAAGGCGCAGAACATGGCCAACAACGCCGCGGTCTGCGCCGACGGCGGCGAGATCGGCCGGGCCCAGGCGCTGCAGGCGGCGGCCTGCGGCATCGCCCCGACGGTCGACATGAATCCGGTGCTGCTCAAGCCGAATTCGGAGACCGGCTGCCAGGTGATCGTCCAGGGCCGGCCGGTGGGCAACATGGGGGTACGGGAGTACCATGATTTCCGCGAGACCGCCTGGCGGGCGGTCTGCGCCTCCTACGAACGGCTCGCGGCCGGGGCCGACCTGGTGGTGATGGAGGGTGCCGGCAGCATCGCCGAGATCAACCTGCGCCGGCAGGACATCACCAACCTGGCGGCCGCCCGCATGGCCGGCGCCCGGGTCGTGCTGGTTGCCGACATCGAGCGCGGCGGTGTGTTCGCCAGCATCTACGGTACACTCGCCCTGCTGGACGAGGCGGAGCGGGCCCTGGTGTGCGGGGTGATCATCAACCGTTTTCGCGGCGATGTCTCCCTGCTCGACTCCGGAATCGCCGAACTGGAGCGTCGCACCGGCGTGCCGGTGCTCGGCGTGGTGCCCTGGCTCGAGCTGCGGTTGCCGGACGAGGATTCCCTCTCCCTCGACAGCCGGCAGCGCCCGGGCGACGGCCCGGTGCGTGTCGGGGTGGTCCGGCTGCCCCGCATCGCCAACAGCACCGATTTCGAGCCCTTCGAGCGGGAGCCGGGCGTGAGCCTGGTCTACCTGCGGCGGCCGGACCAGGTGGCCGAGGTCGATCTGGTCATTCTGCCCGGCACCAAGAGCACCCTGGCCGATCTGGAATGGCTGAAGCAGAGTGGCCTGGCGCGGGCCATTGCCGACTTTCACGCCGCCGGCGGCCAGGTCATCGGCATCTGCGGCGGTTTCCAGATGCTGGGTGGCGTCATCCGCGATCCGCAGGGGGTCGAATCCGGGCGGGCCGCAGGAGAGGGGCTGGGGCTGCTCGACATCGAGACCGAGCTGTGTCCCGGCAAGCAGACCCATCAGGCCGAGGGACATTTTCTGCCGGCGGCGGCCGCCGCCGGGTTTGTCGGCTTCGACCGGGTGGCGGGCTACGAGATTCACGCCGGGGTGTCGCGCTGCGGCCTCACCTCGCGGCCGCTGATCCGTCTGACCCGGCGTTCCGGCGGGGAGGTGGCGGTCGACGACGGGGCCGTCTCCGCCGACGGTCGGGTCTGGGGGACCTACCTGCACGGCATTTTCGAGGACGAGAGACTGCGTCACGCGGTGCTGGCGCCGCTCTTTCTGCGCCGGGGACAGCGGCCGGAGCCGTCCGCCTCCGGCGGCGACCTGTCGGCCGAGCTGGACCGGCTGGCCGACCACCTGCAATCCCATCTCGATCTCGACCGTCTCTGGCGGGCGGTCGGGCTCGACGGAGTGAGCCGATGAACGGACCGGTTGTCGCTGCCTTTCTGCTCGATCTGCTGCTCGGCGATCCCTATGGCTGGCCGCACCCGGTCATCGGCATCGGCAAGTTCATCAAACGGATCGAGCTGGTGCTTGCCTCGGTGCTCGACAACCGGCGCCTGGCCGGCGTGCTGCTGGCGGTCATCACCCTGACGATGACCGGTCTGGTGACCTGGACGGTGATCTTTCTGGCCGGCCGGCTGCATCCGGTGGCCGGTCTGGTGGTGACCGTCTGGCTCGGGTACACCACCCTGGCCATGCGGGCGCTGCATGTGGAGAGCCGGCGGGTGGTGACCCTGCTGGAGCAGGGCCGGATCGAGGAGGCGCGGCGCTCGCTGTCGCTGATCGTCGGCCGCGAGACCAGCCAGCTCGACGAGGAGCAGATTCTGCGGGCCTGCATCGAGACCGTGGCGGAGAACACCTCCGACGGCATCGTCGGGCCGCTTTTCTATCTTTTCGCCGGCGGCCCGGTGCTGGCCATGATCTACAAGGCGGCCAGTACCCTCGATTCGATGGTCGGCTACACCGACGACCGCTACCGTGAGATGGGCTGGGCCTCGGCCCGGCTGGATGATCTGCTCAACCTGATCCCGGCCCGGCTGACCGGCCTGCTGATGGTCCTGGCGGCGGTGCCGCTGGGACTCAACGCCTGGAATGCCCTGCGGGTGATGCTGCGGGACGGCCGCAAGACCAAAAGTCCCAATGCCGGCTATCCCGAATCGGCCGCCGCCGGGGCGTTGGGGGTGCAGCTCGGCGGCCCGGCCACCTATTTCGGCGAGCGGGTCGACAAGCCGACACTGGGGGATGCCGACCGGCGCATCGACATCGGCTGCTACCGCCGGATGATCCGTCTGATGTACCTGACCTCGCTGCTGGCCCTGCTGCTCGGCCTGGTGATTACATGGCCGCTGCGCTGACTTCGGTATCGCACGGCGGGGATGTTTTCGCCGCCGCCCGTGAACTGGGTGTTGAGCCGCGGGAGATTCTCGATTTTTCCGCCTCGATCAACCCCCTCGGGCCGCCGGAGGATGTGCTGCGGGCCGCGGCCGCGGCCCTGGCCGACTGCCGGCACTATCCCGAACCGGACGGCGCATCCCTGCGTCGGGCTCTGGCCGGACACCACCGGCTGCCGGTCGGCTGCCTGCTGCCGGCGGCCGGATCGACGGAGCTGATCTACCTGTTGCCGCGGCTGTTGCGGCCGCGGCGGGCGCTGCTTCTGGCGCCGGCCTTCGGTGAATACGCCCGGGCCCTGCAACTGGCCGGCTGCCGGGTCGGGGAGGCGATCTGGCCCCCAGGCCGTCCCTTCGATGCCGGCCGGCTGCTGGCGGCGCTCGATGCCGAAACCGACCTGCTGCTGCTCGCCAATCCCGGCAATCCGAGCGGCGAGGTGGTGCCGCGTCCGGTTCTGCTGGAGCTGCTCGAACGGCTGCCGGCGGGGGTGCACCTGCTGGTCGACGAGGCCTTCGCCGATTTCTGTCCTGAAATCTCCCTGCTCGATCAGGTGGCCGGCCGGGCGCGGCTCTGGATTCTGCGTTCCCTGACCAAGTTCTACGCCATCCCCGGCCTGCGGGCCGGTTTTGTCGCCGGCCCGGCCGACGGCATCGAACGCCTGGCGGCCATGCTGCCGCCCTGGAACCTGTCGGTGCCGGCGCTGGCCGCCGCCCGCGCCTGTCTGGACGCCGGGGCCTACCGTCGCCGGACCCTGGAACGGCTTCCCTGCTGGCGCCGGCAGTTGCGGGACGGACTGGAGAGCCTCGGCCTGGAGGTCGTTTCCGGGGCCGCCAACTACCTGCTCGTCCGGCTGCCGGCGGCATTCCGGCCGGCGGCGGAATTGGCGGCCGCCCTGCGCCGCCGGCGGATTCTGGTGCGTGACTGCGCGAATTTTTCCGGGCTCGACGACGGCTGGCTGCGGCTGGCGGTGCGGCGCCCGGAGGAGAACCGGGCGCTGCTGGCGGCCCTGGCCGGGCTGATGGGCGGGGGTAGGAGGACAGGTCGGGGGTATTGACCGGAGGGCGTTCGCCGGGTAAGGTGACGCCTTCCGGCGGCTCGCCGCCCGTCACCGGCACGTCACGCGGCCAACGATGGTACACCGTCTGCGATTGTCGAACCATGCGTCTGATCGATCATCTCACCTACCGGCTGTTGCGGCTGCTCGCCCTTGTTTTCTCCGTGCTGCCACGGCCTTTGGCCATGGCCCTTGGGGCGCTGCTGGGGCAACTGACCATGCTGGCGTATCCGAAACGGGCGCGGCTCTGTCGTGCCAACCTGCGCCGGGCCGGTTTCGACGGGCGGCTCTGCCCGCGGGTCTTTCGGCATCTCGGCCGCATGGCCATCACCCTGCTGCGTTCGTATCATGCCGGCATCGACCGGTTGATGAGGCAGGTGGACGTGCACGGCTTCGAGCACTACCGGCAGGCGCGGGAACGGAGCGGGCGGGTGGTTCTGGTGACCGCCCATCTGGGCAACTGGGAGGTATTGCCGCCGGTGCATGTCCATCTAGCCGGTCGCGGCATGCGGATCGTGGTCCGGGCGGTGGAGCAGCCCGGCGTCAACCGTTTCGTCGAGGAGATTCGCAGCCGCAACAATATCGGCATCGTCGACAAGAGCCGGGGACTGCGGGCGATGATCAAGGTCCTGCGTGCCGGTGAGGATCTGGGCGTACTGATCGACCAGAAGGTGCGTCCCGGGCTGGGGGTACCCGTGCCCTTTTTCGGTGAGCTGGTGCCGGCGGTGCCGGTGGCCTCGGTTCTCGCCCGGGCAACCGGCGCCCTGATTCAGCCGGTCTTCACCGGTGTGCTGCCCGATGGCCGCAGCCGCATCGACTATCTGCCGGCCTTTGCTCCCAGCGGGGACGATGCCGCCGACACCGCCCGCATCCATGGCCTGCTCGAGGACTACATCCGCCGCTACCCGGAACAGTGGTTCTGGGTGCATGACCGCTGGAAATACGCCGAGCCGCTGCCCGGCGATCAGAACAGCCCGGCGAGCCAGTAGAGTCCCATCCCCACCAGTACCGTGCCGCCCAGGGAACGGGTTTTCAGGGCGAACAGGAAGGTCGGCACGGCGACCCACAGCTGCGGCCGCAGCAGGTCGATGTGGCCGTTCTGTCCGTCGAACAGCAGGGTCGGGGCGAGCAGGGCGGCGAGAATCGCCACCGGAATCAGTTCCAGCCAGGCGACCAGCCAGCGCGGCAGCCGACGCTGCGAGAGCAGCAGCAACGGCAGCAGGCGGGGCAGGTAGGTCACCGCCCCCATGCCGAGCAGAAGCAGCAGGTAGTGCCGGAACGTCATGCCTCCTCCTGCCGTCTCCTCTTCCGTCGCAGCAGGTAGCCGCCGGTGGCGGCCAGCACCGCGGCGCCGACGATGTAGGAATCTCCCGGTATCAGCAGTTTCCAGAGCACGGCCAGTCCGGCCGCCAGAACGCCCGTGACGACATGGACCCGGTCACGCAGCTGCAGCACCAGCAGGGCAATGAACATGCCCGGCAGGGCGAAATCGATGCCGCAGGCTCCGGGGGGAATCAGGCTGCCCACCAGGCTGCCGAGGATGGTGGCCAGAATCCAGGTGGTGTTGGCGGCGTGATGCACCACCAGGGCCCGCCAGCGGTCCCAGTTCCCTTCCCGGAAACGGGTCATGTTGACCGCGAAGCTCTCGTCGGTGATGCCGTAGGCGAAGAGAAGGAGAAAGGCGCGGCCGACGCCGCGCAGGGGTACGGCCAGGGCGCTGCTCATCAGGAAATGCCGGAAGTTGACCACCAGGGTGGTGAGAATGATGGAGGTGGCCGAGGCCCCGCCGGCCAGCATCGCCACGGCGATGAACTGGGCGCTGCCGGCGAAGACCAGTACCGACATCAGCCCGATCCAGGCCGGGCCGAGCCCCGCCTGTTGGCCGAGCACGCCAAGGGCCATGCCGATGGGAAAATAGCCCAGCATGATCGGCCAGGCGGCGGTCAGGCCGTCGCGAAACGTGGAGGCAGTCCGTTCATTCGGCATGGCAGACATTTTCGGCCCTGCTCCGCTGTCCCCGGCCGGCCAGGACGACGCCGGCGAGGATCAGGCCGCCGCCGGCGAACAGGGCGCCGGTGACCGGTTCGTCGAGGGCGAGGACGCCGGTGATGACGCCGACCAGCGGCAACAGGTAGAGCAGGTTGTTGACGGCGCTGGGGCCGAGACGTGGCACGGCGCGGTTCCACAGGTCGTAGCCGAGAACCGAACAGATGACGGTCAGATAGGCGAAACCGAGCCAGGCGCCGGCGTCGGGCAGGGCGTAGGGGGTGCGGGCCAGTTCCCAGACCATGCCGGGCAGCAGGGTGAGGGCGCCGTACAGCATGATCTGCCGGGTCAGCAGCAGTCCCGGGTAGCGGCCGGCGAAGCGGTTGACGCCGAAGGTGTAGCCGATCCAGCTGGCCACGGCGCCGAGCATCAGCAGGTCACCCTCGAGACTGGCGACACCGTCGCTTTGGCCGACCAGCAGGCCGACGCCGGTCAGCGCCAGGGCGGTGCCGGCCCAGGTCGCCGCCGCCGGCAGGGTGCGCCGGCGCAGGGCGGTGACCAGCTCGGTGCCCAGGGGAATCAGGGCGATCAGCAGGGCGCCGTGCGAAGCCGAGGTCAGCTTCAGACCGTGGTTTTCGAAGCCGAAGTAGAGGGTGATGCCGGCCAGTCCCAGTCCGCACATGGCCAGATGATCGCGGGCCGGGATGCGGCTGGAACCGAAACGACCCCGGGTCAGCGGCCAGATCAGCAGGGCGCCGAACAGGTGGCGCAGGCAGGCCAGGGTCAGGGGCGGGATCTGTTGTACCGTCTGCCGGATGACGGCGTAGGAGATGCCCCAGGCCAGAATGCAGAACAGGGCGTAGAACAGGGGGGCGTGGCGCCGGTCATTGGTTGCGTTCGGCATGGAGCGGTTTTTCATGTGACAAGTGACGCGTGACGGGTGACGCGTGACGCGTGACACGTCACCTGGCTCCGTCGACGTTATTCCAGCCTAGAGCACCTGGCTGAGGAAGAGCCGGGTGCGTTCGTGCCGCGGGCTGCTGAAGATCTGTTCCGGCGTGCCTTCCTCGACCAGCTTGCCGGCATCCATGAACAGGACCCGGTCGGCCACCTCGCGGGCGAAGCCCATCTCGTGGGTGACCACGACCATGGTCATCCCCTCGCGGGCGAGCTGCTTCATGACATCGAGCACCTCGCCGACCATCTCCGGGTCGAGGGCGCTGGTCGGCTCGTCGAAGAGCATGATCTTCGGGTCCATCGCCAGGGCGCGGGCGATGGCGACGCGCTGCTGCTGACCGCCGGACAGCCGGGAGGGGTACTCCTTCTCCTTTTCGGCGATGCCGACCTTGGCCAGCAGCTGCCGGGCCTTGGCCTCGGCCTCGTCCCGGCTGCGTTTGCGCACCACCCGCTGCGCCAGGGTGATGTTCTCCAGCACCGTCTTGTGCGGAAAGAGGTTGAACTGCTGAAAGACCATGCCGACCTCGCGCCGCACCCTGTTCAGGTCGGTCTTCCTGTCGGCCAGGTCGATGCCGTCGATGACGATGTGACCGTCGTCGAAGGTTTCCAGGCCGTTGAGACAGCGCAGAAAGGTCGATTTGCCCGAGCCAGAGGGGCCGATGATGACCACCACCTCGCCCTTGCCGATTTCGGCGCTGACGCCGTCGACGGCGCGGACCACCTGGCCGCGGCCGGTGAAGATCTTGGTGACGTTGCTTGCCTTAATCACTGGCTGCGAGCCTCCGTTCCATGTAAAAGACCAGCTGTGACATCAGGGAGGTGACCACCAGGTACATGGCCGCGACCGTCAGCCAGATCTCGAAGGTGGCGAAGGTGCTGGTGATGATCTCGCGACCCGACTTGGTGAGATCGGTGATGGCGATGACCGAGACCAGGGAGGAGTCCTTGACCAGGCTGATGAACTGGCCGGCCAGTGGCGGCAGAATGCGTTTGAAGGCCTGCGGCAGAATGATGTACAGCATGGCCTGGAAAGTGTTCATCCCCAGCGAGCGGGCGGCCTCCATCTGTCCCTTGGGAATCGACTGGATGCCGGCGCGCACGATCTCGGCGACGTAGGCCCCGGCGAAGATGGCCAGGGCGCCGATGCCGGCGACGTTGCGGCTGAGGTTGAAGACGGTGCCGACGAAGAAGTAGGCGATGAATATCTGGACCAGCAGCGGTGTGCCGCGGATGAATTCGACGTAGAGGGCGGCCAGGCCGCGCAGGGTGTAGTTGCGCGAGATGCGGGCCAGGCCGGTGAGCAGGCCGATGACCAGGGCGAGCACGCTGGCGCAGCCCGACAGCCAGAGGGTGGTCCACAGACCGGTGGTCAGCGGGCCGAAACGCCACTCGTGGACGAAGCCGAGGGTGTCGCCCTCGAACAGATCCTCGCCCTCGTCCACCCGGAGAGTGTCGGCCTCGACCCGGGCTTCTTCCTTGTCGCCCGACTCGGAGACCAGGGTCAGGACGGCCGTCTTGCCTTCGTTGCGAATCTGTTCGACCCGGCCGTCGAAGGGAATGGTGATCGGCTCTTCACTCTCGTAGAAGAAATACTGCGGAACCCGGTTCCAGCGCCAGGTGTAGTCGATACGGTTGACGGCCCCCCAGGTGCCGGCGGCCATGCCGATCAGGATGACGGCCAGCAGCAGTTTCCAGGGCCACAGAGGTTTGTCGGTTGTCAAAACTGTCGGTCCTTCTGTCGAGGCTGTCCGGTCGGCGGGTCCACGCACGGGGCACCGGCATGAACCCGCCGACGCGGGTTGTTGGTTATTGCAGGCTCTTCATCCAGGCGTCGTCTTCGAACCACTTGTGATAGATCTTGTCGTAAGTGCCGTCGTTCTTTACCTGGTTGAGGAAGTTGTTCAGCCAGTTGATGAAATCGTAGTCGCCCTTGCGTACCGCCCAGGCCAGCGGCTCGTAGGTGAAGGGCTTGTCGAGGTGGACGATCTTGCCTTGCCCCCGTTGCACGAAGGCGGCGGCATTGTAGGGCAGGTCGTAGATGAAGGCGTCGATCTTGCCGTTGACCAGTTCGAGCACGCCTTCCTGTTCGGTCTCGTAGGAGATGTACTTGGCCTTGGGGATCATCCGCTTGGTCGCCTGTTCACCGGTGGTGCCGAGTTTGGAGCCGACGGTGAAGCCCGCCTTGTTCAGGTCACGGTACGATTTGACCTTGCCGGCCAGTTCCTTCTTCAGCAGGATGGTCTGGCCGATGACGATGTAGGGGTTGGCGAAGTTGATCTTCATGTTCCGTTCCTGGGTCAGGGTCATGCCGGACATGATGATGTCGAACTTCTTGGTGATCAGGGCCGGAATGATGCCGTCCCAGGCGGTGGAGACCAGCTCCAGTTTCACGCCCATCGCCTTGGCCATGCGCTTGGCCATGTCGACATCGAAACCGACGATCTGGCCCTTCTTGTTGGTCAGTTCGAAGGGCATGTAGCCGGGCTCCATGCCGACGCGCAGGGTGCCGCGTTTCTGGATTTCGTCCAGGGTGCCGGCAACGGCCGCCAGGGGCAGGGCGAGCAGGCACAGGGTCAGGATGCCAGCGAGCAGACGTTTCATCTCGTTTCCTCCTTTGTGGGTTGGTTGATGGCAAATCGGCATGGTGTCCGATATGGGGCGTTCAGTAGGATTTTCCCTCGTCGAGCAGTTCCGCGATGATCGTGCGGATGTCGCACCGCGGACATTTGGGCAGGTCTTCGCAGGGCAGATAAACGATCTCGGTATAGCGGCATTTCGGGCAGATGACCTGGATGGGTTCCCTTTCTCCGCGTTCCATGCTATTCTCCGACGGTTTTGTTGGCAGAGGTGAACAGGGTTTTGACAATAGCAAAACTGCCTTATAGCACAGACGGCTGGCAAGGGACAAAGGGTTTTTCATCGCCCACGCGGTGACGTCGGGTGGCCACTGGCGGTCGAGCCGGTCATCTCCGGTGGGCTGGCGGTCGAGTTCGCCGGAGCCGGGCTGGCCGGGGTTCGCCAGGTTCGGCGGCTGACGGCCAGTTTCGGTGGGCGAATAACGGTGTTTGATGGCATTGAAAAGATTTTTGTTCGAATCATGCGCTTTTGCCTTGACGCGCCGGGAACTTTTTTCTTATACGGTTAAAACCGTGTCCCATTGTCTGTCCATGCGGAAAACTTGTTGACAAAGGAGGAGAATTTAGATGCGTCACGTAAAGCTGATGTTTGCTGTCTTGCTGACAGCCACCCTGGCCGTACCGGCCTTTGCCGCCGACACCATCAAGATCGGCGTTGCCGGTCCCCATACCGGCGACCTGGCTCCTTACGGCATTCCGACCAAGGAAGCGGCGATGATGCTCGCCGATCAGGTCAACGCCGCCGGCGGTCTTCTTGGCAAGAAGGTCGAGGTGATCCCGATGGATGACCAGTGCAAGCCCGAGATCGCCACCAACGCCGCCACCAAGCTGGTATCGGAAGGAGCCAAGATCGTCATCGGCCATGTCTGCTCCGGCGCCACCAAGGCGGCCCTGGGCATCTACAAGGAAGCCAAGGTCATCGCCATCTCGCCGTCGGCCACCAATCCGCCCCTGACCCAGAGCGGCGATTACCCCAACTTCTACCGCACCATCGCCTCCGACGACATGCAGGGCAAGCTGGCCGCCGACTTCGTCACCGGCAAGCTCGGTGCCAAGCGGATCGCCATCATTCACGACAAGGGTGACTACGGCAAGGGCTTCGCCGATTTCGCCAAGAAGTTCATCGAGGAAGGCGGCAAAGCGGAGGTCGTCATGTACGAAGGCATCACCCCGGGTGCCATGGACTACTCGGCGGTGATTCAGAAGGTGCGCCGGGTCAAGGCGGATGCCGTCATCTTCGGCGGTTACCATCCGGAGGCCTCCAAGCTGGTCGCCCAGCTGAAGAAGAAGCGGGTCAAGGCCGCCTTCATCGGTCCCGACGGCATCAAGGGGGACGGCTTCCTCGAGATCGCCGGCAAGAAGGCCGAGGGCGTCTACGCCACCGGCCCGATGGATGTGACCAAGTACGAGGAGAACAAGAAGGCCCGCGCCGCCTACGTCAAGAAATACGGCAAGGAGCCGGGCACCTTCTTCGATCAGGGCTATGCCGCCATGCAGGCCGCCCTGGCCGCCATCAAGGCTGCCGGCGGTACCGATTACGCGGCGCTGGAGAAAGCCCTGCGCAACAATTATGTCGATACCGCGGTCGGCAGGATCAAGTTCGACGCCAAGGGCGATGCCGAGGGCGTCGGCTTTTCCGTCTACCAGGTTCGGGGCGGCAAGTTCGTCGAGCTCTGATCCTGGCCGACAGGGATGAAACGAGCGGGGGACAGGCGGCGCCTGTCCCCCGTCCTTTTGCCTTGCGGAGATTAAAATCCGCAAGTTAACGTGACGTCGGACTTATGGACTATTTTCTCGAACTGCTCTGCAGCGGCCTGACCCGGGGCAGCATCTACGCACTCATCGCCCTGGGTTACACCATGGTCTACGGCATCATCCAGCTGATCAATTTCGCCCATGGCGAAATCTACATGATCGGTGCCTTTGTCGCCCTGATCGTCTCCGGGGTGCTGACCATCTACGGTTTTTCCGGGTTTTCCATCCTCGTGCTGGCCGGTCTGATCGCCATGATCTATGCCGCCGCCTACGGCTACACCCTGGAAAAGATCGCCTATCAGCCCCTGCGCAACGCGCCACGGCTGTCGCCACTGATCAGCGCCATCGGGGCCTCGCTCTTTCTGCAGAATTACGTTCTGCTGGCCCAGACCCCCGATTTTCTGCCCTTCCCGGAGCTGATTCCCGAATTTGACTTCATGGAGCCGGTGGCGCACATCATGGGCTCGTCCGAGCTGGTGATCCTGGTGACCAGCGCCGTTTCGATGGTGGTGTTGACGGTGCTGATCAAGTACACCCGCATCGGCAAGGCGATGCGGGCCACCCAGCAGGACATGATCATGGCCCGGCTGGTCGGCATCAACGTCGACCGGGTGATCTCGGTCACCTTCATCATCGGTTCGGTGCTGGCGGCCATCGGTGGGGTGCTGGTCGGCAGCTACATCGGGCAGATCAACTTCTATATCGGCTTCATGGCCGGAGTGAAGGCGTTCACCGCCGCCGTTCTGGGCGGCATCGGCAACATTCCGGGTGCCGCCCTCGGCGGACTGGTGCTCGGCCTGGCCGAATCGATGGCCGCCGGCTACATCTCGAGCGCCTATGAAGATGTCTTCGCCTTCGGGGTTCTGGTGCTGATTCTCATCCTCCGCCCCGCCGGTCTGCTCGGCAAGGCGGTCAAGCAGAAGGTCTAGGGGAGGGTGCGCACGATGTTCAATACGCTCAAACGTTCGGTTCTGGTTGCGCTCTGGTTCGTTTTTCTGACCTTTCCCCTGATGGTGGTCAAGGTCAACACCCTGAAAAACGTCGTCGAGTGGCGCTGGCTCAACATGCTCTGGGTCTTCATCGGGGCGTTCTTTCTGCACATGTTCTGGCGCTGGGCACTGGAGAAGCGGCAGATGCGCAGCAAGAAAGCGGAACTCGAGGATGAAAGCCTGCTGGCGCCGACCCTCGGCCAGCGTCTGCTGCAGGATCCCAAGCTCTACCGGCCGCTGCTCGGCGTACTGGCGGCGATCGCCGTGCTCTTCCCCTGGGTGCTCGATGTCTACCAGGTCAACATCATGGTGCTGGCCCTGATCTTCGTGGTGCTTGGCCTGGGGCTGAACATCACCGTCGGCCTGGCGGGGCTGCTCGATCTGGGTTATGTCGCCTTCTTCGCCGTCGGCGCCTATTCATACGCCCTGATTCATCAGCATTTTCCCGCGTTGGGGTTCTGGGCCTGTCTGCCCCTCGGCGGCCTGATCGGTGCCCTGTTCGGCGTCGTGCTCGGCTTCCCCATTCTGCGGTTGCGCGGTGACTACCTGGCCATCGTCACCCTCGGTTTCGGTTCGATCGCCAAGATCGTCATCGAGAACTGGGAAGAGGTGACCAACGGCGCCAAGGGCATCGCCAATATCCCCCGCCCAGGTCTTTTCGGGATCGAGATGAGTATCGGGGCGGCCACCACCTACACCTACTACCTGATGATCCTGATGGTGATCTTCACCATCTTCGTCACCAACCGTCTGAAGGATTCCCGTATCGGCCGGGCCTGGATGGCCCTGCGCGAGGACGAGATCGCCTGTGTCGCCATGGGCGTCGACATGGCCCGCACCAAGCTGTCGGCCTACGCCCTGGGAGCCTTCTGGGCGGGGGCGGTCGGTGTCATCTTCGCCGCCCGCAACACCTACATCAATCCGAACAGTTTCACCTTCATGGAATCGGCGATCGTGCTGTCCATCGTCGTGCTCGGCGGCATGGGCTCGATCGTCGGGGTGATCATCGCCGCCCTGATCCTGATCCTGATGCCGGAATACCTGCGTGCCTTCGCCGACTACCGGATGCTGGTCTTCGGCGCGGTTATGGTGCTGATGATGATCTTCCGGCCCCAGGGGCTGATCGCCAATGTCCGCAAAACCTATGCTCACCGCAGGCCCGCGGCGGAGGAGAACAATGGCTGAAGCTGCTGCCAAACTGCTGGAAGTGCGGGAGTTGACCATGGATTTCGGCGGTCTGCGTGCCGTCGACAGTGTCACCCTCGAAGTCTGTGAAAACGAGATCGTCGCCCTGATCGGGCCCAACGGCGCCGGCAAGACGACCTTCTTCAACTGCGTCACCGGCATCTACAAGCCGACCCGTGGCGAGATCCTGGTGCATCCGCCGGGCGGCCAGACCCGGATGATCAACGGTTACAAGCCGAACCGGGTCACCGAGATCGGCATGGCCCGTACCTTCCAGAATATCCGTCTGTTCCAGAACATGACGGTGCTGGAAAACGTCATGATCGGCCGCCACTGCCGCACCACGACCAGCATCCTCGGGGCCATCTTCCGCAACCCGAAGGTGCTGGGCGAGGAGCGGGAAACGGTGGAGAAGAGCTATGACCTGCTGGAGAAGGTTGGTCTGCTTGAAGTTGCCGACGAGTTCGCCAAGAACCTGCCCTACGGGGCGCAGCGGCGACTGGAGATCGCCCGTGCCATGGCCACCGATCCCTTCCTGCTGCTGCTGGACGAGCCGGCCGCGGGCATGAATCCGCAGGAAACCAAGGAACTGGACGAGTTGATCGTGCGCATCGGCAAAGAGGAGGGCATCGCCATCCTGCTGATCGAGCACGACATGAAACTGGTGATGAACATCTCCGAACGGATCTACGTCATGGAGTACGGCAAGAAGATCGCCCAGGGGTCGCCGCAGGAAATCCGCACCAACCCGAAGGTGATCGAGGCCTACCTCGGCGAGGGAGGTGACGATGCTTAAGGTCAGGGCGATCAACACCTTCTATGGCAACATCCAGGCCCTCAAGGGCGTCAGTCTCGAAGTTCAGGAAGGGGAGATCGTCTGCCTGATCGGCGCCAACGGTGCCGGCAAGACGACCACCCTGATGTCGTTGTGCGGCATCGTGCCGCCCCGCTCCGGCGAGATCCTCTTCCAGGGCAAGCCGATTCACGGGCTGCCGGGCGACAGGATCGTTGAGCTGGGCATCATCCAGGTGCCGGAGGGCCGGCGGATCTTCCCCAACATGACCGTGCTCGAGAATCTGGAGATGGGGGCCTACCTGCGCAAGAACAAGCTGCTGATCAAGCAGGACCTGAATATGGTGATGGACCTCTTCCCCATTCTCGCCCAGCGGCGCAACCAGCTGGGTGGCACCCTCTCCGGCGGCGAGCAGCAGATGTTGGCCATCTCCCGCGCCCTGATGGCCCGGCCGCGCCTGCTGCTGCTGGACGAGCCGTCGCTGGGGCTGGCGCCGATCATCATCCAGCAGATCTTCGACATCATCCGCCGCATCAACCACGAGAACAACACCACCATCTTCCTGGTCGAGCAGAACGCCAATCAGGCGCTGAAGCTCGCCCATCGCGGCTATGTCATGGAGAACGGCCGCATCACCCTGGCTGACTCCGCCGCCAACCTGCTGACCAACGAAGAGGTCAAGACCGCCTACCTCGGTATCTGATCCCTGTTCTTGTCCGGTCGTCGGAACCGCGGGGCGGTTCCGACGACCGGGGTTCCTGTCTTTCCCGCGGATCGATGGTAAAATCTTAAGGTTGCCATCGAACATCGACGGGAAGCGACATGTCCTCGATTTCACTGAAAAACCGGTTACGCCTCGGACTCGGTCTGATGCTGCTGCCGCTGCTGGTCGCCGTCGGGGTCGGGTTCTGTACCCTGCAGCGCATGGCCAGTGCCATGGACTTCGTGGCCAGTGAGGCCATCGAGCAGATTGCTCCCGTCAACCGTCTGCAACAGCGGATTCATGCCCTGATCGACGAGTTTCGTCAGCACCGTCCGCCGTTCGGACAGGTTCTGCCCCCGGAGACGAGAAAGGCGATTGCCGATCGGTACCGGCAACTGCTGGCCGCGGATTTTTCCAGTACCGACGAACGTCAGACCATGGAACGGTCCTTCCGGGACTGGCAGCAGGCGATCGCGCTTGCGGACAGCGGCGGTGCCGAAGGCGCGGCACTGCAGCGAAAGTTCCTGCGACACCTCGAGGCGGCGGAACAGAAGCTGGCCAGAGTCCGGCAGATGGCGCTGGCCGAGATGGTGGCACTGTATGACCGGGTCATCGGGGATCGCACAGCGACTCTCGGTTTCCTGGCGGTGGTTCTGCTGATGGCCCTTGGTCTGACGCTGGTGATCGGCGCCTGGCTGTCACGTTCGGTTCTCGAGCCGGTCCGCTCCCTGAAGGAAGGAGTGCGACTGCTGGGTGAAGGAGAACTGTCGGCCCGGGTCGCCGAGGTGGGCCATGACGAGCTGGCCGATCTTGCCCGCACTTTCAACCTGATGGCGCAGAAGCTGGAACAAAGTCACCAGGAATTGGCCAGTCTCTCTGCTGTCGATTATCTGACCGGACTGCACAACGTTCGTGAATTCTACCGTCTTTTCCACGAGGAAACCCGTCGTGCCGAGCGTTACGGACATGTCTTTTCGCTGCTGATTCTCGATATCGACCGTTTCAAGGAGATCAATGACACTTTCGGCCATCAGGTGGGGGATTATGTGTTGCAGGAGGTGGCCCGCAAGCTGCGCGATCTGGTGCGCATCAACGATCATGCGGCCCGTATCGGCGGCGACGAGTTCACCATCCTGTTGCCGGAGACCGATGCCGCCGAGGCGGCCGAACTGGCCGAAAGGATTCGGGAATTCTTTTCCGGACACGCCATCGCCCTGCTCGATCATCCCGAGTCGGTCATTCATATCACCGTCAGTATCGGCATGGCGACCTTCCCCCGTGACGCCGGCAATGCCAACAGCCTGTTCGCCCGGGCCGACGCAGCTCTCTACCGGGCCAAGGACGCCGGCCGCAACTGCATGATGACGGCCGCCGGCCATTGGGGTGATCAACCATCGGCGGCTTCGTTGCCGGGCGAGGAGAAAGGTCAATGACCATTCGCAGCTCATCCTGGCGGAAAGCAGTTCAGCTGCCGGCGGCATCTCGGTTTGTGGTGGTTGGGTTAAAGTTTGTCCCCGTTCCGGTCGAGAAGGTGGGTAGCCGGCACGATGAACTTCTTCCGGAGGTGTTGCCATGAGCGTCGAACGCCATCATCCCACCGAACGTTACTGCCCCCGGTTCGGGCAACTGGCCGTCAAGATGGGGTTCGTGACCCCGGAACAGCTCAAACAGGCTCTGAGCGAGCAGGTCGACGACAATCTCGGCGGCCGGCCGCACCGCATCCTCGGAACCATCTTTTTCGAACATGGCTGGATGACGCCGAAACAGATCGATGAGGTGCTCAACGTCATGTTTGAGCAGCTCAAGGAGGAAGAAGGGCTTTGAGGCTCGTGTCCTGCCGAATTTATTGACTTTTTTTTATTGGCGACTTCAGGTAAAGTTTCGTTGTCGCCTGGTGCCGCCGGTGCTGCCCTGTCCGGCAGCCGGCCAGGCTGGCGGGAGATGGTTTGCTGCCGTTGCAGCAGGGGGTGTATGTTGGTGTGAGTGATTGATGGTGAGGCAGGCGAAGCTCCGAAGCATTCTTCTCTGGCGATTCCTCTTCCTGTCGCTGCTTCCCGTTCTCTTGCTGGGTGGCGTGACCCTGACCCTTGTCAATCGGGAAACCCGGGTCAATCTCGAGACGAAAAACTTCCTGCTTGCCAATGCCGTCGCCCGGGAAATCGGCGAGTCCCTGCGTGAACCCCAGTCCGTTCTGCGCCAGCTTGCGGCCGTTCTGCTTCTTGACCTTGCCGACGAAAAGAATGCCACCCGTCTGCTGCTCGACAGTGCCGTCCGCAATTCCGACTATTTCGATTCGATTCTGCTGCTAGACCGGCGCGGCCGGGTACTGGATGTCGGTCTGCCGGAAGAATCGCGCCGATTGCGCAAGAACTTTCTCGGTCTCGATCTGGCCGAGATGCCCTTTTTTGCCCGGGCGTTGCGGGGCGACGACGTCTATTGGAGCGATCTCTTTCTCTCTCCCGTGTCCGGGGACCAGGAGCTGCTGCTGGTCTTTCCCTTCAGCGACCTGGTGCTGGCCGGCCGGCTCAATCAGGCATTTCTCGGCCGCCTTCGCAAAGTCGGTGGCGACAGGTCCGACCTGGTGCTGGCCCTGATCGATCGCACCGGCCGGCTGATCATGCAATCGACGGAAGAGGCACCGGGGCAGGGCAGGTCATTGCGCCATCTGCCGCCGGTACGTGAAGGTCTGGCCGGTGATGCCGGCACCTGGACCTTCGACAGGCAGGGACGCGAAACGGTCGGCAGTCTCGCCCGGGTGCCCGGTGTCGGCTGGATGGTGCTGGTGACCCAGGATCTGGCGGGAGCATACGCCGCCAGCCGGCACCTGCAGGCGTCGGTGGCGGTCGGTCTCTGTTTCGCCGTTCTGCTGGCCCTGTTGATGGCTGTCACCTTCAGTCGACGTCTGGTGCGTCCCCTGCAGGATCTGTCGGCGCAGATCGGCGATATCGCCGCCGGCCACTACCAGGTAGGGCTGGCCCCTCAGCCCTATGCCGAAATCGAGGAACTGGCGGCGAGCGTGCGCGGCATGGCCGCCGAGATCTGCCTGCGGGAAGATGACCTGCGCCAGAGCCGGGAGCACTATCTGCGCCTGTTTAACAGCGGCCGCGACGCCATCCTGGTGACCGGCCTCGACGCAAAGGGATTGCCGGACCGCCTTCTCGAGGCCAACGAGATCGCCTGCTGTTCCCTGGGGATCAACCGGGAAACCCTTTTCGGAACCAGGTTCCGGGATATATGTCCCGATCTGTTCGAACCCGCCGACAGTGCGGTCGTGTTGTTCTCGCGCGGTCAGAAGGACGGACACTTGCTGTTCGAGGCCGATATCAGGACGGCGATCGGCAAACGGCTTCCCTATGAGTTCAATATCAGTTTCTATCGTCAGGAGGGGCGACCCGTCGCCTTCATCGTCGCCCGCGACATCAGTGACCGGCGTATGGCCGAAACGGCCCTGCGGCAGAGTGAGCAGCAGCACCGCAAACTGTCACGGCAGTTTCAGGCCCTGTTCGATGCCATTCCGGACGCCCTGCTCCTTTTCAATCGGGAACAGAAGGTGTCCTGGGCCAACCGGACGGCGGGCGACCTGTTCGGCCGGCCGCTGGAGGAGATCGTGGGCTGCCGCACGGCGGATCTCCTGGCATTTCTCGGCGTCGATACCCGCCGCTGTGTGGTGGGGGATGCCCTGCGTGGCGGTCGGTCGGAATGTGTCGAGATGGAGCTGCCGGACGGACGGATTCTGGAGGCGCGCGCCATCCCCATTTTCGACGAGCAGAGAAAGGTCGACCGGATCATCAAGTTTGTTCGCGACGTCACCGAGCAGGTGCGAAGTCATCGTGATTCAGTTCGTACCGGC
The DNA here is from genome assembly GCA_964441925.1 of uncultured Geothermobacter sp. GTDB lineage: Bacteria > Desulfobacterota > Desulfuromonadia > Desulfuromonadales > Geothermobacteraceae > Geothermobacter. The sequence continues at coordinate 21,423 of CAYTVY010000009.1, forward strand.
CAGCTGGCGGCCATCGGTGAGCTGGCCGCCGGGGTGGCACATGAGATCAACAACCCGATCAACGGCATCATCAACTACGCCCAGATCATGGTCAATCACGCCCGTGCCGGTGGCGAATCGGCCGAGCTGCCGGAACGCATCATCAAGGAGGGGAACCGGATCGCCGGCATCGTCAGCAGTTTGTTGAGCTTTGCCCGCAATCGACAGGAGGAAGTACGTGCCGTCTGTCTGCACGAGGTGATCAGCGATGCCCTGACCCTGATGAAGGCGCAACTGCGCAAGGACGGCATTCGGGTCGACATCGAGCTGGCCGACGACCTGCCGCCGGTGGCCGGCCGCTACCAGCAACTCGAACAGGTGCTGATCAACCTTCTCAGCAACGCCCGGCATGCCCTGAACGACAAATATCCCGCCTATTCCGAAGACAAATGGCTGCGCATCGCAGCCGAACTGGTCGAGGATGGCCGGGTACGGCTGCTGGTGCACGACCATGGTCCGGGCATCCCCGAACATCTGCTGGAGCGGATTCTCGACCCCTTCTTCACCACCAAACCGGCCGGTGTCGGCACCGGCCTGGGCCTTTCGATCACCCAGGACATCGTTCGTGACCATGGCGGCAGCATCGCCATCGACAGTGTGGCCGGGGCGTACACCAAGGTGATCGTGACCCTGCCGGTCTATGTCGCACGGCCTGCCGGTACCGTCTCGGCGCAGGGGACTGAAAAGGGCTGTCTGCAGGCGTAACGCCCGCCCGCCGTTCAGCCGCCTGTTTCGTCTTCCGCGTGACGGTCCGCTTTCAGCGCAGCTGTTTGCCGGTCGTGGCCATGGTCAGTTTGCCGTGGACCACGCCTTTGGTGCCGATCAGCTCGTCGGCCAGTTTTTTCACCTTGCTGCCGGCTCCGCGGGCGACCACCACCTCGAGGCAATGGTGGGCGTCGAGATGGACGTGCAGGGCCGAGATGATGGCATCGTGGTGGGAATGCTGATGTTCGGTCAGTTTGTCAGCCAGGTCGCGGGTGTGATGGTCGTAGACCAGGGTGATGGTGCCGACGGTTTCCCTGTCTCCCTCCCGCCATTCGTCTTCGACCAGTGAGTTGCGGATGAGATCGCGGATCGCTTCGGACCTGTTGGCGTAGCCTTTGCGGCTGATGAGGCGGTCGAACTGGTCGAGCAGTTCCTGGTCGATGGAAATTCCGAAACGTGTCAGTGTTGGCATGGCGGCTCCCGGTTGCAGGTGGATACTGTCCGTCTCCTAGCACAGCCGTTCGTGAAGGGTCAAGAATCTTGCCTTCTTAGCAGGGGCTATCCCCGCCTTGTCCACAGCTTTTGCACACAGTTTTTCACAAGATGTTGGGTTGGTGGGGCCAGGGGCTGCCCAGATGTTGTGTTTTTGTCCTTGACTCAGCCTTCGGCTGTGCTAGATTGATCGCGTGCTGATTGAGTCCGGGGAGGGAGCGGCGATGATCGAGTTCATTCGTAAACGTGACGGGAGGCTGAGCAGTTTCGAACCCGAAAAGATCGCCGAGGCGATCCGCAAGGCGGTGAAGGCGGTCGGGGGGACCGACATGGAGAAGCCCGACGCCATTGCCCGCCAGGTCGTCGGTATCCTCGAGGTCATCTACAAGGACGGCCGCATCCCCACCGTCGAAAACGTGCAGGATCTGGTCGAAAAGTGCCTGATCGAGAACGGGCACGCCAAGGTGGCCAAGGCCTACATTCTCTACCGGCAGCAGCATGCCGCCCTGCGCCGCACCCAGCAGTTCATGCAGGAAGCGGTGGAGGCGGTGGATTCCTATCTCACCCAGGAAGACTGGCGGGTCAACGAAAACGCCAACATGGGTTATTCGTTGCAGGGGCTGAACAACCACATCGCCGCCAATATCACCAGCAACTACTGGCTGCACAAGATCTACCCCACCTACATCGCCGAGGCTCACCGCGGGGGGGATTTCCATATTCACGATCTCGGCATGCTGTCGGTCTACTGCTGCGGCTGGGACCTGCGCGATCTGCTGCTCAAGGGATTCACCGGCGCCTACGGCAAGGTGCAGAGTGCGCCGGCAAAGCACTTCCGCACCGCTCTCGGGCAGGTGGTCAACTTTTTCTACACCCTGCAGGGCGAGGCGGCCGGCGCCCAGGCCTTCGCCAGTTTCGACACCCTGCTGGCTCCCTTCATCCGTTACGACGGGCTCGGCTATGCCGAGGTGAAGCAGGCGATGCAGGAGTTCGTCTTCAACATGAACGTGCCGACCCGGGTCGGTTTCCAGACGCCGTTCACCAATATCACCCTCGATCTGACGCCGCCGCGCGGGTTGGGCAGTGAAGGCGTGATCATCGGCGGTGAGATCAGGGAGGAGACCTACAGCGAGTTCCAGGCGGAGATGGACCTGTTCAACCGGGCCTTCTGCGAAGTGATGATGGAAGGCGATGCCTCGGGACGTATCTTCTCTTTCCCGATTCCGACCTACAACATCACCCGCGACATCGACTGGGAGAGCGAGCGTCTGAAACCGGTCTGGGAGATGACCGCCAAGTACGGCATTCCTTATTTTTCCAACTTCATCAACTCCGACATGGATCCGGAGGATGCCCGTTCCATGTGTTGCCGGCTGCGGCTCGACAACCGCGAACTGCGCCGGCGCGGCGGCGGGCTGTTCGGGTCCAATCCCCTGACCGGGTCGATCGGCGTGGTGACCATCAATCTGCCGCGGGCGGCTTACCTGTCCGCGAGCATGACCGACTTTTTCGAACGGATTTCCGAGCTGATGCGCTATGCCTACGACTCGCTGGAGATCAAACGCAAGCAGCTCGAGCGTTTTACCCGCGAAGGTCTCTATCCCTACAGCCGGTTTTACCTGGCGGGGGTGCACGAGCGCAGCGGCCGCTTTTGGGACAACCATTTCTCCACCATCGGTCTGATCGGCATGAACGAGGCCAGTCTCAACCTGCTGGGTGTCGGCATCGACTCCGGCGAGGGGCGCAGTCTCGCCCGGGCGACGCTCGAGTTCATGCGTCGGCAGCTCGAGGGGTTCCAGGAGGAGAGCGGCCATCTCTACAATCTCGAGGCGACGCCGGCCGAGGGAACCAGCTACCGGCTGGCGCGGCTCGACCGGGAGCGGTTTCCCGACATCCGTACCTCCGGCACCGAGCAGCCCTACTACACGAATTCGAGTCAGCTGCCCGTCGGTGCCACGGACGACATTTTCGAAGCACTCAGGCATCAGGACGAGCTGCAGACCCTTTACACCGGTGGCACGGTCTTTCACGGTTTTCTCGGTGAGAGACTCGAGGACTGGCGCAGTGCCCGTCTGCTGGTCAAGAGGATCAGCGAGAACTTTCATCTGCCCTATTTCACCATCAGTCCGACGTTTACCATCTGTCCCGAGCACGGCTACATTGCCGGTGAACATTTTTCCTGCCCCTATCACAAGCAGGAAGGGGCGGCGGCCTGAGGCGGACGCCGCAAGAGGTGACCATGTTCGATTGGCAGGGACTTTACTGGAGTGCGGTTGCCGGCGATCAGGCCCGGGCGGCTGCCAGCGAAAAGAGAGGAGGGTGTCATGGCGACCAAATGCGACGCGAAAACCGAGGTCTATTCGAGGGTCTGCGGGTTTTTCCGGCCGGTTCAGCAGTGGAACCGGGGGAAGAAGGAAGAATTCAGGGACCGCACCGAATTTCTGATCTCGCGTAAAGAAAACGATTGAGCGTCTGCCGGCCTGCCGAAAAGCGTCCTGACGCGGGTGCTCGCGCCCGGCGTAATCGGTTTCGGCGGCTGGCGGGCATGCATGGATCCGGCATGGCCATCAAGGGCTTTCAGGGGACCAGTCTTCTCGATTTTCCGGGGAGGATTGCGTCCCTCGTTTTTTTCTCGGGCTGCAATCTGAGCTGCCCTTTCTGTCACAATCCGTCACTGTTGACCGGAGAGGCGGAGCTGCCGGACGTTCCCCTGGATCTGTTGCTGGATGAGCTGGAGCAGCGGCGGGACTTCGTCGATGGCGTGGTGCTGACCGGCGGCGAACCGACCCTGGCGCCGGAGCTGGACGTGCTGGTACGGCACATCCGTGAGCTGGGGCTGCAGGTCAAGCTCGATACCAACGGGCTTGCCCCCCGGGTGGTTGAACGGATGCTGCGGGAGAAGCAGGTCGACTACATCGCCCTCGATCTGAAGACGGCGCCGCGGCGTTACGGGGAACTGCACCGGGGGCCGGTCAGCCTGGAGGCGCTGCGGCGCACGGCCGGATTGCTGCTGGCAGCCGATGTCGATTGCGAGTTTCGCACCACCTGTGTTCCCGGGTTTGTCGACGTCGGGGATATCCGCCAGCTTGGCGAGATGGTCCGTGGTGCCCCGCTCTGGGTCCTGCAGCAGTTCTCGCCGCAGGTCACGCTCGATCCCGGTCTGGCCGGATGTGAGCCCTACCCGGAAGAGAAGTTGCGACAGCTGGCAGATCTGGCGGCCGGTTATGTCGAGAGGGTCGAGCTGCGTGGACTGCGGTGAATGAAGCCTTGCCGGGGAGCGTTTGGGCCTGCCGATTTCCGGGGGGAGGCGAGAGATGCCCAAGATCCCTGGTGAGAAATCTCTGTAGAAGCTGAACGCTGAAAGAAGGCCGCCGGCAAACGCCGGCGGCCTTGGTGTCGGCGGGAGGTGACGTTCAGAACTGCAGCCACAGGATGAAGGAATAGCTCATCACCAGAAAGACACTGCCAGCCAGGGCGTAGAGCAGGTAGTCGAAAAAATTACCGTTTTTGGGGAACTGCGCCATGGGTACTCCTCCTGAGTCCAGAACGGATGGTTCAGTGCATAGCAACAAGGGTGCCAGCTTCGATGGTGAGAGGGGTGCTGCTTTTCTCCCGGGCAACCAGCTGGATTTCATGATATTTTTACGTTTTTTGTTCGTGGCCGTGGTCCGGGTTCTGCCTGGATGCGGCCAAATGGCGCCGTCGTCAAGTCAATTCCCTTCCGGGGCGGCTCAATCCTC
>CAYTVY010000009.1:26498-33453 GCA_964441925.1 uncultured Geothermobacter sp.
GCGGCCAAATGGCGCCGTCGTCAAGTCAATTCCCTTCCGGGGCGGCTCAATCCTCTTTCAGCTTGTGACAGAAGAGGCAGCGGAACTTCGGCGGATGATCCTTGGGAAAGGGAATCTGCTGCTCGTTGTGGCATTCGCCGCAGAATTTTTCACCAGCCTTTTTTCCCTGTTCGCGGATGATGGGGTAGAAACGGGCGTGAATTTCGTCGTTTGGTACCCGGCTGGTTTTCTCTTCGCCTGAGATAAGGATGAAAACACTCAGGACGACGATGATCAGGGCGATAAAAAGGCCGTCACTTTTCTTGAATGCCATGGTCTGACTCCTGGGGCGAGACGAAGTGGTCCGTCGTGTTCAGCGGTTGTTGTCGAGGCCGGCGAGAAAATCTTTCAGCCGGAGTCTGCTGCACAGGTCGAGTGGGCCGGCGGTATGGCAGTCGATGACCAGCAATGGCAGCCTGGTTCGTTGTCGGAGCAGAATTTCCTCTATGCCACCGCCGGCGCCGCGGCCCGTCCGCACGAAAATCAGCCCTTCGACATCCCTCTGTCTGGCGATGTCCAGGCTTTTTTGCAAACGGGAGGGGATATCGTAGGGCAGGTCGAAGGCAAGATATTGTTCGACCAGGGAATCGGCCTTCTGCGGCATGCTGACCATGTGCGGAACCTCGTGGTAGACAACCCGGGCATCGAACTCCTCGATGGTCAGGAAGAAGTCGTTCCACAGGGGGAGGTCACCGAGGCAGGCGATGCGCCGTTTGTGGCGGCCGGGGCGGTTGTGCCGTGCCCGGGCGATGGTGCGGTCGAGCTCGGCGGCGAAGGCTTCCGGGTCTCCCTTCATGTCGCTGGCCGCCAGCTGGAGGCGAAAATTTTCCCGGCTGGAGATCCTGTCATCCTGCCAGCAGAGGCGGTCGACGTGTTGCAGCTGCTCGCGGATGGTGGTGAGATGGTGGTGCGTGCGATCGATGTCGACCGGCGCGGCGCCGAAATGCCGGGCCAGCTTTTTGATTTCAAGGGCCAGGGTTTCGCGACTGCGGTCGAGGGGGTAATGGAAGAACAGAACCCGCACATCGTGCTGTTGCAGCCAGGTCGCCAGTTCGCGGACCGGCCGGTCACCGTTTACGGTGATGACGACCTCCCGGATGCCATGACGCAGGATGGTGCCGTACAGCGCTTTTTCGACCACGGAGGCATCCTGGGCAAACCCGGACTCGGTCGCCTCTTCGAGTATGGCCGCCGGATCGGGCTGTTGCAGAAAAAGTTGCAGCAGATCGACCGGTTGCCTGCCGGCGGCGATGAGGATTTCGAGTGGTATGGGGGCGGTCAGGCCGGTCATTGCAGGATCTCCGGCGGATATCTCAGTCGGAGCGGATGAACAACAGATAGATGACGAGGCCGATGATGACGACACCACCGCCGACGAAGACCAGCAGGGTGGGATTGCCGGCGCTGTCGAGTTCCGTTCCTCTTTGCAGGGTGTAGGAGAGAAGCCAGGTGAAGCCGGCCAGGCCGAGCACGACGCCGAGAAAGCTGTACCAGCGTTTGAGCAGGCAGACGGCGCCGATGACGGCGACGGCGCCGAGAAAGGCGGGATTCCTGATCAGCTCGTCCAGTTTGAGATCCTGCAGCGCCGCCAGCAGGCGTTCGGTTTGCAGGTTTTCGAGCAGATCCAGCAGGGCCTTCATCGGGTTTCCCTCCATCACAGATGCTTTGGCAGACGGCAAAGCAACGCCCATGTTAAAGCATCGTTCCCGGTGCCGCAAGGGGGGAGATGTCCCGGAATCGATACCTGCTTGCAGCGGAGACTGCCATTCTGTTCGCGTCCCGGGATTGGGGGTTGCTTGACATTTGCCCGCCTGTTCACTAGCATCGGAAGCGATTCTAACCCCTTCAGGAAAGGGCGTTTTTTTCGCCGAGAGGTCTTGATGTCACATCGCCCTATCGGGATATTCGATTCGGGAATCGGTGGGTTGACGGTCTTGCGTGCGGCCATGCGCCGTCTGCCCGGTGAATCCTTCGTTTATCTGGGGGATACCGCCCGGGTGCCTTATGGAACCAAGGGGGCGGATACGGTTGTCCGCTATGCCGAGCAGGCGGCGGCCTTTCTCGTCTCTTGCGGGGTCAAGATGCTGGTGGTTGCCTGCAACACCGCCTCGGCAGTTGCCTTGCCACATCTCGCCGACCTGTTCCGGCTGCCGGTCGTCGGGGTCATCGAGCCTGGTGCCCGGCAGATTTGCCGGCTCTCTCCCTCGGGAACCATCGGGGTCATCGGTACCGAGGGGACGATCGGCAGCGGGGCCTATGAGCGGGCGATCTTGCGGTTGCGTCCGGATGCCAGGGTTCTGTCCGTGGCCTGTCCGCTTTTCGTGCCGTTGGTCGAGGAAGGATGGGCCGCCCACCCCGTGGCCGGCATCTGTGCCCGGGAATATCTTGCTCCACTGCAGGAAGCCGGTATCGATTCGCTGGTGCTTGGCTGTACACATTATCCCCTGCTCAAGCCGGTTTTACAGCGGCTTCTCGGCGATGGAATCGTATTGGTCGATTCGGCAGAGGCGACGGCCGAAGCCATTGTCGGCCAGCTGGCGGTGGCGGGGCTCGCCAGGGACGCCACGGCCGGTGTCGGGCGCAAGACGCGTATCGAATGTTTCGTCACCGATTTGCCGGACCGGTTTCGCCGGGTTGGCCGTTCTTTCCTTGGCGCCGAGCTTGTGTCGGTGGCGCAGGTCGATATCGGTATGGTTGGTGGAGGCTCCTGTTCCGCCGCAAGGTCATCGGCCGCCGGGAAGGGGGGGGCGTGAATTTCCGCTTGCTGGCCGTGTTGCTGATGGCTGCCATTCTGGCGGTCGTCGCCGGGATTCTCAGCCGTCAGGCCTTGTCGCCGCGGCAGGAGGTGGCGGAAACGGTTGCGCCGGAGCCGGCTTCCCGGCCGCCCGGTCGTGACGTTCTGGTTTATTTTGCCTCTCCCGACGGAGAGTTGCTGCAGTCGGAAACGCGGCGGGTTCCCGGTTGCAGCGAAGAATCCGTGTGTCTGAAGGAAACCCTTGAAGTACTGATTGCCGGGCCGCAGGCTCAGTTGCTGCCTGTGCTGCCGGCCAGAACCCGTGTCCTCGATGTCGCTCTGCGGGACGACCTGGTCACGGTCGATTTCAGCCGTGAATTTGTCGATTCCCACCCCGGGGGAAGCCGTTCCGAACTGCTGACCGTCTACGCCGTCGTCGACAGTCTGTCGGTCAATTTTCCCTATGTGCGGCAGGTCCGGTTCAAGATCGAGGGGCAACCGGTCGATACGATCAAGGGACATGTCGATCTGCGGCTGCCGGTGGTGGCCGATTTCCGCTACACCCGCCGGCTGTTCGGGGCGGCGGAGCAGGGCGCCGCGGGCAAGGTGGAGGCGGAACGGCCGCTTCCGGGGAGGGACGGCTGATGCGGCGTCTGCGTGTCAGACGGGGGCTTGCCGGACGGCAGCCAGGTCGAATGGCGGCGGTCATGCCTAAGGCCGGAGCCAGGGGGCCGGGGCAGATCCCGGGCAGGTGAAGACTACGATGATTGTCGGCTTCAACCACAATTTCCGCTACAAGGGCAGGCTCTTTCACGTCCAGACCGAGGACGGTGGTTTGCGTTCCCCGAACATCGTGACGCTGCTCTATTGTGGCGGCACCATTCTCGCTTCCCGAAAAACTTCTTACGCCGATATCACGAAAGTCAGCAACCTCGAACAGGTGGTCGAAGATCTGATGAAGGAGCAGCATCGGGAGATGCTGCGCCGGCTGAAAGACGGAGAATTCGACGACCGGATCGCCGGTCTCGACGGCGTGGTCGATCCCGCGGACGGGCCGCTGGTCGAGAAGCCGGAGCCCGCCATTTCCGGGCCGGCATCCAATGTTGATGACGGGAGCGGGGGCCGTACGAAGAAGAGCGGTGAAACCGGGAAGAAAGAAACGTCTCCGGCGTCGCGTGAAGAGCCGGGGCTGGACGACATCATCCTTTCCTACCTGGTCGGCGATGACGACGAGTGACTTTCGTGAAGGGATCATGGGGTCGCCGGAAAGGGGGGGCACCCACCTTGTTGCCCGACGGGAGGCGGTACGGACGTGATCTTCCACAGTCTTGTCACGCGCGTCATCATCCTCAACATCCTGTTGGTGTCGGTGGTCATCGGTGCCTTCACCATGTTTCATATCCGCCGTGAAGAGGAGCACCTGATCAACTCGACCCGGCGCAGTGCCTGGCTGCTGCTGTCGACGGTCGAAAAGGCGATCTTCAACTCGATGCGGGTCGGCAACAGCTTCGATGTGCAGAACATTCTCGAGATGGTCGGACGCAGTCACAGTCTGACCAATGTCCGCATCTTTCATCCCGACGGCACCATTCTCAAGTCGGCCCGCCCCGAGGAGATCGGCACCCGGCTGCGCAGTTTCGATCTCACCCTCTATCAGAACAACCGGCGCGAAGGTGTTTTCAAGGTCGACGGCAAGGAGGTGCTGGGTCTGGTCAAGCCGATCGTGACCAATGAACAGTGTTTTTTCTGTCACGGCCAGGGGCGCAAGGTTGTCGGCGTGCTCAATCTCAACTTTTCCCTCGAGCAGATGACCGACCAGATCTGGGAGTCCTACCAGTCCTTCATGCTGCACATGGTGGTGACCATTGTCATTCTCTCCTCCGGAATCTCCTTTCTGCTGTTGCGTTTCGTCAAGCGGCCGATGGAGGAGATGGTGGAAAAGATGGCGCAGGTCGAAAAGGGAGACCTCTCGGTGCGGCTGGAACCGCGTTATGCCGACGAGATGGGCAGTCTCATCCGCAGCTTCAACTCGATGGTCGACAAGCTGCAGCAGGCCCGGGAGGAGCTGGAAGAGGTCCATTCCAAGCAGATGCAGCGGGCCGACCGCCTGGCTTCGGTCGGCGAGATGGCCACCGGCCTGGCGCACGAGATCAAGAATCCCCTGGCCGGTATCAGCGGGGCCATTTCGGTGCTGGCACAGGACTTTCCCGAGGACGATCCGCGGCGGGAGGTGGTCGACCAGATCCTCGAGCAGATCGCCCGGCTCAACAAGACGGTCACCGACCTGCTCTATTTTGGACGTCCCGGCAAGCCGGAACTGACGTGGGTCGATATCAACGGCCTGATCAAGGAGACCCTGTTTTTCATTTCGCAGCATCCCGAGGCACGCAACATCCACCGGGTCAAGGAGCTGGCGCGGGATCTTCCTCCGGCCCTGGTCGATGTCAAACAGATCCAGCAGGTGCTGTTCAACATCATCATCAACGCCATTCAGGCCATGGAGGATGGAGGGACCCTGACCGTGAAGACCTCGGTGAGTCCGGGCCGTGGTGACAGCCGGCTCATTCAGATCGAGATCCGCGATACCGGTCCGGGGATTCCTCCCGAGATGCTCGACCGGATTTTTGCCCCTTTCCATACCACCAAGAACCAGGGAACAGGACTGGGGCTGCCGATCTGCAAGCAGCTGGTCGAGCAGCATGGCGGCACCATCAGGGTGGAGAGCGAGGTCGGCCGGGGGGCCGCTTTCATCATAGAGTTGCCGGTGCAATTCCGGCCCGAATTCGACAGGAAAGAGGATACAGGTGGCTAAAAACAGGATACTTGTCGTTGACGACGAACAGCTGATTCGCTGGTCACTGGAGCAGAACCTGACCAAGCAGGGGTACGATGTCATCACCGCCGCCTCCGGCGAGGACGCCCTGCGGCTGGTCCAGCAGGAGGCGCCCGACCTGATCCTGCTCGACATCCAGCTGCCGGGCATGAACGGGCTCGAGGTGCTGGAGAAGGTCAAGCAGATCGATGAAGAGATCATCGTCATCATGATCACCGCCCTCGGTGTGCTGGAAACGGCGGTCAAGGCGATGCGTCTGGGGGCCCATGACTACATCAACAAGCCGTTCAATCTCGACGAGCTGGCCATCGTCATCAAGAAGGCTTTCGAGACCGGTGACCTGAAGCGCGAAGTCGCTCATCTGCGTTCCGAGCAGACCAGCAAGTACGGGCTGGAAAACATCATCGGTGTCAGCAAGCATATCGAAAACGTCAAGACGATGATCCGCAAGATCGCCCAGTCCGATGCCAGCACCGTGCTGATCCAGGGGGAGAGCGGCACCGGCAAGGAGCTGGTCGCCAAGGCGATTCATTACGAAAGTGCCCGGGCCGACAAGCCCTTCGTGGCCATCAACTGTGCCGCGGTTCCGGAAACCCTGCTCGAATCGGAGCTGATGGGACATGAGCGGGGATCCTTCACCGATGCCAAGAGCCAGAAGAAGGGGCTGTTCGAAATCGCCGACGGCGGCACCATCTTTCTCGACGAGATCGGCGACATGGAGCTGGGCATGCAGGCCAAGCTGTTGCGTGTTCTCGAGGAACGCCGCTTCCGCCGCATCGGCGGCACCCGCGATATCGCCATCGATGTGCGCATCGTCTCGGCCACCAACAAGGATCTGCTCAAGGCGATCGAGGAAAAGACCTTCCGCAACGACCTCTACTACCGGATTCAGGTCATTCCCATCTTCCTGCCGCCGCTGCGGGAGCGCAAGGAAGACATCATGCCCCTGGTCCATCATTTCATCAACCACTTCAACCGCGAGTTCGGCAAAAACGTCAAGGGTGTCTCGAAGATGGCGGAGAAATTTCTCATGGAGTATCCCTGGCCGGGCAACACCCGCGAGTTGAAGAACGTCATCGAGCGGGCGATCATTCTCGAAAGCGACGAGACGCTGCTGCTCGAACATCTGCCCCAGGAGATCGTTTCCCGCACCCCGTCGGTGGCCAGCGGCCCGATCGGTTTCCGGCTGCCGCCGGAAGGGATCGACATCGAGGATGTCGAGCGTGAATTGATCCGGCAGGCTCTCGAGCTGGCCGACGGCAACCAGTCGAAGGCGGCGAAAAAATTGAATCTGGGGATAGATGCTTTCCGCTACCGGATGAAGAAGTTCGGTTTTCTCTGATCCCACC
>CAYTVY010000010.1:0-32896 GCA_964441925.1 uncultured Geothermobacter sp.
GCGCTACGTCGAGGATGACCGGCGAGGCGTAACGCCGCAGACGGCGTGAAGCTGTTCGCCGGCCTACGGAGGACGACGCCGCAGCCGGAGATACGACTTCGCACCACGGAAAAACGCGAGGCGGACAGATTGGCGTCGGATGCAAGGCACGCCGATGGCGGGCACCGCAGGCGTAGCGGCGCTACGTCGAGGATGACCGGCGAGGCGTAACGCCGCAGACGGCGTGAAGCTGTTCGCCGGCCTACGGAGACAACCATGCAAGGTTTCATCGAAACAAACCGCGAAGAACCGGAAAAGCAGGACGTCAACCTGCGCATCCGCAGCTTCGAGGAGATCTACCGCTTTTTCAACGACCGGACCGTCGCCCGGCAGGCTGAACGTTGCGTGCAGTGCGGCGATCCCTTCTGCGCCACCCTGGGCTGTCCGCTCGGCAATCCCATTCCGCAATGGCTGGAGGCGATCGCCGAGAGGGATCTGGAAAAGGCCTTTCTGCTGGCGAACGAAACCTCGCCCTTTCCCGAAATCCTCGGCCGCATCTGTCCGCACAACCGGTTGTGCGAGGGGGCCTGCACCCTCGACGACGGCTACGGCGCCATCAGCATCGGCGCCATCGAGGCCTCGCTGACCGACCTCGGTTTCGCCGCCGGCTACACCCTCCCCTTCCCCGGCCCCACCACCGGCAGGAAGGTGGCGGTGGTCGGCTCCGGGCCAGCGGGCATGAGCTGTGCCCACTTCCTGCTGCGCGCCGGCATCGCCGTCGAGATGTTCGAACGCGCCGACCGGCCGGGCGGCCTGCTCGCCTACGGGATTCCCGGCTTCAAGCTCGACAAGGCCCTGGTCGAGCGCCGCTTCGACATCCTCGCCGACGCGGGACTGCGGCTGCACCTGAACTGCGCCATCGGCCAGGACCGCGACCTGCCGGAACTGCTCGAACAGTTCGATGCCGTCTTTCTCGGTCTCGGCTGCACCCGTGGCCGGCGGGCCGGCATCCCCGGCGAGGACCATCCCCAGGTCTTTCTGGCGATGGAGTTTCTCACCAGCGTCCAGCGCCGGCTGGCCGGACTGTCCTGGATGGAACGTTTCAGTGTTCTCGGCCGGCGGGTGGTGGTGGTCGGCGGCGGCGACACCGCCATGGACTGCGTGCGCACCGCGGTGCGGGAAGGCGCGGCCAGCGTCGTCTGCCTCTACCGGCGGGATGCCACCAACATGCCGGGAAGCCGCAAGGAATTCCACAACGCCGCCGAAGAGGGTGTCCAGTTCCTCTTCACCGAGGCCCCCAAACGGATCGTCATCGACGACGACGGTACCCTGGTCGGCATCGATGCCGTCCGGACCCGGCTGGGCGAGCCGGACAGTGACGGCCGGCAGCGGGTCGAGGAGGTGGCCGGCTCGGAGCACTGCATCGCCGCCGACGTGGTGATCATGGCCCTCGGCTTCGAGCACGAGCCCCATCCCTTCCTGCGCGACTGCGCCATCGGACTGGAGCGCTGGGGCAACATCCGGACGGACGACGGCTGTACCACCAGCCATCCGAAGATCTTCGCCGGCGGCGACTGCCGGCGGGGCGCCGACCTGGCGGTGACCGCCGCCCGCGACGGCCGCCGGGCGGCCCTGACCATCATCGAACGGCTGCTCGGCTGAACAGGACGGAGGCATCACCCACGGCGGTCAGGTTCCTGCCGCCCGGCTGTCCGGCCAAACCTTTCACGACTGGCTGCGCAATCCTCATCGCCGGGAAAAGTTCCCGCCATCAGCCGGCCGCACACCCCACCGGCAAGCTGTGCTAGACTGCAAAAAAGACCTGGGAGGTCAGCAATGAAACGCAGAAAACTGCTCGAGGGTCTGGCCATCGGCATCGCCGTCCTGGCAACCGGTGGTGTCTTGCTGCGTCGGGCCCGGGCGGCAACGGAAAAACTGAAGGTGTTTTCCCTGGCGACCGGAGGCTACGTCATGACGGAGAAGATACGCAAAAGCGCTGCCGAGTGGCGACGACAACTGTCGCCCGAGGCCTATCGGGTCACCCGGGAGAAAGGGACCGAGGCCGCCTTCAGCGGCGCCTGGTGGAACCACCACGAACCGGGCATCTATCGCTGTATCTGCTGTGACCTCGAGTTGTTCGACTCAACCGCCAAGTACGATTCGGGAACCGGCTGGCCGAGTTTCACCCGGCCTATCGCCATGGAAAACATCACCCTGGTGCGCGACACCAGCTTCTTCATGATGCGCAACGAAGTCATCTGCGCCCGCTGTGACGCGCACCTGGGCCACGTGTTCGATGACGGGCCGAAACCGACCGGCAAACGCTACTGCATCAACTCGGTTGCCCTGGCTTTCGTGCCGCGCGACACCCTTGCCGGCTGAAACAGACCGGCAGGCGCCGGCAGCCGACAGCAAGATCCTGTGAAGAAAAATTGCTTGTCAGGCAGGCCGTCCGCCCCTAGCATGTGGCATGCAGGTGATGAGTTCGCCACTTCGATCAAACGCCATCCCCCCGGACACTGCCATGACCAGACCGCTGTTCCACGTCTTTCGCAATGCGCCTTACGGCCGGGAGACCTTTCTCCTGTCGGCCTATACCTGCCGCCGGCTGCGGCTGCCGCTGCACATCTATCTGCCGCAACACCCCCGGTTCCTCTTCTACTTCGAGCAGGACATCGTCCAGGTCGACCTCGACCAGAGCTATCTGCGGCGACCGGAAACGGCCCCAGACAACATCAAGGCCCTGCTGCAACTCGGTCCGCCGCTCGAAACCGCGTTCGTCGAACCGACAACCTTCACCGCCACCGACCTGCCCGACCTGCCGACCGATTTCGCCATCATGGCCTGTCCTCGCTCGATGACCCGGGCCAGCGGCCCGGTCGGACTCGGCCTGATCGGCCCCAAGGTCCGTCGCATCATTCTCGTCGCACCCTTTCCGGTACTCATCCCACCCGGCGTCTACAAGCCCTGGACCAGGCTGACCGTGCTTTACGGCGGCTCGCCGCTGGCCGCCCGGGCCGTCCACCTGGGCCGGCAACTGGCCGAACGCAGCCGGGCACCGTTGCAGATCATCAGTTTCGGCCATCGGGACGCGTTGATCCGCCAGGCCAAAGAACAGGACATTCTTTCCATACTGGAAGAACACGACTGGCTGGTCCAGCCGGGAAAACCGCGACGGGAAGAACTTGCCCTGGTCCCGCATGACGCCCTGGTACTGCTGGGAGCCTACGGACATGGCCCGGTCCGCACCCTGTTCGGCAGCACCATGGAGGACGTCCAGGCGGAACTGCCCAATCCGCTGCTGGTCGTCGGTCCCCGCTGCCGTATCGATTCGGTTTTCGCTTGAACCTGGGCCTGCTCTTTTCTATACTGTGGGCGAATCAGCTCTCTGCCTTGCAGGTGAGGTCACAAGACCCCGGCGGTATAGGTTAGAGGAAGGGGCTGTTTCAGCGGTGTTGTGAGCCAGCCCGCCACGCAGCGGGACGCCTGATGCATCGACAAACGGCCCCACGTATTTGGGAGTCGCCAGAGGCTCCGCGGCCCACGGCAAAGGCGGAGAGCAGATTTACGGGCGCTGTACGGGCGCCTTTTTTCTTGCGTCGCAAGCAGACCAACCAGCCTTGATGGAAGCGACCTGCCGACCGATGAACGACAGCCATTCCGACCTGACCCGCCTTACCCTGGATGACCGCGAGATCCTGCTGCTGGGAACCGCCCACATTTCCCGGGAATCGGTCGATCTGGTCCGCGCGACCATCGAGGAAGAACAGCCGGACACGGTCTGCATCGAACTCGACGACCAGCGCTACCAGGCCCTGCGCAACAGCAACCGCTGGGAGACCCTCAATCTCTTCCAGGTGATCCGCAGGGGACAGGCTCCCTTCCTGCTGGCCAACCTCGCCCTCGCCTCCTTCCAGAAGCGGATGGGGCTGCAGACCGGCAGCAAACCCGGCGCCGAACTGGCGGCGGCGGCGGAAACCGCCGAGGAACAGGGACTCGAGGTCCGCCTCATCGACCGCAACATCCGAACCACCCTGCTGCGCGCCTGGCGCAAAACCGGTTTCTGGCGCAAAATGATGCTTTTGTCGACTCTGATCGCCAGCCTGTTCGAAAAACAGCAGATCGATGAAGAAGAACTCGCCAGGCTGCGGCAGACCGACACCCTGTCGGCCATGCTCGAGGAAATGGGCACGGCGTTGCCCGACGTCAAACAGATTCTGGTCGACGAGCGGGACATCTACATGGCGGAAAAGATCCGTCAGACTCCGGGGCAAAAGATTCTCGCGGTCATCGGCGCCGCCCACAAACCGGGCATCATCTCCCGCCTGCAGGGTCCGGCCCGACCGGAATTGCTCGACGAGCTGGAGTGCATCCCGCCCAAGCCGGCCATTTCCAAAATCCTGCCCTGGCTGATTCCGGCCGTGGTGATTCTGCTGTTCGTCCTCGGCTTTTTCTACGGCGACACCGGCAACATGGCTGACGCCGCCGTCGCCTGGATCCTGGCCAACGGCCTGCTCTCCGCCGCCGGCGCCCTGCTCGCCCTTGGCCACCCCCTGACCATCGTGGCGGCCTTTGTCGCCGCCCCCATCACTTCCCTCAACCCGACCATCGGCGCCGGCATGGTGACCGGCCTGGTCCAGGCCTTCATCGTCCCCCCCAAGGTGCGCGACCTGGAGCGGGTCGGCGACGACCTGGCGACCCTGCGCGGCTGGTGGAGCAACCGGGTCACCCGGGTTTTGCTGGTCTTTTTCTTCTCTTCCTTCGGCTCGGCCATCGGCACCCTGGTCGCCTTTCACTGGCTCAAGGACCTGTTCTGATCCGAGACGCCGCCCCGTCCGCTTCCGCCTCCGTCCACTGCCCGCCGCCGGCAAGCTGCCGCTGCCAGGCCAGCTCGAGATCGGCATCACGCTGGTAGACATCGTCGCGGTAATTGACCTGTCCGTTGCCACCGACCCAGGCCGTCCAGTAGACGATATGCACCGGAACCGGCTCGAGAAGATCGACGCGCAGCGGCACGGGACTGTCCATCGCCTCGATGATCCGGTCGCAATCCCAGCCGTTTTTCGCCAGCAGGTAACGGGCCAGGTCGAGAGGGCGCTCGACCCGGATGCAGCCGGAACTGAAAAGACGGTCGAGCCGGGCGAAAAGGTGCGGCGCATCGGTATCGTGCAGATAGACGGCGTAACGGTTGGGAAACATGAACTTGACCCTTCCCAGAGGGTTCCAGGGGCCGGGCCGTTGCCGCAACATGCCGGGGAAATTGTCGGGCCGTACCCGCCGCCAGTTGACAGTGAAAGGATCGACCAGGCGTTTGCCGCCACCGCCCCAGGCCACGATCTCGAAATGATGGCGCTCCAGCCAACCGGGATCGCGCCGGATCTGCGGCAGTTTGTCCTCCCGCAGAATGGTCGCGGGAACGTACCAGTAGGGAGCGAACTCGAGATAGCGCATGGTGGCGGTGAAACTCGGCGTCTTGCGGTAGGGCGTGCCGACGACCACCGGCATGCTCATGACGATCTCGCCCCGTTCGATGACATCGAGCCGGAAGGCGGCGATATTGACCCGCAGATAGCGTTCGCCGTAGTTCCGCGCTTCATGGCGCCAGCGCGCGAGGTTGATCTCGATCTGCCGGAGACGCTCCTCCACCGGCCGGTTCAGTGCGGCCAGGGTCAGGGGACCGAGCACCCCGTCGTCCCGCAGACCGTGCCGCCGCTGAAAGCGTTTCAGGGCACGTACCGTCAGCGGTCCGAACGTCTCTTCCCGCCAGGCGGCATAAGGCTCGAGATCACCGCCGTAGTAAAGACGCCGGCGCAACACGGCAAGCCGCGCATCGCGCATCCCCGGACGCAGAAGCGGACCGGCCGGGATCTGCGGCCAGCCGCCGAGTGCGGACAGCTCACGCAGTCGTCGCAGTTCTGCCAGCAGATCGACGAACGGCTGCTGGTCGGGATCGAGCCGGCGTAAAGCCTCGTCCAGCCGCCCGCCTTGCAGACTATGCCCGAGAAAGAGCACCAGCGCCCGATCGCGGTCGAGCCGTTTCCGGGAACGCACAGGCAGCGCCCGCCAACCGGACAGATCGTCGGCCAGATGCAGAAAGGCATCGGTCAGCAGCAGCTCCAGCAATGCCGAATAGGCAGCGTCGAACAGCACGCCATGACGCAGAGAATCGGACTCCAGCTGCAGCAGAGGCTCCAGTTGCGGCAGATGATAGAGATCACTGCAGAGTCCGAGCTCTCCCGCCCCCCGCAGAAATTCGACCAGCTGCCGGGCCACGTCACCAAGGCCGAGTTCGGCAAACCACGCCGGCCGGTACTGCCGCTGCCGATAGAAGTTGCGGACCAGGTCGAAACGGGCCAGGTCGGGCTTGGCCGGCAGCAATGACGGCATCCCGGTGTCATTCTCCAGAACGGCCCGCAAAACGGTCGCGACCTCACCCGGCAGGGAAACAGCCGCCAGCGGCCGGGGAGCCATCACCGACGGCAGGACGAACAGCAGGAAAAACAGAACACCCCTTCGCATGCTTCCAGCATACCAGAGCGACAACGGGAACGGCCGACCAGCTTGATGGGAGGGGAAATTTTTGTCATAGTCCTGAAGCAGCGGAACCGACGCGACCGGGACTGCCGAGTCCGCTTCCGCCGCCCCCCAGGCTCCGACCAGCCAACCAAGAGAAAGGCCATCATGAATCTGAACGACATCTTCCGCCGCCTCGGACTGAACACCCCACGCTGGCAATGGCGCGCCATGCGCTGGGAACGGGCCCTGCGCCGGCTTCGGCGCGGTGAACTGCCCGCCGGAAGCGGCATCAGGGTGAGCCCGATCCTGATCTGGACCAATATCGTCTTCTTCGTCCTGATGCTGCTGCAGGGGCTGCTGGCCGGTATCGGCCTGCGCCCCCTCTTTTCTCCGGACGGCTACCTGCTGATCCACATGGGCGCCCAGTACTGGCCGCTGGTGCTGGCGGAAAACGAATGGTGGCGCTGTCTGAGCTATGCCTTCGTGCACGGTGGTATCCTGCACCTGGCCTTCAACATGGTGGTGCTCTACCAGGTGGGACCGCTGGTCGAGAGCGAGATCGGGCCGATGCGCTTTCTGACTCTCTACACCCTGGCCGCCCTCACCGGTTCGCTGGCCGACTATCTCTGGCATCCGCTGACACCGGTGGTCGGCTCGTCGTCGGCCCTCTTCGGCCTGATCGGCTTCGCCGTCATCCACTACCACCGGCTGGGCGACAGCCTTTCGCGGCAGCGCCGCAACTTCATGCTGCAGTGGGCCGTCTTCGCCTTCGTCTTCGGCCTGCTGGTCGGCGCCGACAATGCCGGCCATCTCGGCGGCGCCGCCGGCGGTGTCCTGTTCGGCCTGCTGCTGCCCATGCGCTGGCAGCTGCGCCGGGCCACCGACGGCTTCTTCCGTCTGCTCGGCGGCCTGAGCCTGCTGCTGCTGGCCGGCAGCCTGCTGCTGACCGTCGCCTCCTGGTTCACCGGCAGGGGAACGGCATGAGCAGGGAGAAGATTCCGGCAACCCCGGCCGTCCGGCTGCTGCGCCGGCACGCCGTCACCTTCACCCCCTGTTTCTACCCGTACGAGGAACGGGGCGGTACGGCGGTTTCCGCCCGGGAGCTGGGCGTCGACGAACACGCCGTGATCAAGACCCTGATCATGGAGCAGGACAGCGGTGAGCCGCTGATCGTGCTGATGCACGGCGATCGCCAGGTATCCACCCGCAAACTGGCCCGGACCATCGGCTGCAAGGGAGTCCGTCCCTGCGACCCGAAGACCGCCAGCCGTCACTCCGGCTATCTGGTCGGCGGCACATCCCCTTTCGGCACCCGCAAGACGATGCCGGTCTACATGGAGCGTTCGATCCTGGAGCTGCCGACCATCTACATCAACGGCGGCCGGCGGGGTTTTCTCGTCGCCCTGTCCCCGGACGAGGTGCAGCGGATTCTGCAACCGGTGCCGGTCGACGTGGCGCAATCCTGAATCCGATGAGCTTGCCACCTGCACAAGCTCACGGATTCAGGGCAATGAAACAGGAGACTGTCATGCAGCAGGCACTGCAGAGAGCGGCGGCGGTCATCGCCAATGCCGAGGCCCTGGTCATCACCGCTGGCGCCGGCATGGGCGTCGATTCCGGCCTGCCCGACTTTCGCGGCGACCAGGGCTTCTGGAAAGCCTACCCGATGTACGAAAAACTGGGCATCAACTTCGTCGCCGCCGCCAATCCGGAACACTTCGAGCGCGACCCGGCCTTCGGCTGGGGCTTCTACGGCCACCGCACCAACCTCTACCGGCAGACCGAGCCACACGCCGGCTTCGCCATTCTGAAGCACTGGCTCGAATCGACCGGCCGGGACGGATTCGTCGTCACCTCCAATGTCGACGGACAGTTCCAGAAGGCCGGCTTCGCCGAGACGCAGATCCTCGAGGTGCACGGCTCCATCCATCACCTGCAGTGCCTCGTCCCCTGCCGGCAGGCGATCTGGGAAAACGACGAACAGTTCGAGATCGACTTCGCCACCATGCGCTCGGCCACCGTCCCGACCTGCCGTTTCTGCGGCGGCACCGCCCGTCCCAACATCCTGATGTTCGGCGACTATTCCTGGCTGCCGGGACGCAGCCACGGCCAGCAGATGCGCTTCGACCTCTTCTGCGACCAGCACCGGGGCCGGCCGCTGGCGGTGATCGAAATGGGGGCCGGTACCGCCATCCCCACCATCCGCCACCTGAGCGAACGTCTCGGCTCCTGGCCGAACGCCATCGTCATCCGCATCAATCCGCGGGAAGCGCAGATCCGGCCACCCCACATCTCCCTGGCCTGTGGCGCCCTGGAGGGGCTGCGGGCCATCGACAAAATTCTGGCCGGAAACACCTGACGCGGTAAAATCGAAGAACGGGCAAAGGAGCGGGTCGATGACCGTGGCAAGAACCAGTCCCCTGCTGACCGACCTCTACCAGCTGACCATGCTGGCGGGTTACCACCATCACGGCATGCACCGTGAGCCGGCCGTTTTCGACCTCTTCTTCCGCGACATGCCCTTCCACGGCGGTTATGCCGTCTTCGCCGGGCTGGAGCCAGCGCTCGAGGCGCTGGAGAACCTCCGGTTCAACAGCGAGGAGATTGCCTACCTGGAAAGTCTGAAACTTTTTCCAAACGACTTTCTCGACGAGCTGTCCCGCTTCCGCTTCACTGGCCGTATCCGGGCTCCGCAGGAGGGAACGCCGGTTTTCGCCAACGAACCGATCCTCTCGGTCGAGGCACCGCTGGCCGAGGCGCAACTGGTCGAGACCCTGCTGCTGAACACCATCAATTTCCAGACCCTGGTGGCGACCAAGGCGGCCCGCGTCGTGCGGGCCGCCGGCGGCGCGCAGGTTCTCGAGTTCGGCCTGCGCCGGGCCCAGGGCCCGGATGGCGCCATGAGCGTCGCCCGCGCCGCCTGTATCGGCGGCGTCGGCAGCACCAGCAACGTCCTGGCCGGCAAAACCTACGGCCTGCCGGTGAAGGGGACCCATGCCCACAGCTGGGTGATGGCCTTCGACGACGAACTGAGCGCTTTTCGTGCCTACGCCCGCTGCTTTCCCGACAGCTGCATCCTGCTGGTCGACACCGTCGACACCCTGAAGAGCGGCCTGCCCAACGCCATCACCGTCGCCCGGGAGCTGCGCCGGCAGGGCCATGAGCTGTTCGGCATCCGTCTCGACTCCGGTGACCTTGCCTGGCTGAGCCGCCAGGCAAGGCGGATACTCGACGAGGCCGGTTTTCCCGACGTGCGCATCGTCGCCTCCAACGAGCTGGACGAAGAGGTGATCCGCGCCATCCGGGAGGAGGGGGGCTGCATCGACATCTATGGTGTGGGAACCCGGCTGGCCACCTGTGCCGGACGGAGAGGCGGCGCCCTGGGAGGCGTCTACAAACTGGTCGCCGTCGCGGGACGGCCGAAAATGAAACTGACGGCGGATATCGCCAAGGCAACCCTGCCGGGAAGAAAGAACGTCTGGCGGCTTACCGACAGGAACGGCGATACCATCCAGGACGTCATCGCCACCCCCAACGAACAGCCGGCAAAGGGGATGACGGTCTATGATCCGGTCAACCCGGCCCACTACCGAAAACTGGAAGGGGATTTCACCTGCCGGCCCCTGCTCGACACGGTCATGCGCGACGGCCGCCGGACCCGTCCCGCCCCCTCCCTGGAAACCTTGGCGACCTTCTGCCGCCGACAGCTCGACCGGCTGCCACAGGGAACCCTGCGCACCGTCAACCCGCACCGCTACAAGGTGTCGATCAGCCCCGGCCTGCACAGGCTGCGGGAAAAACTGCGCCGGTCAATGCAGAACTGACGGCAGGAGACTACTTACTTGCCGCCGAACAGGCCGCGCAGCCCTTCCAGCGCCTTGCCGGCCTGCTCTTCGACCGCCCGGTCGACTTCCGGCGGCAGGGGAACCTTGTTCAGCTTTTTCCGCACCTTCGTAGCCGCCTTCTCGACTTCGGCGCCCGCCTTGCCGGCCAGTTCGCCCCTGACGGTGTCGAGCCCTTTCAGTTCGCCCCTGAGCAGGGCCGCCAGCCGCGGTGACAGCTTGGCACTGCTGCGGGCGGTGGCATCGAGCAGGGTCTGGACGACGGTCCGGATCAGCTCGGGCATGGTCATCCCCCCCTGTCCGCGTCCCAGGTCGCGCAGTTCGATCTTCGGCAGCACCAGCCTCACCCGGGAGGATTCACCGAGCAGACCGAGCCGGGCGGAGACCTCCACATCCTCAATGGTGAACCGTTCGATGACAAACTTCCGTCCGCTGCCGCCAGAACCATCCTCGCCGGCCGGTGTCACCGCCCCCCGTCCTCCGGCCGCTCTGGTCCGGGCCAGCAGCGGCTGTACATTGTTCTTTCCCCCGTCCTGTTCGAGATCGATACGGATACCGGACAGACGCACCGCCGGAACAACGACTGTGTCCTGCAGCAGGGAACCGAGGGAAACGACGATCCGGCCGGAGCTGAGCGACAGGAAACGCTCCTCCCGAAAACCGGGCGGATTGGCGATTCTCAGGTTGGCCAGAGCGATTTTGCCGCCCAGAAACGAGATGTCGACCCGCTCCAGGCTGGTCGGCACTCCCAGCGCCTCGCGTCCACCATATTCGATCGCCCGACGGGCAATGCTGTCGATAGAAAACAGAGCACCGGCGACCACCACCGCCAGCAGTACCACCAGAACGACGACCACCTTGACCAGCGCTTTCATCACGGCCTCCCGGTTACAGGTCTACCCTACCCGTAAAGGCTAATCGCTCGCCGCCGGTTTGCAAGCCCCCGGCAGACCAATGATACGGTATGCCGGTCATGCATTCAGGGCCGCATCAAAGCACCTGCAGCTGCTGGCCGGAGAAAGTCAGGCTCTTCAGACCGTCTTCTTCGACCCAGAAGGTGTTTTCGACCCCCACGGCCCCCAGTCCCGGAAAGACCAGCTTCGGCTCGAAGGCGAAGGTCATCTTCGGCTGCAGGAGATGTTCGGAGAAACCACGGGCGAGAAAGGGGTACTCGTCCAGCTCGACGCCGACCCCGTGGCCGACGAAGGAGACCCGGGCCGCCGGAGTCCCCATGAAATGGTCGGCATAGCCCATTTTCGCCGCCAGCCCGACGCAGAAGTCGTACAGCTCGCCCCAGGCCACGCCGGGGCGGGCCCTGTCGACGAAAGCCTGCTGCAGTTCGAGCATGTCCTCGTACCCCCGACGCAACCGGGAATCGGGCTCGCCGAGAGAGAAGATCCGGGTCTGGTCGACCAGGTAGCCGTCGAAACAGGCGACGAAATCGACCGTGATCGGCTCGCCGGCCCGGATGGTCTTGTAGCTCGCTCCCTGGGGAAAGGCCGGCGTCAGGCCGACACCGCCGAGCGGGGTGTCGAAACCGCTCGGCACGGCGCTGTCGGCACCGGAGAAGGCGTGGCCGTAAAAGATTTCGCTGTTGAAGCCGCGCATCCGGATCATCCCCTGGTGTCCCGCCCGGCGCGCCTCGTGCTCCAGCTCGGCGCTCAGCTCCAGGTCGCTCATCCCCTCGCGGATCACCTCCGCCGCCCGCCGCACCACCTTGTCGGCGATCAGGGCCGCGTCCTTCATGATGGCGATCTCGTAATCCGACTTGATCGCCCGCACGGACCGGATCAGGGGGGTGGCATCCTCGATCGCCGCTTCCGGCAGCACCCGTTCCAGCCGCCGGCAGAACTGCACCGGCAGCACGTCGAGCTCCAGCCCCAGCCGCCGCGGCAGAGAATGGCCGTAATCCCGGACGAGGCCGGGGAGCCGGCGCGGGCTGTCCAGGGGAAGAACGTTCTTCAGTCCCGATTCCATCCGCGCCCGTCCATGATCCCGTCGCACCAGATAGAGGGGCTCACCGACGGCCGGCACATAGAGCAGACCCTGCTGGATCGAGCCGGCAAAATAGAACAGGTCGGCGTTCTGCACCATCAGCACGGCGTCCAGTCCGGCCTCGGCCATCTGCTGCTGCAGACGGCGACAGCGATCGTTCAGTTCGGTCAGCGGTGTCAGGCGCATCGGTCGGTCCTCACGAAAATCGTTGTTTTTGCTGGGCATTCTGGCAGGCGCGGAACAGGCTGTCAATGGAGGCCCGAGCCATTTTCAACCGATTCCAAAATATGCGGATTTTTGCCGGCCGGCAGGCGTCACAGAAAGTCGCCTGCCTAAAATATGGGCAGATCGCTATTTTCCAAGATCGATTGGCCGACTTGTCCGGCCGGACATCGATTTTCCACAGGGCTATCCACAGCCGGCTGTTGACGGTGGTGACGCCTCCCCCGGCTCTGTCCTCAGCCCTCATCGTAGCGGCAGCTCAGATCTTCTCCCTCGATCAGTTCGGAGCAATCCTCACAGACCGGTTCTCCGTTGTCTTCCCGGATCAGAAGCTCTTCTTCGGGAAAGAGCATCCGGCAGTTGTGGCATCGTTTCTCGGCCATGGTTCCTCTCCCGGATTCATGGTTCCTGTGAGACTGATTATACCCTGAATCAGTGGGTTTGTGCCGGATCAAGGCGGCCAACGAAGAGACGGGGCAAAAGAACCGCCCCTGAAAAACAGGGCCGGCCGGGACAATCCCGGCCGGCCCGTCAATCATCGGATGGCGTCGCGTCACTTCACGTCCTGGTTGTAACGCTCCTTGTAGTACTTCTTGATCTGCTCGATCCGCTTCGGATCGAATCCCTTGGTGTACCACTGGTGCTCCGGCCGGCCGTCGATGTACTTGGCCACGATCTTTTCGTACACCTCGGGCTTGCCGGCCTTCTCGCAGGCCTCCTTGGCCTTGGGCAACAGATGATTGTAGAAGGCCTTGGCCATGTCGTAGATACCGTTCCACCAGGCGTAGTCGGGACCGCTCATGGCCGCTCCGTGCCGGGCCCGCCGACCTTCGTGGTGCCAGAGTTCCCAGTAGATCCAGTCGATCTCGTCGTCGAAATTGTCCTTGCTGATCACCCCTTCTTCCATCAGCAGATCACGGATCTCCTTGGCCGGAATGGCGAACTTGTCGTTGTAGAGGCCGACAAAGGCATCGAGCTGCTGGTAGAAGCCCTCGACGAAGGCCCCGCCGTGACAGGCCGAGCAGACATCCTTCATGCTGTCGAGCTTCTTCTGCCAGTCGGCGGTGCGCTTGGAGACCGGCGCCCGCAGGTTCCAGGAGAGCCGGGTGCCGACATCGTGGGTCACCTCCTGGTTCGGCGTCGCGCTCATGTGGCAGGTGGCGCAGGTGGGGGCATCGTAGTAGTCCTCACCGGCGATCCACTTGGGATGATCCATGTTGAGATCATCCTTGAAGGCCCGGTAGAGGATACCGTGTTTCGACTCCTCGTAGACTTCCTTCTGCGGATGGTCGGGACCGAGATGGCACTTGCCGCAGGTCTCGGGCTGGCGCGCCTGTTCCTTGCTGAAACGGTGCCGGGTGTGGCAGGCCGAACAGGTTCCCTTGGAACCGTCCGGGTTGACCCGGCCGATGCCGGTGTTGGGCCAGGTGGCCGGATCGAGGGATCCGTCCTCGTTGACCTTGACGATGGAGCCGTGACACTGCCGGCAGCCGACGGCAACGGCCGGCTCGCCGCCGATGGTCTGGCCGAGCAGACCGTCCTTGGTGTTCAGGATGTCACCTGCCTTGGCGTGGTGGCTGGCCTCCTGCTCGGCAGCCTCCTTCGGATGGCAGGCAGCACAGTCGCGCGGCGACACGATCACCGCCACCGTAAACCCGTGATGCTCCATGGCGTCGGCATCGTCCTTGTTCGCCTTGTGACACTCGTAGCAGCCGACGCCGGCGTTCCAGTGGGCGCTGTCCTCCCACTGGCTGACGATCCCGGGCATTCCCTCGTGACAATCGAGACACTGGGCCGTCTCTTTCGAAATCCGCGGTTCCTTGGCCAGAGCGCCGCCCGCCAGGCACAGTCCGGCGGCAACCAGCAGCAACGCCGTCAGCGTCAACCTTCCAACCCTCTTCATGGCAAACCTCCCTTTCGTTACTTACCTTGAATCGCTCCGGAGCGGTCCGCTCCATCGTTTCCGATAAAGATTAGCCAGCTTTCAGGCGGAAGCAATTGACCCAGGTCAAAAAAAGACCTGAATCAGTGAGCTTCACGTCGGCGGATAGCACAAGTCATTGACCTGCCTGCGCTTTCCAAAAATCACCGGCGAACCTAAGGGTGCGCCTTAGATTTTTGAAAATCGCATCCAGGCCAAGCACTTGCACTCTCCATCCAACAGAAACTCTCTGATTCAGGAAAGAAAAATCCCGCAACCGGGGCGGAAAGAAAGGAAAAAGACTCGAATCGGCGCTTCGGTGAAAGATCAGTCCTCCGGCTCATCCACCCATTGCCGGCGAACGAAGGTACGGATCGCCCGCAGATCGTCGAGCGAGAGATCGACGAATTGCACGCCCATGCCGGAAGGCAGATCCGGCTTGGTTCTTTCGCCGTCGTCATTGATCCAGGCGACCCGTGCCCGGGCGACAATCGGCCGCTCGCGATCGGGAAGAAAAAAGGAAAGGCGCAGTTCGGTGTCGACCGGCAGCGGACGATCGGTCACCAGAAACAGGCCGCCGGTACTCAGATTGATACTGAAGTCGGTCAACTCCTCCGACGAACCGTCGCCGTAACGAACCTGCAGCCGCACCGGCACCCGGGGGGCGCGCCTTTCCCGCAGACCGAGATAGCGGCTGGCGACGGCAGTGAACTTGTGACGGTCGACCGGCTTGAGCAACACCTCGTCACAACCGGCGTTCCGGCAGCGCTGCAAGGCATCGTCCCGGCCGCCATGAGTCACCATGACGATCGGGATGTGGGCCAGGTCGGGGTCGGCCTTGATACGCCGGCAGGCCTGGTCACCATCCATGACCGGCATGAAAAGATCCATGAAGATCAGGTCGGGACGTTCCCGGCGCGCGATCTCGATCGCCTGCACGCCGTTGCGCGCCACCAGCAGGGTCAGGTCGGCGCGATGGAAAAAGGTCTTTTCCAGCTCGACGAAAAGCTCGACATCATCAACCAGCAGAACCTTTTTCCGCTCCATACCCGCTTCTCTCCCCCGGCACGCCGCAAAGGGCTCAGCGGCCGCAATCGGTGGGATCACCCTTGAGTTTGTCCAGGGCGTGCGGCAACGCCGGCAGCAGAACCGCGAAATTTTCCCGGGCCGCTTTCGGGCTGCCGGGAAGATTGACGACGAGCGTCCCGCCGCGCATGCCGACCACCCCCCGCGACAACATGGCATGCGGCGTCTTCTTCAGGCTCTCCAGCCGCATCGCCTCGGCCATTCCCGGTACCAGCCGGTCGACCACCTGCAGGGTCGCCTCCGGAGTGACATCGCGCGGCGACAGGCCGGTGCCGCCGGTGGTCAGCACCAGATCGAGCCGAAGGTTGTCGGCCCAGTCGATCAGCACCTCGACGATGCGCTCCCGTTCGTCGGGAATGATCGCCGTCCGGACCACCACCCCCAGTCCCTCGCACATCTGCACCAGCAATGGACCACTTTCATCAGTCCGCTCACCGCGGGCCCCCTTGTCGGAAAGGGTGAGAATACCGATGGTGAAATTCCGTCCGTCCGTCATGCTTCCCTGCTCCCTTCAACGACGCTTCTCCCTGGCCATCAGCATCCGCCGGGCATTGTTGACGATCACCTGCGAGACATTGCGGCTCTTGGCCAGCTCTTTCAGTTCCTTTTCCGACAGGGCACTCATGTAACGCAGTGCCTTCGGCAGAGGCGTACGCGGATGCATGACCAGAGCCTTGCGGATCTCGGGGTTCTTCACCCACTCCCGGTTGAGAGTGATCAGCCGGATCAGCTCGTCGTTGGTACTGCGGTTACGGGCAATGGCCAGTACCTCGCCTTCGGTGATGCGCGGGTTTTTCAGCACCGCCGTGCTCACCAGCTTGTTGGGATCCTTGATCAGCAGGTTGCGCCATTCCTTGTCGCCGGTCATGGCCATCTTGATCTTGTCCGAGACGCCGAAAGTGAGCATCAGCTGGTATTTCGACTTCGGCATCTCGTCGTCGTCCAGTTCCTCGATCTCCCCGGCCTCGTGATCATCCTCCTCCCCGGTTCCGTCATCGGGCGGTCCGGGCAGCTCCTTCCTCTCCGGCTCGACCCAGCCGAGCCGGAACTTGACCGCCTTGTCCACCTGCGGATTGGCAAAGATGGCGTCGACCAGGTCGGGGCAGGCAAGCAGGCGTTCGGCATTGTTGGCGATCAGCGATACCACCGTACCCCCGGCTCGGCGGGCAACATGCAGCAGGGTGGCATCGGGCAGGCCCGGATGGATGAGCAGGGTCTCCATCAGCTCCAGATCATCCATCCGGAAGCGGGCCAGAAAATCGAGCAGCGGCGACGGAGTGTCGTCATCAGCGACCAGCGGCTGCAGGATTCCGGCAGGAAGCTGGCGGACCGTCTGCCGCGCCAGGGATTTCAGTTCCGCATCCTTCCCACAGGCAAACAGAAAAAGGATGGTCACCAGATCACGGCCATCCAGAGGCAGCGCCGCCTTGGCCGCCGCCAGCTTGACATCACGCGGGGCGTCGGCGGCAACCACCCGGGCCACCGCCGGCGAGACCTTCAGTCTGACCTTTTTCACCTGATCCGACACCGCCAATTCCCGGGTGCTCAGGGCGCGGCAACCACCCCTTCGAGCCCTGCCTGACGCATCACTTCGGCCGCTTTGCGGGCGGCGGCACGGTCGGCAAAGGGCCCGATGCTCACCTTTTTCAACGGCAGCCGGACGTCGGCCCTGACTTCGTCGAGACGAATCCTCTTCTGCTCCCAGAGGAGATCCGCATAATGCCTCGCCTTGTCGGGACTGACGAACGAACCGGCATAGACCGCCCCCTCGTCCCCTTCATAGACGGCAAAGGCCCCCGGCGCAACCTTCTTCAGTTCGTCGAGATGTCGCCGGACTTCATGGCGGGGATAGACGCCGTAACGCAGACGAACCACGGTACGGGTGATCTTCCCCTCTTCGACCCGGGACTCATAGCCAAGCTTCTTGACCGTCGCCAGGGCGTCGCGCAGATTGGCGGGCAGAATGAAGGCGCCGACCCGCACCAGATAACCGGCAGACGGGGCGCCAGCGGCGGACACTCCCTGTCGGCCGGAGACTGCTTCGTCAGCCGAAGACGCCATCGGTTGGCGCCTGCTCTCCGTCCCTCCATCACCCACCGGTTTCGCCGGAGCTTCCACCGGTTTCGGCCGGACCAACGTTTGCTGTTCCGCGCTCCGGTCTTCGCCGTCGGCCCTGCCGGTGCCGGCGGCAACCGCCGGCTCACCCTTCGCAACGGCTGCGGATGGCCCTCCGACGGCCGAGGCCACCTGCTGCCGTTTCACCACTTCGGTGACCGGCTGCTCCGGCGCCGGTGCCGGCGGCTCGATCGGCAGCTTCCTGCTGGCGACCGGCGCCGGAGCAGCCTCCTGTTCTCCGCCGCGATCGACCAGGAAGAAGGCAGCCGCCGCAATCACCAGCAACAGCAGCAACAACAGCAACGGAGAGAGCCTGCGCCTCGCCCCGGACTCCTCCTGATCCTGCAACAGGGCCTCGATCGGTGCCTCTTCTTCGCTCTGCTGCCCCATCAGTTCCGGTGATTCGGATGCCGCAGGCGCCCCGGCGGCCTGGTCATCCGGCAGGACGCCGGCCGGAGCGGCACCCGGCTCCGCTTCGGCAAAATCGAAGTCGAAGTCATCACCATGGACGGAATCGGCAGCCCCTTCCCCCGCGACATCGTCGAGATCCTCAAGAGCGTCGATGATCAGTTCTTCCTCGGGTTCAGGCGTTCCCCCTCCGTCCCTGCTTCCGGCGTCGGCGCCGGAAGCAAAGAGTTCATCGTCGCGTTTGTCCATCTGTGGTCAACCCTTCCTTGAACCTGAATCAGTGGGTTTGTGCCGGATAAAGAGTGTAAGTGCTTGGCCTGGATGCGATTTTCAAAAATCTAAGGCGTCCCCATAGGTTCGCCGGTGATTTTTGGGAAGCGCAGACAGGTCATCCGCCTTCATCGCAGATTACGGCGTGATGAAAATGGCTTGCGCTATTCGCCGGTGACAAGCTCACGGATTCAGGTTGAATCCAGTCCTCCCGGCAGCACCCTCTTCATGTCACGGAAATCCAGCACCCGGCGGCAACCGGGTGCTGGAGCAGGAGGTCTTCTGCCGGGGCATCAGCCATCGGCCTGCTTCGCCGCCTCGACGATCTTGGCGGTCAGATGCGACGGCACCTCCTCGTAATGGGAGAATTCCATGGTGAACAGTCCCCGGTCGGAGGTCATCGAACGCAGCTCGGGGGCGTACTTGAGCACCTCGGCCATGGGAACATGCACCTTGACCACCTGGTTGCTGCCCTGGGGATCGACCCCGAGCACCTTGCCGCGCCGCGAGTTCATGTCGCCGATCACGTCCCCGACGCACTCGTCGGGCACGGTGATCTCCATCTCCATGATCGGCTCGAGCAGCACCGGCGAGGCCGCCTCGACCGCTTTCTTGAAAGCCTGCGAGCCGGCAATCTTGAAGGCCATCTCCGAGGAATCGACGCTGTGGTGGCCACCGTCGAACAGGGTGACGCGGATGTCCTGGACCGGGTAGCCGGCCAGCGGCCCCTTGCGGTAGGCCTCCTGGATGCCCTTGTCGACGGCCGGAATGAACTGGCGCGGGATCACCCCACCGACGATCTTGTCGACGAACTCGTACCCTTCGCCGCGCGGCAGCGGTTCGATCTTGATGGTGACGTCGGCGAACTGGCCGCGGCCGCCCGACTGCTTCTTGTGCCGGTAGGACATGTCCACCGTCTTCTTGATGGTCTCGCGATAGGGAACCTTCGGCTCCTTCAGCACCACGTCGACCCCGAACTTGCGCTTCAGCTTCTCGCAGGCGACCTCGATGTGGACCTGCCCCATGCCGGAGAGGATCATCTCCTTGGTTTCGTCGTCCCGCTGTACCTGCAGGGTCGGATCCTCCTCCATCAGCCGGTGCAGGGCGGACATGATCTTGTCCTCGTCCCCCTTGCTCTTGGCCTCGAGGGCGAAGGAGATGACCGGCTTCAGGGCCAGCGGGCTCTCGTAGATCACCGGCTTGGCGGGGTCGCAGAGGGTGTCGCCGGTCATGGTCTCCTTGAGCTTGGCCACGGCGACGATGTCGCCGGCCTCGGCCTCGGTCATCGGCTTCTGCTTCTTGCCCTCCATCTCGTAGAGGGTCGACAGACGCTCGTTGCAGTCACGGTTCGGGTTGTAGACATTGGTGTCGGGCCGGAGCGAGCCGGAATAGATCCGAAAGAGCGTCAGCTTGCCGGCATAGGGATCGCTGATGGTCTTGAAGACCATGGCGGAGAAGGGCTCGGCCGGATCGGGATTGCGCTTGACCTCGTCGCCGGTCTTGGGATCGGTGCCGATCTGTGTCCCCTTGTCCAGCGGCGACGGCAGGCAGGCGACGATGTAATCGAGCAGCTGGCGGACACCGATGTTGGCGGTGGCGCTGCCGCAGAGCACCGGCGTGAAGACACCGGTCAGCGTCCCCTCACGCAGCCCGGCGTAGATCTCCTCCTCGGTCAGCTCCTCGGTTTCGAGGTACTTCTCCATCAGGTCGTCGTCGGCCTCGGCCGCCGCCTCGACCAGCATGAAGCGCAACCGCTCGGCCTCCTCGCGGTACTCCTCGGGAATCTCCTCCTCGGCGTAGGTTCCCTTCTCGTCGAACTGGAAGATGCGGGCCTTCATGTGGACCAGGTCGATGATCCCCTTGAAGTCGGCCTCGCTGCCGATCGGCATGTTCACCGGCACCGGCCGGGTCCCCAGCGCCTTCTCCAGGTCGTCGAGCGCCTTGAGATAGTCGGCCCGCTCGCGGTCGAGCTTGTTGACGAAGGCGATGCGGGGCACCTCGAACTCGTCCATCCACTTCCAGATGCGGTTGGTCTGGGCCTTGACGCCGTCGACCGCCGAGATGACCAGAACCGCGCCGCCGAGAATGCGCAGGCAGTTGCGGGTGTCGTGCAGGAAGTTGGTGTAGCCGGGCGTGTCCACCAGGTGCAGGCCGTGGCCGTCCCACTCGCAGTGGTGCAGGCTGGAGCTGATGGTGATCCGCCGCTTGACCTCCTCCGGCTCGAAGTCCATGTTGGAGGTGCCGTCATCAACCTTGCCGAGCCGATCGGTCATCCCGGTATTGAACAGCATCGCCTCGGTCAGGGATGTCTTGCCGGCATCCCCCTGCCCCACAATTCCCAGGTTTCTGATCTTCGAGGTGTCATACTTTCCCATGGCCGCTCCTTTCACCCCGCCGGTCGGCGGGAGCTGACATTGTGACAGGATCACGCGGATCCTCTCGCAGGTTGACTCTTGGCGGATCTTAAGGTTTCGATGGTATCACCCGTCCCGGGGGGTGTCAAAAACCGCCCCGGTTGCGGCGGTGAATGATACGCAAGCCCTCCAGGGTCAGGTTGGGATGGACCTCCTCGATGGTTTCCGAAACGTCGGCCAGCAGCGAAGCCAGTCCGCCGGTGGCCAGTACGGCCGGGTCGTCACCGGCCTCCTGCTGCATCTTGCGGACGATACCGTCGACCAGGCCGCAGTAGCCGTAGAACAGCCCCGCCTGGATGCTGTTGACCGTGTTCTTGGCGATGACCGCCGGCGGCCGCGCCACCTCGACCCGCGGCAGCTTGCTCGCCTTTTCGAACAGCGCCTCGGTGGAGATGACCAGTCCGGGGGCGATGGCACCGCCGAGGTACTCCCCGCGGGCCGAGATGTAGTCAAAGGTGGTGGCGGTGCCGAAATCGACCACGATCAGGCTGCGTTTTTTCAGCTCGTAGGCGGCCACCGCGTTGACGATACGGTCGGCGCCGACCTCGCGGGGGCTGTCGTAGAGAATCGGCATCCCGGTCTTGATGCCGGGCCCGACGATGCAGGGCTGCAGGTCGAAATAGCTGCGGCAGAGCTGTTCGAGCACCTGCAGCATGGGGGGAACGACACTCGAGATGATGACGTCGGACACGTCGGTGAAGTGCAGCCCCGCCATGCTGAACAGCTCGTGGATCAGCATGGCGTATTCGTCGGACGTCCGCGCCTTGTCGGTGGTCAGCCGCCAGTGGTGCAGCAGCTCGTCCTGCCGGTAGATGCCGAAAACGGTGTTGCTGTTGCCGATATCGATAACCAGGAGCATGTCAGTCTTCCTTGCCTGCTGTTACTGGTGGTGCCTCGTCGAGCGGCCGGACGTCGCCGGCGAGAACCCGTTCGACTCCGCCGCCGGAAGCCGCGAGCAGCAGGGCGCCGTCGCCGTCGATGCCCCGCACCCTGCCACGCAGGCGCTGTTCGCCACTCAAAACCTCGACCCGCCGGCCGATCAGGTCGCAGTTCGCCTCCCAGGCCAGCCGCACCGGCTCGAACCCTTTTTCACGGTAGAGACGGTAGAGAGCCTCGAGCTGCCGGCAGAGGGCGCAGACAAGTTCGGTCCGGGAATAGTCCCGCTCCCCCTCGATGGCCAGAGAGGTCGCCGGGTAGCGCAGGGTCGAGGGGAACTGGTCGGGACGCATGTTGACGTTCAGGCCGATACCGAGAACGACGGCATGCACCTGGTCCATGTCGGCACTCAGCTCGCTCAGCAGGCCGGCGACCTTGCGGCCGCCGAGCAGCAGGTCGTTGGGCCACTTGACACGGGGGGACAGATTGCAGACTTCCTCGACGGCCCGCAGCAGCGCCACCGCGGCGAGGAAGGTCAGCTGCGGCGCGTCCCAGGGGGGAATCCCGGGGCGCAGGATGATCGACAGGTAGAGGTTGACACCGGGCGGGGAAAGCCAGCTGCGGCCGAGACGCCCCTTGCCGGCCCGCTGCGCCTCGGCGATGAGAACGGTTCCTTCTTCGGCCCCCTCGTCCGCCAGGCGGAGAGCCTGCAGGTTGGTGGAATCGGTGGTCTCGAAACAGATGATCCTTCTTCCGACGAGACTTTCACCGAGCCGGGAGCGTATCTCGTCCGCCGTCAGCCGGTCGGGAACGGCGAGCAGGCGGTAGCCACGACTGCGCTCGGCCTCGATCCGGTAGCCTCTGGCACGCAACAGCTCGATCTGCTTCCAGACGGCCGTCCGGCTGATCCCCAGCTCACGGCTCAGCCGCGCCCCGGAGACATGGGCACCATCCGCCTCGCGAAACAGTCTCAGAAGTTGTTGTCGCACGTCAGTCGCTGGCAAACAGCTCTCCGTCCCTCGAAAATGACGCTACCTGCCCATGGCTTGCGGACGGCCAGGAGCTACTGGAACAGCATGGAGATATCGACAGCCCGGTACGAGTGGGTCAGCGCCCCGACCGAAATCAGATCGACACCGGTGGCGGCGATGTCGGCGACCGTCTCCAGGCTGACCCCGCCGCTGGCCTCGGTCAGCGCCCGGCCGGCGACCAGATCCACCGCCGCCCGCAGCTGGTCGAGGCTCATGTTGTCGAGCAGGATGGCGTCGGCACCGGCCTCCAGCGCCTGCCGGACCTCGTCCAGGTCGCGGGTCTCGACCTCGATCTTCATCAGGTGCGGCACCCGGATGCGGGCCCGCTCGACCGCCGCCGCAATACCGCCGGCGGCGGCGATGTGATTCTCCTTGATCAGGATGCCGTCGTACAGGGCCGTGCGGTGGTTGCGGCCGCCCCCCATGCGCACGGCATACTTCTCGACGGCCCGCAGACCGGGTGTGGTCTTGCGGGTGTCGACGATCACCGCCCTGGTGCCGGCGACGGCATCGACGTAGCGCCGGGTCAGGGTGGCGACCCCGCTCATGCGCTGCAGCAGGTTCAGGGCGACCCGCTCCCCCTGCAGCAGCACCGCCGCCTCGCCCTTGATCCACGCCAGAACATCGCCACGGGCGATCTTCTGGCCGTCGGCCTTCAGGGCCTCGAAGGCGGTGTCGGCAGCGAGCTGCCGGAACACCTCGCGGGCGACATCGATGCCGGCCAGAATGAAATCCTCCTTGGCCACCAGCTCGGCTCTGGCCGTAGTCCCCGGTTCAATGGTGGCCATGGTGGTCAGATCACCCAGGCCGATATCCTCACGCAGCGCCTCACGGACGAGGCGTTGAATCTCATGCATCCCAGCCCCCGGAACTTCGAAAATGAACGTGAACAGCGGCAGACCCGACCGGCGCACGGTGCATCCGACCTCAACCCGCCCCGCCACGGCTATTCCTCAACAACGTCTAAGCTATTGAAAACACTTTTTTATATCACACCACCTCGACCCCGACAAGGGAAAACGGAACGCCGTTTTCTCTTTACAGGACAGACGGTTGCAGCCAGAATGGCGCAAACGAAAACAGTGACGTGAAGGAGGCGAACGTGACTGCGAGAATTCTCATCGCCGGCTGTCTGCTTCTGCTGGCGGCAGGTTGCGTCAGCAAGGCGACCTATGAACAGCAGGTGGCCGCCTACAACGACCTGCAAACCGAGTTCAGCGATCTGCAGGATCGCTACCGGAACCTGAGCGACGACTTCGACGCCTTGCGCGCCAAACACGAAGCGCTGCAGCAGAAGAAGAATGAGACCGATCAGCTGCTGGCCGCCTGCGAAGCCGACCTGGACCGGGCCCAGCAGGATATCCTGCGCCTGGAGAACGTGCTGTCGACCCGCAGCGCCGAAGCCGGCAAGGCGATGGCCGAAATGCGCCACCGGATCGACGGGCTGGAAACGGCGAAACGCGAGCTCGAAAAGCAGGTCGAACGTGAGCGGCTCGCCCGCGAGGCCCGCATCGCCCGGATGAAGAGCACCTATGACGCCCTGGTCGGCAAGCTGGAAGAGGAGATCAAGCGGGGCGAGATCACCATCTCCGAGCTGCAGGGGCGGCTGACCGTCAACATGGTCGAGCGCATCCTGTTCGACTCCGGCAGTGCCGACATCAAGCCGGAAGGACTGAAGGTCCTCGCCCGCGTCGGTGACATCCTGAAAAACGTCCAGGACAAGGACATCCTGGTCGAAGGCCACACCGACAACGTGCCGATCAGCGCCCGGCTGCGCGACCGCTTCCCCAGCAACTGGGAGCTGTCCACCGCCCGCGCCGCCAACGTCGTCCACTTTCTCCAGGACCGGGTCGGCATCCCCGGCAGCCGCCTGGCCATCGTCGGCTACGGCGAGCACCGTCCCATCGCCGACAACGACACGCCGGAAGGCCGCGAACAGAACCGCCGCATCCAGATC
Organism: uncultured Geothermobacter sp.; assembly: GCA_964441925.1. Classification (GTDB taxonomy): domain Bacteria; phylum Desulfobacterota; class Desulfuromonadia; order Desulfuromonadales; family Geothermobacteraceae; genus Geothermobacter. The sequence goes on from CAYTVY010000010.1 coordinate 24,633, forward strand.
GTGCTGGTTCCCCCTCAGGCACCTTTGGTCAAGCCGGGCAACTGAAACATCCCACAAGACAGCAAAAAAGGGCCGCAACCCGGCAACGGGCAGCGGCCCTTTTCATGTCTGGCTCGAAGCAACGACACAGGCGGATATCAGGCAACAATCATCTCTGGCTCCCATGGCAGGTGGCACCTGGGGATTTTTCCCGCTTTTTCATTGTCTCATTCCCTCTTTTTCATTGTCTCACGACGTCATGACGCTATAATGTCAGAACACACGAGAAACCGGGAGACGACCGATGAGTGACACATCCCGCCGTTCCACAATCTATTTCGATCCCGACATTCACAAGGCGATCAAGCTGAAAGCGGCAATCAGCAACAAAAGTCTTTCCGAACTGGTCAATCTGGCGGTCAGGCAGATGTTGCAGGAGGACCAAGAAGACCTTCAGGCCTTCAGTGATCGGGTCGCGGAACCGACAATCAGCTACGAACAGCTTCTGGACGACCTGAAAGCCCATGGCAAGCTATGAGCTGCGATTCAAGCGTTCGGTCGCCCGGGACCTGCGTTCACTGCCGAAAGCCGATCTGAAACGGATTCTCCAGCGGCTCGAAGCGCTGGCCGACAATCCTCGGCCGCCGGGATGTGAAAAACTTAGTGGGCAAGAACGTTACCGAATTCGTCAGGGCGTCTATCGCATTCTTTACGAGATTGCCGATCGACAGCTGATTGTCACGGTTGTCAAAATAGGCCACCGACGCGACGTCTACCGACAATAAATCAGTCCCACAAACGGCCGGATTGCCCCTGGCCTGAATGGGAGGGACATGAATCAGGGGAGCTTGTCACCGGCGAACCTGAGAGTGCGCCTCAGATTTTTGAAAAGCACATCCAGGCCAAGCACTTCTTTATCCGACACAGCCCAATGATCCATGTGTAGACACCCCACTCTAGCCGTAAGCCCTCCCATCCTCTCCTGTTCGAACGCCCGCCCTCTCAGCGCAGCAGCCGCGCCAGGTAGAAGAAGGTTCCGCCGACCGAGACGCCGGCCAGGAAATTGCCGACTTCCGAGCAGATCTGCGACAGCTGGAACCGGAAGGGATACAGCTCGCCGACCGCCGGATCGGCGAAGTGATAGACCTGGATGTACAGCTCCGACCCCCGCCAGAGAAAGATGAAGAAGAAGACCACGATGAAGGCGATGAAGCCCTTGCTGATGGGGCTGTCCTTGATGTTGGCGTAGATCTTTCGGATCAGGTCGATGTTGATCAGCGACAGAAAGACCCAGTTGGTGTTCTCCACCACCCGGATGATCTCCAGGGTCCTTTCGTCGGGCAAGGGATTGATGAAGACGAAGATCACCGAGGCGATGACGACTCCCAGCGTCGCCAGGTAGACCACCGCCTTGTTCCCCTCGAACTCGAGAGTGCGGGAAAAGACGTAGTATTCCTGGAAGCCGTGGCTCATCACCAGAATCGAGATGGTGCCGACGATGTAGCTCATCGCCTCGATGCGCGGCACCCCGACCCCCGGCAGGTAGGGGACGGCCTGGGGCAGCAGTTCCCCGATGACGATCAGCCCGAACCCGACGGCGATCGACGTCCAGACCCGGGCATTGCCGATACTGAAGTAAAAGGAAACGATACCGGCAATGAGCCAGAGAACCAGTTGGGCGATATGCCAATCCATGAAAGAGCCTCCTGCAACCAGCGTCTGATGGGAACAAATAATCAGCCGGCCGATGACCCGTCTGCGGTCATCAGGTCGTCTTGAGCAGGGCCCGGATGCCCCGCTGCATGTCGTCGAGCATCTGCTTCACCGCCGACGGACCGGCGACCAGCTTGGCCGCCTGACCGATGCGGCGGTAAAAATCCTCCATCACCGATTCCGAAACGATTCCCTGGCCGGCCAGTGCCTTGTCGAACTCCTTGTCGGCCAGCTGGGCACCGATCCTGCCGAGATGCTTCTCCGCCACCCCCCTGAGCAGGCCGGCGATCTTCTGTCGCCGCTCCTTCTCCCGCTCTTCAAGGGTTCGGGCCGCCTCTTCCTCTCTGGCCCGCCGCTCCCGAACGACGGTTTCCTGGGCCCGCTGCCAGATCGCCGTCAGATCGGCCGAGGCAAGCAGATCGGCCATCGCCACCTCTTCGGAAACCCGCGCCGTCAGCACGTCGATCTTGGCACCGGGCAGCTTGGCGACCGACATGGAATTTTCCGCCGTCTTCTCCAGCTCGGTCGAACCGTCATGGAAGAACCCCAGCGGCTGCCCCTCGCGGTAGAAGATGAGCGCCACCCGGTCGGTGGTGTAGATACGCAGACAGCCGGTGATCCGGTCTTCCTTCAACTTGCCCAAAAGCGCCCGGATATCGAGCAGTTTGACCTCCTGACCCTTGTAGAGAACTTCACCGTGCAACAGGGCGTGAACACTCATCGCCAATTCGGACGAGAGCCGGTAGATGTTCAGAGAGGCGCCACCGGCCAGCGAACGCTCGAATATCATGGCGATGGCATCATAGGCGATCTCCCGCCGGGTGCCGCTTTCGAACAGGGCGCTGATCAGCCGTCCCTTGTCGAAAATCAGGATGCCGACCCCCAGGGTCGTGTCAAATCGCAGATAGCCGGTGAAATTGCCTTTTTGCAGCTTGGTCAGGGCATCCGGCAGGTGAACCTTGCCGGGATCGATATTCTCCTTGACGGGATTGCCCCTGGGCAGAAGGATCATGGTCGACCTCTGTCATAGAAATTGCTATTGCACTGAAAATACGCCGTTTTTTAAAAAAATCAAGCAAAACGGCCAGCAGCCGTTTCATGCCGGCCGGCCGGCGACATCGACAGGCCGACAACGCCGGCGGCACGAAACGCCCTCCCGCGGCGACTGACATTGCAAGGTTCACGCCCGAAACCGTATCCGGTGCCCCTCACAGCAGCCGCGGGCAGGCGTCCGGCTGCGCCCTCTACAGGCGGCCGGCGGCCAGCTCGCGCAACACACGCCGGGCCAGCGGCCGCCAGCAATCGTCACCTGCCGCCAGCAGCCGGCCGGGGCTCTCATCCGTCAGGGGGACGAGGACCACCTCCTGCAACAGCGATTCGGCCGGCAGGCCGCAAAGCCGCTCAAAAAACGGCAGCATCTCCCGCACGCCCCGCCCGGCAACCTGCTCCTCCAGCTCAAGCCGGCACCGTTCATCGTAGAAACCGAGCCAGACCTGTGGTTCGGCGCCACTCAGTCCACCTCCGGACAGCACCAGGGACAGCATGCCGCGACAGCCGGCGATCATGCCACCGATGTCGGTGGCAGCCAGCAGCTCCTCGAAACAGTGACTGTGGACCACCGCCCGCCGGCGACTGCGCCGGTCCTGGACAAACCGCCCGGATGTACCGTCTGCGGGGCGGTCACAGACCGGGCACCTGTCCAGCAGCCGGCGGCGCCTTCCAGGCGGCACGTCCGGATGCCGCATCGCACTGCAACGTAATCCGCCCGTCGTCAACGCCTGCCGCCGCCGCTCCAGAACGAAGGATGCCAGCTCGCGCAGCTGCCGGTGAACCGCCGTCGACCGGGCTCGGGTCAGTACCGGGTGAATGCGGCTGCCGAAACCGGAAGCCAGGCTTTCCACCTTGGGGCTCTTCGCAACCGCGGCCGGCGCCAGCCGGAATCCCCGCTCCCGGGCGATGAAACTCAGATAGTCCCGCATGCCGACGCCGTTGGCCAGCCGCAGGCGACCGTCGATCAGGCTCGGCACCAGCCAGACCCGCTCCTGATCCCGACCATCACCTTCCGCCGCCGCCAGAATCGAGGCGGCGTTGACCACCGAGGCCCGGTCCTTGACCGGCACCAGCACCAGATCGGCGGCCTCGAGGGCAGCACGGGTGAAAAAGTCGAGAATCGGCCGGGTGTCGAGGATCAGCACTCCGGTCAGGCCGAGATCGGCCAGCCGGCGGCGCAGCAGGTCGGGCGCGGCACCGGCCGGCGGCTCGAGCCGCCGTTCCGAACCGATGAACTGCACACCATATTCGCCGAGGCGCACCATTCCGGCCGGCGGCGGCTGCCGGAAAAGCCCGGCCACCGTCGGGGCCCCGCCGGCGCCGATGGCGAACATGTTGTCGACGGAGAAATGGTTGTCGAAGGAGGCGACGGTCACCGGCAGCTCCTCCGCCAGAGCCTTGAGATAGACCGCCAGGTTGGTGGCGATGGTGGTCTTGCCCACCCCGCCCTTTTCGCTGGCGACGGTGACGACGTACAGGGGGCCGTCGGTCATCTGCACCTCCTTCTTGCGGTTCAGGCCGAAACCTCGAGCTGCAGTTCTTCCCAGCGCCGGTAGAGCCGGTCGATGGCCTCCTTCAGCTCTTCGTGCCGGGCGCTCAGCTCCTTCCAGAGCTGCGGATCCTGGTAACTCTCCGGCCGCGCCATCTCCGACTCCAGGGCGGCCAGCTCACCTTCCCGGCCCTCGATCTCCGCCTCGACCTGTCCGAGCTCCCGCTGCCGGCGCCGCTCGGCCCGCTGGGCCGCCTTGCGCCGGGCGTGCTCCCGGCGCACCGCCTCCCGGTCCTTGCGATCGGCGGAAACAGCCGTTTTCTGTTCCACCCGCAGCTCGCTGTGTCCGGTCTCCCCCCGGGCTGCCTTGGCGGCAAGAAAATCGGAATAGTTACCGGGCCAGGACTCGATGCGCCCGCCACCCACCACCACCACCCGGGAAGCCAGGGCATCGACGAAATAGCGGTCGTGGCTGACGAAAACCATGGTCCCCCGGTAGCCCCGGAGCGCCTCGAGCAACACCTCCTTGGACGCCAGGTCGAGGTGGTTGGTCGGCTCGTCGAGCAGCAGCAGGTTGGCCGGGCGCAACAGGAGGATGGCCAGCGCCAGGCGGTTGCGCTCGCCGCCGGAGAGCACCCGTACCGGCTTGTCGACATCGTCACCACTGAACAGGAAACTGCCGAGGATGTCACGCACCCGCGGCACCATCGCGAAGGGAGCCGCCTCGGTCATCTGCTGCAGCACCGTCTTGTCCGGATCGAGCACCTTCGCCTGGTCCTGGGCGAAATAGGCCGGCACCAGGTTGTGCCCCTCGACGCGACGGCCGGCGGCAGGCGCCTCGACCCCGGCCAGCAGCCGCATCAGGGTCGACTTGCCTGCCCCGTTGGGCCCGACCAGGGCGATACGCTCGCCCCGCTCCACCCGCAGTTCGATGCCGTCGAGCACCCGCAGATCACCATAGACCTGGCTTGCCCCCTCGAGAACCAGCACCTCCCGACCGCTCTTCGGCGGCTCGGGGAAGCGAAAGGCGATGCGCTTGCGCTGCGGCGGCAGCACGATGCGCTCCATCTTCTCCAGCTGGCGGATGCGGCTCTGCACCAGGGAGGCCTTGTTGGCCTGGTAGCGAAACCGGTTGATGAACGCCTCGATGCGGGCGATCTCCTCGTCCTGCCGGCGCTTGGCCTCCCGCAGGGCCTGGATGCGCTCCTCGCGCAGCCGCAGATAGGCCGAATAGTTGCCGGGATATTCACTCAGCCCGCCGTTCCACAGCTCGACGATGCGCCCGACCACCTGGTCGAGAAAGAAGCGGTCGTGCGACACCAGCACCACGGCGTGCGGATAGTCCCGCAGGTAGTCTTCCAGCCAGTCGCGGGCCGGCAGGTCGAGATGGTTGGTCGGCTCGTCGAGCAGCAGCAGGTTGGGCCGGCGCAGCAGCAGCCGCGCCAGGGCGATGCGCATCTGCCAGCCACCGGAAAAGGTTTCGCAGGGACGCTGCCAGTCGGCCTCGGCAAAACCGAGCCCGCGCAGCACCCGGCCGACCTCGGCCTCCATGGCGTAGCCGCCGCGCCGGGAGAAGGTTTCTTCCAGCTCGGCGTAGCGCTGCAGCAACGCGTCATCCGCCGCCGTTTCGAGCCGCCGCTGCAGCTCGGACAGTTCCTTTTCGATGGCCACCAGTTCATCGAGGCCGGAACGGACCTCCTCGAACAGGCTGCGACCGGCATGGGTCAACCCGTCCTGCGGCAGGTAGCCGAAGGTAGTGCCCCGGGCACAGCTGACCCGGCCGCCGTCGGGCTCGACCCGGCCGGCGAGAATCTTCAGCAGGGTCGTCTTGCCACTGCCGTTGTCGCCGCACAGCCCGATCCGGTCACCGGGGCGAATGTGCAGGTTCACTCCTGAGAAGAGCACCCGGTCGGCGAATTCCTTGCGCAGATCGTTCAGATGAAGCATGGCTCCTTATATAGCACAGCCACCGGGCGCATGAAACCGCAGGACAGCGGCAAGACACCTTTTTCTCCCCCCGAAAACCCAATTCTCTGGTATAGTTAGGCGAATGCGTGCCCTGCGGGGCCGCGTACCAGGGACACGGGGGGTGTCCATCCGGCCGAGCGGCCGGCGCCGTCGGGGGGCGTCATGACCCCGAAAACGAATTGGCGGCCGTCCCGCGGGGCGGCCGGAAGGATTTCACATGATCAGGAAAATGCTGGTGAACGCCACCCATCCCGAAGAGAACCGGGTGGCGATTATCGAGGACGGCATCCTGTCCGAACTGGACATCGAGATCGCCGGCCAGGAACAGACCAAGGGCAACATCTACAAGGCGACCGTGGTCCGGGTCGAATCCGGACTGCAGGCCGCCTTTGTCGACTACGGCGCCGAACGGCTCGGCTTTCTGCAGCTGGGCGAGATTCACCCGGCGCTCTATCCCGGAAAGGACGAAGGCGAGCGCTCCCGGCCGCGCATCAACGACATCCTGCGCCGCGGCCAGGAACTGCTGGTGCAGATCGTCAAGGAAGAGCGCGGCAACAAAGGAGCCGCCCTGACCACCTACCTTTCCCTGCCCGGCCGCTACATGGTGCTGATGCCCGGCGACACGGCCCGGGGCATCTCCCGCAAGATTCCCGACGGTGAAGAGCGCAAGGCTCTGCGTCAGGCGGTCGAGGCTCTGCAGGTACCGGAAGAGATGGGCATTATCGTCCGTACCGCCGCCATCGGCCGCAGCACCGAGGAACTGCAGCGCGACCTCGACTACCTGCTGCGGCTCTATCGCAATATCCGTCACCACGCCGACCGCAGCCAGGCACCGGCCCTGGTCTACCAGGAGTCGAACCTGGTCATCCGCTCCATCCGGGACTACTTCATGCCCGACATGGACGAGGTTCTGATCGATGATCCCCAGGTCTACCGGCAGGCGCGGGAGTTCTTCTCCCAGGTGATGCCCGAATTCGTCCACCTGGTCAAGCTGCACCAGGAGCAGCGCCCCATTTTCGCCAAATACCAGATCGAGGAGCAGATCGAGACCATCACCCAGAGCCAGGTCAACCTGCCCTCCGGCGGCTCCATCGTCATCGATCCGACCGAGGCCCTGGTCGCCATCGACGTCAACTCGGGCAAGATGGCCGGCGAGCACGGCATCGAGGCCACGGCCTACAAGACCAACCTCGAGGCGGCCGCCGAGGTGGCACGTCAGCTGCGGCTGCGCGATCTGGGCGGCCTGATCGTCATCGATTTCATCGACATGCGCGACCGCAAACACATCCGCGAGGTCGAAAAAACCCTGAAGGCGGCCCTGGCCGGCGACAAGGCCCGGGTCACCGTCGGCCGGATCAGCCAGTTCGGCCTGCTCGAGATGAGCCGGCAGCGCATCAAAGCGGCCCTGGCCGCCGGCGCCTGGCACACCTGTCCTCACTGCAACGGCCGGGGCAAGGTCAAGAGCACCGAGGCCCAGGCGGTGGCCGTGATGCGCAAGATCCACGCCGCCATCGCCAAGAAACAGATCGCCCGCGTCGACGTCCGGGCCCCGCTCGAGGTCGCCGACTACCTGCACAACAGCCGCCGGGAAGAGCTGCTCGACATGGAGCGGCGCTACCAGGCGAGCATCGTCATCCACTCGGCGGTCGACCTGAAGGCGGAAGAAGTCGTTCTCGACCTGCAGAAAAGAGAAAAGCAGACCAGCGACAAAAAAGACACCGAGCCGGTTACCGCCGCCACCGCTCTGGCCGAAGGCCGGGCGCCGGAACGGCAACATCCGCCCGAAACCGGTGAAGAAACCCGGCCACACCCACAGAACCAGGACGGTCGCAACGACAGCACCAGCGGGCAGGACAACGAGCGGCCCCAAGAAAAACGAAGCCGGCGGCGGCGCCGCCGCAGATCGGCCGACAAAACGTCCGGTGGTGACACGGCCGAAACCACCGCCCCGACCACGGAACAGGCTGCAAAGGAAACCGCACCGCCGGAGAGTCAGGCCCCCGCCGAAACGGCCGAAACCACCACTGAGGCGCCGGCGGAGGAAAAACCGAAACGCCGCCGCACC
>CAYTVY010000011.1:0-31345 GCA_964441925.1 uncultured Geothermobacter sp.
CTGGTGGAGGTGGCGGGAATCGAACCCGCGTCCGGAAACCTTCCACTTAAGGCGTCTACATGCTTAGTTCGTGTTTTGTCTTCACCCTCGGGACTCCCACGAACAGGATTCCCTTCGGGGTAGCCTGTAAGGGTTTCACTGAAGCGGCACAGGCATCCGCGTCAGCTAGCCCGCTGATTTGACGTCTCCAGCCCTACACGGGCGATAGGTCAGGAGACGTGGCTGCGCAAATCAGGCAGCCAGTGCGTAACGAACGTCGTTGTCGGCGTTTGTTTGGTTTGGGCTTTTTTACGGAGCCAGCCCACTCCGGCATGCAACCTTAGCTTCCGATCCCCGTCGAAACCATGTCACCCCCATTCGGTCTGGTGTCAGGCCTCCGGAAAGCCGAAGCCGTACCGTGAAAATCCTTCACGATTTTTCAGCTATCCCATTATGCCACAAAGCTTTTTACTATGCGAGCCCCTTTTTCAGTACCCCTTGCGGCGTATCGCCCTTTCCATTTCCCGCGCATCCTGCTTGCGCTTCAGGGTCTCGCGCTTGTCGTAGAGCTTCTTGCCCCGGGCGACACCGATCTCCAGCTTGGCCCGGCCGTTCCGGAAATAGACCCGGGTCGGAATCAGGGCATAACCCTTCTCGTCGACCTTCTTGGCCAGTTTGCGGATCTCCTCGGCATGCAACAGCAGCTTGCGCGAACGCAGGGGCTCGTGATTCTCCCGGTTGCCGAAATCGTAGGGGCTGATGTGCATGTTCTCGACGAAAACCTCGCCGTTGCGGATGCGGCAGTAGCTGTCCCGCAGGTTGCAGGCCGCCGCCCGCAGTGACTTGACCTCGGTTCCCTGCAGCACCATGCCGGCCTCGACCGTTTCGTCGATGAAATAGTCGTGGTAGGCCTTCTTGTTGTTGGCGACGACCTTGATACCCATCCCTAGCTCTTTCCGGTCAACCCCCCGTCGTCGCCGATGCGCCCGACGACCCGTGGCAGATAGGATTCACGTTTCATCCGGCGGCTGCGCAGCCGGATGCCGGCGAAGGCCAGCAGCATTCCGCCGATGCCGGAAACCGCCGTTACCAGCTCGACGTCGACACCGGGAAAGAGACGCGGCCCCAGGCTGTTGCCGACGATGGCACAGAAGAGCAGCGCCAGCAACGGCACGATGTAGATCAGAAAGGACGACCGCAGAAACGCCTCACTGCTGATGATCACCCGCACCCGCTCGCCGATGTCGGCCCCGATCAGGTCGCGCGCCTCGACCAGCCGCTCGGCCTGACCATGGCCGGCGTGGCAGGCGGCCCTGGCCTCACAGTGCTGGCAGGCACTGCTTTTGACGCAGCGCACGAGAACGATGCCATCCGGCCGCTTCTCGATGACGATGCCCGTTTCCTGGATCATCCGTACCGTTCCTCCCTGTCCCGACCATCGGGGCGGACGGTATTATACCTGAATCCGTGAGCTTGTCACCGGCGAATAGCGCAAGGCGAATAGCGCAAGCCATTGACCTGCCTGTGCTTCCCAAAAATCACCGGCGAACCTAAGGGTGCGCCTCAGATTTTTGAAAACCACATTCAGGCCAGGTACCTGCACGCTTCATCCGGCACAAACCCACGGGTTCAGGTTATAGCCGAAAGAGCGGCGCCGTGGCGCAAAAAGACCAATTTGTTCGACCGAAAAATCAGTTCCCGCCCTCTGCCGGCAGCCAGGACCGGCCGTGCAGGACGAGCTGACGCACCCTGACCCGGTCGCCGTCTTCGACCAGGGCCGGCACGAGCTGCCCGGGGTCCACTATCTTCGCCGACGGTGTCACCACCTGGAAGTGGGCCCCCCGCCCCGCCTCGAGAGTGCCCATCTCCCGCTCGAGACCGAGCAGGCCGGCGCCGCCGGCGGTGGCCAGACGGAGCAGAACCTCCGGTTCGAGCTCGCTGCCATGGACCCGGGCGGCGGCGGCCAGCTCGTCCCAGACGGAGAGGCTGTCGCAGGAGGCGAGACTGTCGGTCCCCAGGGCGAGGGGTACGCCCGCCCGCCGGTAGAGACCGGCCGGTGCCCGGCCGACGCCCAGCCGCTCGTTCGAGCGGGGACAGAGCACGACACCGCAGCCGTGCCGGCGGATGCACTCCACGTCCTGCTCGTCGACCTGAACCCCGTGCACCAGCAGCAGGCCCGGACGCAGCAGGCCGCACGATTCGAGAAAGGCCGTCACCGACTGTCCGTTCCCGCCATCGAGCCATTTTTCCCAGCCGGCCAAAGGGTAGATCCGTTCGGCCAGTGCACCGTCGCCGCTGCGCACCAGCCGGCTCTCCGCCACGGACTCCGCCGCGTGGATGCTGGCCGGGCAGCCGCGCAGCTCAAGGGCATCGGCCGTCATCACCAGGGTGCGTTTCCCCAGGGTGTAGGGCGAATGGGGCGAAAGACCGGCCCGCAGGTGGACCGCCGGCCGCCGGGAGAGAAAGGGGGCCACCCGTTCGAGCTGCTGGCGGAACAGTTGCGGGTCGGGACCGAGCAGCTCGGCGTACACCGTCCCCATCAGGGGGGTGCGAAGAAAGGCGGTGACCGCCGACTGGACCGAGAGGATATCGCCGATGGCACCGGTTCCGGCTTCGAGACAGAGCCGCAGCCCCCGCCGAATCGACGGCGGAAAAGCTTCGGCCGGCTGCCGACGCTTGACGAGGATGACCCGCAACAGCCAGTCGACGAAGTCGCCGGTGGGCAGATGGCCCTCCCCCGCCGCCAGCCAGGCGGGGAAGTCGGTCAGCTCGAGATGGGTGTGGGCATTGACCAGGGGGGGCAGCAGCACGCTGTCGCCGAAATCGGTCACCTCCGCGCCGGCGGCCCGGGCCAGCATTTCGTCCAGGGTGCCGACGGCGGCAATCCTCCCGTCAACGACCAGAAGCGCCCCGCCCTCGACGGGAGGTGTGGCGACGGGCAGCAGATAGCGGGCGGTGTAAATGCGTGCCACGGGCCGGCTCCGTCCTCAGGGACGCGTTCCGGGCTCGACCTCGAGGACCCGCGCCAGGGCATCGAGCAGCCGGCGAATCTCCTCCCGGCCGGCCAGCTGGCACTGCTCCTGAAGAATGGCGTCGATGATCTCCTCGGAGGTCAGGGGATTGGCGAGTACCACCCGGAAAACGGTCAGCGACTGGCGCCGGTAGCGGGCCGACTGCAGGGTGGTCCGCGAGACGAAGGTCTTGCCGGCCTCCCGCTGGTGCTTCTGGATCAGCCGGGTCACCTGGTCGAGCAGGCCGTTGGCCTGCAGACGCGCCTCGTCACCGGCCCTGGCCAGGGCCTGCCGGGCCCAGGAGGGTACCAGGCGGTAGGTCAGGATGTTCAGCTCCGGCTCGGTCATCAGCTCGAAATCGGGATGCCGGCGGACCTTGTCGGCAAACAGCCGGGCCCGCTCGATGCCGAGATCGATCAGCAGCTCATACCCCTTGCGGCCCATGATCGACAGGCCGGCGTGCACCAGCATCGCCTTTCCCGGCCGGGAGCCTTCCAGGGTGTGGCTGCCCAGGTCCTTCGAGCCCTGCCGCAGGATGTAGGCGGCGTGATGCTCGATGGCCCGCAACGCCGCCGGGTCGCGAAACAGCACCATTCCCGCCCCCATCGGCACGTAGAGCTGCTTGTGGGCGTCGAGGGTCACCGAGTCGGCCCGTTCGATGCCGCGCAGCAGGTGCCGATGCCGTTCGGAAAAGAGCGTCGGCCCGCCCCAGGCGGCATCGACGTGAAAATGGCAGCAATGCTCGGCCGCGATGTCGGCCAGGGTCTCGAGCGGATCGACGTTGCCGGTCTCGGTGGTGCCGGCGATGCCGACGATGGCCAGCGGGCGGATTCCCTCGTCGCGCAGCCGCGCCAGTTCGCGCTGCAGGGCCTTCGGATCGATCCGGTTGTCGTCGTCGGTCTCCACCCGGATCAGGTTGTCGCGTCCCAGACCGATCAGGTCGACCGCCTTGCCGAGCGAATAGTGGCCACGCCGGGACACCAGCACCGCCAGTCCCCGGCAGCCGAGATGTTCCAGCGCCCGGGCATAGCCCTCGCGGGCGATGCCGCGAAAATCCCCGACGGGAGCACAGAGCAGGTTGCGGGCCGTCCACAGGGCGGTGATGTTGGCGATGGTGCCGCCGGAGCAGAAGGCGCCGAGAGCATGGCTGCTGTCGTGCATCCAGCGCCGGTAGAAGGCATCCTCCCGGCTGTAGACCAGCCGGTGCAGCATCGCCAGCACCTGCCGTTCCATCGGGGTGAAGGCCTTCGAGGTCTCGACCTTGACCAGGTTCTGGTTCAGCGCCGTCATGATGCGCGACAGCGGCAGCATGAAATACGGCAGGGCCGAGGTCATGTGGCCGACGAAACCGGGAGCGGCCGTGTGCACCGAATGGGCGACCAGCTTCTCCTTGATGAACTCGGTGTAGTCGGAGACGTAGGTCGGCTCTTCGGGGATCTCCGGGTCGGCGAAATCCTTCTCGATATCCTCCAGGCTGCGCTCCAGGGCGACGATATGCGCCTGGAGGAACCCGGCGACATCACGGGTAATCGCCTGGTCGATGGCGCCCAGGGTCGAATCGGGGGCTTCGGGAATGGTGAAGATGCGGTAGAGGTTTTCCAGGTTGGCCTTGGCGGCCTCTTTCGGTGTCATGGCGAAATTCCGTCCGTCACCGCCTGCCGCCCGCTGACTCCGGCGACAGCAGGTGACCGTTGTCGATCAGCCTGGTCTGGCCGATGAAAACCGCCAGCAGCAGCACGGAATCGGCATCGACACGCTGCTGCCGTTCGAGCGTGTCCCGGTGCCGGATCTCGACGTAGTCGATCCGCGCTTCCGGCTCGGCCTCGATCATCGCCCGCAGGCGGTCGATGATGCCAGCCGCGTCCGTCTCACCCGCCGCGGCCAGCCGCCGGCCCTCGCACAGCGCCCGGTAGAGCACCAGGGCCTGGCGGCGCTGCCCGTCGCTGAGGTAGACATTGCGCGAGCTCATGGCCAGCCCGTCCGCCTCGCGCACGATCGGCATGCCGACGATCTCCACCGGCAGGTTGAGATCGGCGGTCATGCGCCGGATGACGGCCAGCTGCTGGAAATCCTTTTCGCCGAACAGGGCGACGTGCGGCTGGACGATGGTGAACAGCTTGGTGACCACGGTGGTCACGCCCCGGAAATGGCCCGGACGGCTGGCGCCGCACAGGACCTCCGTCATCGGTCCCTCGACATCGACGAACGTCCGGTAGCCGGATGGATACATCTCGGCCGCTTCGGGGGTGAAAATCAGGTCGACACCGACCTCGCGGGCCAGGGCCGCATCCCGCTCGAGGTCACGCGGGTAGCTGTCGAAGTCCTCGTTCTGGCCGAACTGGGTCGGATTGACGAAAATCGAAAGCACCAGAAGGTCACCCCGCCGACGGCCCTCCCGCAGCAGGGACAGGTGCCCCTCGTGCAGCCAGCCCATGGTCGGAACGAAGGCGATACGCTGCCCGTCCCGGCGGGCCTGCAGGGCGCGCTGCTGCATCTGGTGAACGGAACGGATGATGTGCATAAGCGAAATCCGAAATCGGCCGGGGAGCAGCCCCTGACGGCTTCGGCCCTCTTACTTGAAGCTGTGCTCGGGCCCCGGGAAGGCGCCTTTTTTCACCTCGTCGATGTAGTCGCGGATGCCACCGCGAATCAGGCCGGCGGCATCGGCATAGCGTTTGACGAACTTGGGCGAATATTTTTCGCACAGGCCGAGGATATCATGAATCACCAGCACCTGTCCGTCGCAGTCGGGACCGGCACCGATGCCGATGGTGGGGATGGCCAGCTCGGCGGTGATGCGGCTGGCCAGGGCGGCGGGAATGGCCTCGAGAACGATGGCGCAGGCCCCGGCCTGTTCCACGGCACGGGCGTCGGCCAGCAACTGTTCGGCCTGGGCCTCCTGGCGCCCCTGCACCTTGTATCCACCCATGCGGTGCACCGACTGGGGCGTCAGGCCGATGTGACCGACCACCGGGATGTCGATGTCGACCAGGGCCCGGATGGTGTCGGCCATGTTCGTCCCCCCCTCCAGCTTGACCGCCTGGGCGCCGCCTTCCTTGATCAGGCGGCCGGCGTTGCGCCGGGCCTCGGCCAGGTCGATCTGGTACGACAGGAAGGGCATGTCGGCCACCACCAGCGCCTGGCTCACACCTCGCACCACGGCACGGGTGTGGTAGAGCATCTCGTCCATGGTGACCGGCAGGGTGTTGTCGTAGCCGGACACCACCGAGCCGACGGAATCGCCGACCAGGATGACGTCGATGCCCTCGACGTCCATCAGCCGGGCGAAGGGGTAGTCGTAGGCGGTCAGGACGGTGATCTTTTCACCCTCGTCCTTCATGCGCTGCAAATCGAGAATGGTTTTCTGCTTGGCCATCGTCTCTCTCCGAAAACGAAAACTGCGCCCCTCGGACAGGCCGGAAGACGCAGGTCGCTCGGCCACGCGGCGCGGCGCGCGGACGGTCTGGCGATCGCCTTCCGTCCCGGTCCGAGGATCCAGGCGGTATGCCCCTCACACAGAACAACCCCGCGACCTGGTCGGCTCCGGTTCGCGTTCCGGGCCCGTCACGGAGTTGCCCGACCGTTGCGGCCGTGACCCACAACGGACATTAAAAAAGCGTTCTAGCGTATACCACAGCGCCGGCGCCAGGTCCAGCACAAATTCCGGCGACCGCCTCAGCCCTCCCCGTCCAGCCGCAATCCGTCCCGGTAGGCGTCGGCGACATGCCGGCCGAGTGACCAGTACTGGCGGATGCCGCCGAGATAGACCAGCGGATCGAAGGCGGCGGCACAAATGGCGCCGTCGCCGGCAAAGGCCTGGTCGACGGCATGGATCTGGACGATTTCTCCGAGCAGCAGCCGGTAGTCACCCAGCTCGATCTCGCGCGTCAGACGGCATTCGACATTGAGGGGGCACTCGGCGACCAGGGGGGCCGCCACCTGTTCGGCCGGCTGCAGCGTCAGTCCGGTGCGGTCGACCTTGTCCCGCTCGCGGCCGGAACGGATGCCGCAGAAATCGGCTTCCACCGCCAGCGAGGCGGGCACCATGTTGACGACGAAACAGCCGGTCTGCCGAATCTGCTCGTAGGTCAGACGCGCGTGGTTCAGAGAGATGGCCATGGTCGGTGGCGTCTTGCTGACGATGCCGGCCCAGGAGGCGGTCATCAGGTTGGCGTGGCCATTCGCGTCAACCGAGGAGATCAGGGTCGTCGGCTGGGGAAAAAACGTCACGCAGGGTCCAAGTTGTCTCTTCTCTGGCATGATGGGGTTTTCTGTCCTTTCACGTCGTTCCGATGCGGCCAGCGGCCGGTTCAGCCCTGCAGTAGCCGGCCGAGGCTGCCGGCGAGCACCAGCAGCGGATGCAGGTTGTCCGGCAGCGATTCGCCCAGCCGCTTGCGCTGACCGCGATAGACCTGCAACAACGACCGGCGCGGCGCCAGGTAGCGCTCGATGTCGCCGCCCGCCTCGGTGAAGACCCGGGCCGCCAGCTCGGTGCCCAGGGTCACGAACTGTGCCCGCAGCGCCTCCCGGGCCAGGCGGTCCCAGCGGTCCCTGACCGTCAGCCGGTCGAGCATCGACAGGAGAGCATCGAGATCGAGGCGGCGATAGATCTGGCGGTAGACAGGCAGCACATCGGCAACCGGGCGGCCGACACCGCGGGCCAGCACCACTGCCGGCAGAAAATGGTCGACATGCAGCAGCCGGCCGAAAGCAGCCGCCACCTCGTCGGGCAGACCGGCGAACAGATCCGTCTCGGGTGGCGCAAGGTCACCAAGTTGCTGCAGATAGCCATCGAACTCCTTCTTCAGCTCCCGAACCTGTTTCCTGCGATACGGCAGGGCAAACCCCGAGACCAGCGCCC
The DNA here is from genome assembly GCA_964441925.1 of uncultured Geothermobacter sp. Classification (GTDB taxonomy): domain Bacteria; phylum Desulfobacterota; class Desulfuromonadia; order Desulfuromonadales; family Geothermobacteraceae; genus Geothermobacter. Next base: position 7,852 of record CAYTVY010000011.1, read on the forward strand.
GCTGGCAGAACCGGGCCAGGGCATCTTCGATCAGGCGCAGCAGCCGATGCTGCTGCCCGGCCGGCATCCGGTTGTCCTGCTGGTAGACATGTTGCCGCAGGGACGCCGCATCGAAGAGCCGATCGGCGAACAGGTAGGCGCCGGCCACCGCCGTCAGGGACGAACCCGTCGCCCGCGCCAGGCGGTCACAGAAGGCACAGCCGGCCTGATCGACGATCCGGTTGGTCATCACCGTGGCGACGATCTCCCGGGCCAGAGGGTGCTCCGCCAGCTTGCGGCCGAACCGCTCGCGCACCTGCCGGGGAAAATAGCCGGCCAGATCCTCGAAGGCGAGATCGGTCTGCACCAGGTCGCTCTCCAGCAGGCTCTGGTAGAGCTGCATCTTGGCGTAGGCGAGCAGCTTGGAGAGTTCGGGACGGACAAAACAGCGCGATGCCCGGGCATGCACCGCCTTGGCCGAGGGGAGGTTCTCCCCTTCCCTGTCCAGCAATCCGACATCGACCAGCCGGTCACACAGATCGAGGAAGGGACCGACATCCTCGAGACAACGCTCCATGTCGAGGCTGAGACAGAGGCTCTGGGTGTAGTTGTTGTGCAGCACCAGCCGACAGACCTCGTCGGTCACCTCCGCCAGCAGCCGGTCGCGGTCGGCAAAGTCCTTCACCTCCCCTTCGGCCATCAGGTGATGCAGGAAGATCTTCAGGTTGACCTCGTGGTCCGAACAGTCGACGCCGCCGCTGTTGTCGATGGCATCGGTGTTCAGCCGCCCGCCGTGCAGGGCGTACTCGATACGGGCAAACTGGGTCATGCCGAGATTGCCACCCTCGCCCACCACCCGGGCACGCAGCTCGGTGGCGTCGATGCGGACCGGATCGTTGGCCCGGTCCCCGGCGTCGACATGCTTCTCGAAGCTGGCCTTGACGTAGGTGCCGATGCCGCCGTTCCACAGCAGGTCGACCTCGGCGGACAGCAGCAGCCGGATCAGGCCGTTGGGGTCGATCGACTCGTGCCGCACTCCCAGCCACCGGCGCACCTGCGGCGACAGGGGGATGTCCTTGGCGTCCCGCCGGAAAACTCCGCCGCCGGGGGAAATCAGCTTCGGATCGTAGTCCTCCCAGCTCGAGCGCGGCATGTCGAACAGCCGCTTGCGCTCCTGCCAGCTCGTCTCGGGATCCGGGTCGGGATCGAGAAAAATATGCATGTGGTTGAAGGCAGCCAGCAGCTTGATCTTGCGGGAGAGGAGCATGCCGTTACCGAAGACGTCGCCGCTCATGTCGCCGATGCCGACCACGGTCACCGGCTCGGACTGCACGTCGATACCCAGCTCGAGGAAGTGGCGCTTGACACTCTCCCAGGCCCCGCGGGCGGTGATGCCGAGCTTCTTGTGATCGTACCCCTTGGAACCGCCGCTGGCGAAGGCGTCGCCGAGCCAGAATCCGTACTCGGCACTGATGGCGTTGGCGGTATCCGGCAGGTGGGCCGTTCCCTTGTCGGCGGCGACCACCAGGTAGGGATCCTCGCCGTCGTAGGCGACGATGCCCTCCGGCCGCCGGATCTGGCCGTCGATGCGGTTGTCGCTCAGATCGAGCAGGCCGCGCATCAGGGTCTGGTAGGCCCGTTTCGACAGCTCGAGGCCCTCTTCGCGACTGCTGAAGGGTGTCTTGACGATGAAACCGCCCTTCGAGCCGACCGGCACAATGAGGGCGTTCTTGGTCATCTGGGTCTTCATCAGGTCGAGAATCTCGGTGCGGAAATCGTCCGGTCGGTCCGACCAGCGGATGCCGCCGCGCGCCACCTTGCCGCCCCGCAGATGGATGCCCTCCATGCGGGCGTTGTGGACATAGGTTTCGTACAGGGGCCGCGGTGCCGGCATGTCGATGATCCCCAGGGCACTGATCTTGAAGGCGATGAAATAGTCGTCGGCATCGCGGCGGACGAAGAAATTGGTTCGGATGGTCGAGTCGATCAGGTTGAACAGCAGGCGAAGGATCTCGTCCTCGTTCGGGTCACGCACTGCCTGCAGCGCCTCGACCAGCTCCAGCCGCAGCGGCGACAGCACCTTCTCCTCGCGCTCGGCCGGGTTTTCCCACCGAGGATCGGGCCGGAACCGGGACTCGAAGTAACGGTAGAGCAACTGTGCCACCCGCGGGTTGTTGATCAGGGCGAAAGCCACCCGGCGCTTGGTATAGCGGGAACCGAGCTGAAAATAATAGTTGCGGTAGGCACGAAAGACATCGATCTCCCGCCAGTCGAGTCCGGTCAGGACCAGCAGCCGGTTGAGATAGTCGTTCTCCACCTCACCACGGCGCAGGGCATCGAGAGCGGCGACCAGCTTGTGCCGCAGCGACGACAGAGGCAGGCTGCCCTCGCCGCCCCGGATGGCGAAGCTCTTGAGATGGACCTCGACCTGGTCGATGGCGAAACAGAAATCGACCTCGTCGATCACATTGAGTCCGAGATTCTCGAGAAAGGGCATCAGCTCGTTGAGATAGCTGCGCTGCCGACTGTAGAACTGCAGCCGGTAAATCTCTTCCCGGCCGCTGACCGGACCCCAGATTTCAAAGGCATCCCGGCCGTTTGCCAGCAGGCGTTCCATGGCTCGGATATCGCGCACCGCGAACCGGGGATGAAAGAGGTGCTTGTACTCCGTGGTGAAGCTCTTCCGGTATCTGTGCCAGAGAAATTCGGCCTGATCGGCCGTCTCGTGCCGTTCGAGAATCCGCCGCAGCGTCAGTTCCCAGGGGCGGCAGATACGGGTCAGCCCCCGTTCCAGTTTCTCCGCGTCGAAGCGGATATCGAAAGCACCGGTCTGCACCCCGACGTGCAGGCTCAGGTAGGATTTCGACAGATGGATGATGCGGCTCTCGATCTGGCCGGTGCGGAAGAAGCGACGCAAAAAGGCCTCGAGACGGGGGCCGGTCAGCGGCCCGTAAAATGTCCGCGGCATGATCACCAGCAGGGTCAGGCCGCGCACGGCCAGGCTGTGCGCCGGCACCACCCGGACCCCCTCGTGACGGTAGAGCTGGGTGAAAGAGTGGACCAGCCGCGTCAGGTCGTCATCAGAAATGAAGAAAAGCTCGACCTTGGGAAAGGAGTTGAAAATTTCGACGATCTTGCGGTGGTCGTGACTGCCACGAGGAATGTAGAGCCGGTCGAGAGCGGCTTCGAGCCGCGCTTTCAGGGGGGCGACATTGAGCGCCGGTTCGGCTGCGACCTCGGGGGCGAACAAGCCGAGGAAGGCATGTTCCAGCTCCATGCCGTTTTGCAACTCGCGGAAACCGACATAAACCAGCTTCTCGTCACGATACAGCGGGCTGGGGCGTTCACTCTCCTCGACCACCTCCAGTGTCTGCCGCAGCAGACGGGTGCGGAAACGCTCGGGCAACTCGGCCAGCCGGCGCTTCTCGCCGACATCGAACTGGACGACTTCCCAGGGCAGACCACAGCTTCGCTCGGGCGTCTCCCGCAATGAGCGTTCTTCGTCGTCGCCGGTCAGCTCCAACTGCTTGTAGGAAAGCGGCAGAAAGGCACCGGCGGCGAGCCAGCTCCAGAAAGTCCCGTTGCTGCCCTCGCAGGCCGCCACCTCGAGCAGCCGCTGTTGCAGACTCTCCCGGTCGGCATCGACCAAAAGAACCAGTTCCAGCTGTTTGCGGACGGCGCCGACCACCTCCTGCTGACGCTCCTCGGGCAGATCCTCGAGCTCGATGACGATAAAGGATTCGAGCTCACCCCGGTCGGCCCGCCCCAGCATGCTCAGCACACCCTGCTGCCGCTGGATACTCAGGATGGGGTGACAGACCACCTGGTAACGGACTCCCAGCCTGGACAGACAGAGCTGGACGGTATGCAGCAAAAAGGGAACATCCCGGCAGTTGGTGAGCAAAAATCCACGCCGCTCGGAACGGTGTGGATGAAAAGCGACGGCAACCTCGTCCTGTCGCCGCCGCAAGAACTGGAAGAAGCAGTCCACCCAGTGGGCCAGTCTGTCGGTGGTGGGGGCAACAAAGAAACTCAGTGGGGTGTGGTCCCGCAGAATCTCCGCCAGTTTTCTGATCTGGTCGGCATTTTCGCGGTTACGCTGCGTCAGCAGCAACAGGGCGGTCGCAATCTTCTCCTCGATCTTTTCCTTGGCCAGACGATTTCCGTGATGATCGACGATGGTCTTCATGGCGCCTCCGCTGATGGGCCGTCGCGGCCGGGTTTCCAGCTCAGTCGTTCCGGTTCTCCATGATCTCGATTGCGGCCTGGGACCGCAGTTCTTCAACCCACTGCTTCAGCCTGTCGGCCCCGGCCTGCTGGCGAATGAAACCGATGATCTGCGGTCGCGCCTCCTCCCGGGTCAGGGGACGGTCCTCTTCCCGGTCGATCACCCGGATCAGATGGAATCCGAACTGGGTCTCCACCGGTTCGCTGATGGCGCCGACCGGCAGGGAAAAAGCGACCTCTTCGAACGGCTTCACCATGTCGCCACGGCGGAAGTAGCCGAGGTCGCCGCCGCCGGGAGCACTGGGGCAGTCCGAATGCCGGCGGGCCAGCTCGGCGAAATTGTCGGCCGTCGCCTCGGCACGCAGGTGACGGATCCGCTCGAGAGCCTGCGGCCGGCTGTCGCCATCCACCCTGACCAGCAGGTGACTGGCACGCACCCGCCCCCGTCGCACCAGACGATCGGCATGTTGCCGGTAGAAATCCTCGATCGCCTCCTCGGACGGCTCATCCAGATCGGCGAGGTGTCTTTCCGACATCTGGTTGACGGTAACGTCCTGACGCAGCATCCGCCGGTAGTCGGCGGCGCTGAGGCCGGCTCTGGCCAGGGTGGCATGAAACTCCTCCTCGCTGGGGAAGTTGTCGACGATCTTGCGCAGTTCCTCGGCGACGGCATCCTCGTCGGCGACGAACCCCTCGGCCAGAGCCTGCTGAAAGATCAGCTCGCGGGCGATCAGCTTCTCCAGGGCAAAGCTCTCCGCTTCGTGCAACTGATCGGCATCGAGTTGATCGAGGGTCTTGCGATGCTCCTGCATGGCGTAGCCCTGCATGGCGTTTTCGAGATCGAAACGGCTGATCGGGGTGCCATTGACCCGCGCGACGCACTGCTGTTTCGTGTCCATGATGCTCGGTTCTCCTTTGGCTGGCGGCACCCGCCAGGTTGCGGCCGGAAGGCGGTCTTTCCGGTTCCGGTTCAGGGTCTTTCCCGCCGGGCAAGGGCCCGGGTCAGGCCGGCGAAATCTTCGAGTGTCAGGGTCTCGCCCCGCCGCGTCGGTTCGATGCCGGCCTGCACGAAAGCGTGGTCGAGATCGACGGCGGCAAAGCCGGCCGCCTGCAAAGCGTTGCGCAAGGTCTTGCGGCGCTGGCGAAACGCCCCCCGCACCAGACGTTCGAACAACTCGGGCCAACCGACATCGACCCGGGGTGCGGCCAGCGGCTCGAACAGCAACACCAGCGAATCGACCCGGGGAGCCGGGCGAAAGGCCTGCGGCGGCACGTTGCAGACCCTGCTGATGTCGAACCAGAGCTGGGCGAACACCGAAAGGATCCCGTAATCACGGCCGCCCGGTGACGCCAGCAGGCGCTCGCCCACCTCTTTCTGGAACATCAGCACCAGTCTCGTGAACAACCGGCGATGCTCGATGATGCGGAACAGGATCGGCGACGAGATGTTGTAGGGCAGATTGGCCACCATCTTGACCGTTTTCGGACCGAAAACGGCAGGCCAGTCGAGTTTCAATGCATCGCCTTCCACGACCCGCAACCTGGGATGTTCCCGCTGTCGCCAGTAGGCGGCCAGATCCCGGTCGAGTTCCAGCACCACGACCTCACCGGCCCTTTGCAGCAGTCCCTCGGTCAGGGCACCGGTGCCCGGACCGATCTCGACGACCCGCTCCTTCCCGGTCAGCTCGGCGACCCGCAGGATACGGGCGACGATGGTCCGGTCGCGGAGAAAGTTCTGCCCGAAACGCTTGCGGGCGCGGTGGCGAAGCTGGGTCATGGCTTTCTTTTCGGACGTGGCCAGCGGCTGATCTGGATTCTGCGCGCCAGCGGCGCCAACTGCAGACAGAGATAGTAGGCGAAAATCCAGCCGATCACGGCCCAGACCAGGCTGCCGAGGCAGAGTGGCACAAGGACATCCCAACCGAGACGGCTCAAGGCTTCGAAGGTGAACTCGCTCGGCAGATGGGCATATTCCATCTGCAGCATGGTACGGCCGGTTTCGTATTCGAGGGCATAGATGAACGGTGCCGTCACCGGATTGGTGATCCAGACGCCGAGGATGGCCGCCACCTTGCTTTCACGCAGCAGCCAGGCCGCCAGAGCTCCCAGCAGCATCTGAAAACCGAAGGTCGGGGTCAGGCCGATGGCGATACCGAGGGCGATGCCGCGACTCACCTCGTGCGGCGTCCCCCTGAGCCGGACGAACCGGATGAAGAGCAGCTTGAGCAGCCTGACGAAACCCCAACGTCGGTACATGCCCCGGTCAGCCTTTCACTCTTGCCTGTTCCAACGGCCAGACGGGCAGCGCATTGCAGTCGAGCCCCGAAACATGTCCGTTGCCGAGATAGTAGTCTCCGGCCACACCGAGCATGGCCGCATTGTCGCCGCACAGACGCGGCGAGGGGAAGACGACCTCAAGCCCCCTGGCGCCGGCCTGATCGGCAAAGCGGCGACGCAGACCGCTGTTGCAGGCCACACCGCCGGCCACCACGATCCTGTCGATGGCCTCCCGGCCGGCGGCGAGCAGGGTCTTGTGCACCAGCACCTCGGTCACCGCGGCCTGAAAACTGGCGGCGATGTCACGGACCGAGTCCGGATCCAGCTCATCACGGCCGCGCACATGGTTCATCACCGCGGTCTTGATGCCGCTGAAAGAGAACTGCAGGTTCTTCTTCCGCAGCATCGGCCGCGGGAAGGCAACGGCTGCGGGATTGCCCTCGGCGGCCAGCCGGTCGATGACTGCGCCGCCCGGATAGCCGAGACCGAGCAGTTTGGCCACCTTGTCGAAGGCTTCGCCGGCGGCATCGTCAAGCGTCTGTCCCAACAGCCGGTAACGGCCGATGCCGTCGACCCGGTAGAGATGGGTGTGGCCACCGGAAACAGCCAGAGCGATGAACGGAAAGTCGAGATTCGTCTCCAGCAGATGCGCCAGGATGTGCCCTTCGATATGATGGACGCCGACAACGGGGATGCCACGGGCCCAGGCCAGGGCCTTGCCGGCGCAGAGACCGACCAGCAGAGCGCCGACCAGTCCGGGACCACGGGTGACCGCCACCCCCTCGATATCGGCCATGGTGACGCCGGCTTCCCCGAGCGCCTGTTCGATGACCGGTGTCACCGCCTCGAGATGATGGCGCGACGCCAGTTCGGGAACCACCCCGCCATAGAGGGCATGAACGTCGACCTGCGAAGCGATGACGCTGGAAAGCACTGTCCTGCCGTCCCGAACGACGGCGGCGGCGGTTTCGTCGCAGGATGTTTCAATACAGAGCAGAAGCATAGAATGAACGTCTAGAGCCAGGAACGGGAAGAAACCGGCGGGAACGCGCACCCCGCCTCTCTCCCGGCTCCCCACCTTTCCATTACAGCAGATTCGCCGCCAGCTCGGCCAGACAGGATCGCTCCCCCTTCTTCAGGGTGATGTGGCCGGCAATATCCTGTTCCTTGAACTTTTCGACCACATAGGTCAGCCCGTTGCTCGAGGAATCGACATAGGGATTGTCGATCTGGTAGGGATCACCGGTCAACACGACCTTGGTCCCATCGCCCGCCCGGGTGATGATGGTCTTGATCTCGTGCGGCGTCAGGTTCTGCGCTTCGTCGACGATCAGGAACTGCTGCGGAATGGAGCGGCCGCGGATGTAGGTCAGCGCCTCGATCTCCATCAGGCCCATGTCGACCAGCTCGCGATAGCCCCGCTTGCGTTTGCCCTGTTCGTCGACCGAACCGAGCAGCAGCTCGACATTGTCGAAGATCGGCTGCATCCAGGGGGCGAGTTTCTCCTCGACGTCACCGGGCAGAAATCCGAGGTCCCGTCCCAGGGGAAAAACCGGCCGGGAAACCAGCAGCCGGCTGTAGCTGTTCTCGTCGGCGGTCATGTAGAGACCGGCGGCCAGGGCGAGCAGGGTCTTGCCGGTGCCGGCCATACCGACCAGGGTCACGAGCTGGATGTCATCGTTGAGCAGCAGATCGAAGGCAAACTGCTGTTCCCGGTTGCGCGGGTGAATGCCCCAGAGGCCCTCCTTGGGCACCGGAATCAGCGGCAGCACCCGGTTGAGCGGTGCCTGAAAGCGCCCGATGGCCGTATGGGAGGGGTTGCTCTCGTCCACCAGGGTCAGGCACTGGTTGGGAAAGAAATCGCCCTCCAGATCGAGGTGCCCCTCGTTGTAGAAGCGGTCGACCTCTTCCTTGCTCACCTGAACCACGGTTGCACCGGGATAGAGTTCGTCGATGGCGACCTTGTCCGACTCGTAGTCCTCGGCCCGCAGCCCCAAAGCATCGGCCTTGATGCGCAGATTGGTGTCCTTGGTGACGAAAATGACCGGTTCCGACCGCTCATCGCGCAATTTAAGGGCCACCGCCAGAATCCGGTTGTCGCCCCGCTCAGTGCGCAACTCCGGCGGCAGGCGACGCATGATGTCCCCGGTGTAGAGATGGACCGACAGCATGCCGCCCGACTCGAGCGGCACTCCCTGGGTCAAACTGTGCTTGTGACGCAGACTGTCGAGCAGCCGCGAAACCTGGCGGGCATTGCGACCCGTCTCGCTCAGGCTTTTCTTGAAACCGTCGATCTCCTCGATGACGGTGATCGGAATGGCGACATCGTTGTCCTGAAACTTGAAGATCGCCTGCGGATCGTGCAACAGCACGTTGGTATCGAGTATGAAAACTTTTTTCATCCGGCGGGTTCACCCTTTCAGCGGTCGTAATCGACGACTTCGATTCCTTCCGATGTGGCCAGCAGCTTGAGGTGGACGGGATAGTTCTTGCCGGGAATGTTGCGCTTGGTGGCGATCACCACCTCACCGTCCCGGTTCAGGGCGTTGAGGATCATCTCCGGCGATTCCTCGATGATGTAGTAGTTGTAGATCCGGGTGGCCATCAGCTCCTGCCGGGTCACCGGTTTGTCCGGCGGCAGCGAACAGGCGGTGAGCAGGGTCGCCGCCAGCAGCAGGGCCAGAAAGATTGTCCGCAGCGTTCGCATGATCCAACTCCTCTGTAAAATCACCGGGAACGCGCCAGAACCCTGATGGCCTCCAGCGCCTGCCCGATGTCGTCCTCAGTGGTCAGGGGCCCGGGACTCAGTCTGACCGTCCCCTCGGGATAGCTGCCGATCGTGCGATGGGCATCCGGGGCGCAATGCAGGCCGGCCCGGCAGCAGATGGCGAATTCCCGGTCGAGACGGAAAGCGCACTCGGCCGGGTCGCGGCCCACGATGACGAAAGAGACGACGCTCCCTCTCTTCTCTTCGGGGCCGGGACCGAAGAGCTTTACCCCGTCGATACCGGCAAGCCCTTCGAGCAGTCGCCCGGTCAGGGCCGACAGTCGGGCCTCGATCAGTCTGGTACCGGTCGACTCCAGATAGCGGATGCCGGCGGTCAGCCCGGCCAGCCCCGGCACGTTGCGGGTACCGGCTTCGAACCGCTCCGGCATCTGCTCCGGCATCCAGGCGGCGGTCGAATTGACGCCGGTGCCGCCGTAGAGCAGCGGCTGCAGCTCGATCTCCGGTCGCAGATAGAGAAAGCCGGTCCCCGCCGGCCCGAGCAGCCCCTTGTGGCCGGGAGCCGCCAGCATGTCGATGTCGAGCCGGCCGACGTCGAGGGGAAAATGTCCGGCACTCTGCGCCGCATCGACCAACAGCGGAATCCGGTGCCGACGACAGATCCCGGCGATCTCTTCCAGCGGCTGCAGGGTGCCGGTGACGTTCGAGCAGTGGCAGAGCACCATCAGCCGGGCTCCGGCAGCCGCCTCCCGATGCAGATCATCGAGCAGCAGGCGGCCCGCCGCATCACAGGGCAGCCGGACGACCTGCACCCCGCGACCGGCCAGGGCGTTCAGCGGCCGGCTGACGGCATTGTGCTCCATACGGGTGGTCAGCACCCGGTCGCCGGGACGCAGCCAGCCGAACAGCGCCAGGTTGATCGCCTCGGTGGCACTCGACAGCAACGCGATCCGTGCCGAATCGGCGATACCGAAAAAACGCGCCACGGCCTCGCGGGCTTCGAGCAGCACCCGGCCGGCCGCCAGGGAGAAACCATGGCCGCCACGTCCGGGGTTGCCACCGACGTTCTTCAGCGCCCAGGCAACGGCCTCGCAGACCGCATCCGGTTTTGGAAATGATGTCGCCGCGTTATCGAGGTAGATCGCCATTTGCCGCTATCATACTCCTGAATCAGTGGGCTTGTCACCAGCGAATAGCGCAGCTCAATTGACCTGCCTGTGCTTCCAAAAATCATCGGCGAACCCAGGGGTGCGCCTTACGATTTTTGGAACCCACATTCAGGCCGGGCACTTCCCCTCTTCATCCAGTACAAATCCGCCGATTCAGGATACTGGATTGGAATGCATTTGCCACCGGAAAAATGCGCGCCGGCGGCCGCAACGTTCATCATCGCGGCCGGGCACAGAGCAGGTCGCGCCCGGCGGCGTTCGCCGGCCGCAGAGACGAGGCCAGCCCGCGGCAACCACCATGACAGCAGTCGCGTATGGCACAGGTGCGACAGTCCACCGGCAGCCCGCCGATGGCGGCGAGAACCTCGTGCCGCGCCGCCGTCTGCCAGAGGTCAGGCAGGTCGTGCGCGAGCAGACTGCCGAGATCGCGGGGCCAGGAGATACAGGGATGAAGATGCCCCGCCGCATCGAGGTGGGCCAGGCTGTTGCCCGCCTGACAGCCGGCATAGTGCTCACGATTGCGGCCGGGACAGAGGATCTCCCAGAGAAAAAGGTCGTGCACCACCAGCTCACCGCCGAAACCGGTGGCTGCCCCCCCTCCGAAAACATGGCGGAACGCGGCCAGATCCCGGGCGTCGGGCACCAGCGGTGTCAGCCCCCCGATGTCATCGACCAGCGGCACGTTGGGCAATGTCAGAGTGCCGACCCCTTCCCTTGCGGCCAGGGCCAGCAGCTCCGGCAGCCGGGGCAGCAGCGGACGCAGGGGAACGAGAGCCAGTTGCAGGGTTTCGGGATCCAGCGTTCGCCGCCGGATCAGAGCACCGAGCTCCGGAAAGCCGGTCCCGGCAAGCAACGCCGCCGTCAGATCGAACTGCCAGACGACATCATCATCCGTCGCCGGCAGCTCCGGCAGCCGGATGTCGGCCTGTACGGTGACCCGGACGCCGGCGCCGCACAGGATCGCCACCAGCTCCGGCAAACGGGGAAAACGAACGAAATCCCCGCGCAGAGTGACGAAAAAAAGCCCGGCGGCAGCCAGCCTGTCGGCCAGCCGCAGCAGTTCCGGTGCGGCAAGCCGGTCTTGGCGCATGGTCCAGGTCAGGCGCAGGGGGGCGTCGAGCGGATCGAGAGGCATGGTCTATTTCCAGCAGTGAGGATCCGGCTGCGAAAAATCGCCGGTCATGGCAAAGGCGCGGGCGGTACAGCCGCCGAGGCAATCCTCGTAGGCCGAACAGCCGGCGCACTTGCCGGTCGCCTGCTTGTGCCGCATCTTCCGAAGCACGGGAGAATCGTACCAGATGTCGTCGAAATCGTCCTTCAGGATGTTCCCCACCACCAGCGGGATGAAACCGCAGGGTGTGATGTCGCCGTTCGGCCGCAGGTGCAGCGAAAGCTTGCCGCAACTGCTCCCCCTGACCAGCGGGTCCGCCTCGTAACCGGGCAGCGAGGCGATCACCGGATCATCGAAAGAGATGGTCAGATCGTCGGCCTCGTTCTTCACCGCCAGCGCCTCGACGTAGAAGGATTTCCACTCTTCGGGTGTCAGGTCGAGTTCCTCGCGGTTTTTGAAGCCCCGGCCACTGCACTTGAAATTGTGCAGATAAACCGTATGGACGCCGTGGTCACGGGCCAGCTGCAGCAGGTCACGGAAATGACGGTGGTTGATGCGCGAGACGACCGCACTCATGGTGGTGCGCAGACCGGCAGCCCGCAGATGATCGAGAGCCGCCACCGCCCGCCGCCAGGAACCGGGCATACAGCGAAAATCGTCGTGCAGGGCGGCCTCGGCACTGTCGATGCTGATGCCGACGCTGCAAAAGCCGCTCTCCCGAAGACGCTCGGCCGCCTCCCGGTCGACCAGCCAGCCGTTGGAGTTCATCGAGACGTTGAGCCCCCTGGCCGCGGCATGCTCGGCGATGGCGAACAGATCGTCCCGGATCAGCGGCTCACCACCGCCGAAATTGATGAACGGCACCTTTTTTTCGGCCAGGATGTCGACGATGGCAAGCAGATCAGCGGTTGGCAGCTCCTCGGCCTGCTCTTCCCGGCTGTAACAGTGACTGCAACTGAAGTTGCAGCGGTACGACAGGGTCCAGTTGAAAGTAAGGGGGGCGCTCAGCAGCTCCCGGCCAACATCATTCATAGTGAATCCAGCCCCTTCGTTCCAGGTCGGCGAGAAAGGCCCCGACGTCGGCCGCCAGTTCGTCACGCCCGACCTCGTATTCGGCCGCCAGCGCGTCGACGATCGCGCCAACGCTGTGTTCGCCATCACAACGGCGCCAGATTTCACCACCGAGCAGATTGAGCTGGTGCATGGTGCCGTCGACGACCAGAATGACCGTGCCTTGCTCCGCGACATCCTCACCGCGTTCCATGGCGGCGAGCAACTCCTGTTCGCGCCTGGCCTCATGGCGCCAGACGATGTCTTTTCTGCGCTGTGGACAGCGTGTCATTGTTTCCGGATCCCCATGATCGCCGGTCAGGCTTCGACCCGCCGGCCGGAAAGTGCGTTGAAGGATACAAAAGCCAGTCCTGCCAACACGGCCACCTTGCCATAGAGCGGCACGCCGGCGGCCGTGGCGGCCAGCCCCCAGGCCTGAACCAGGGCACTGCCGAGCAACATGCCGACCACCACCAGGCCGGCGTCGGCATCACCCTCTCCGGCCTTGATCAGTTGACGGAAGGGGCAACCACCGATCAGCACCGACAACCAGCCGACCAGATACATGCCGAGCAGACTCCAGAAAAACTCGAGATGTGCTCCCGGCTGACCGTAGAGACCGGGATGGAAATTGCCGGTGACCATATTGGCCGCCGTTGCGGTCAGCACAAAGGCCCCCAGCCCCCAGAGCAGCGGATTGCGACGTCCCATGAGAAAGGTGTCGCGCAGGCTGCCGGTGACGCAGAACCGGCTGCGCTGAGCCAGGGCCCCGAGCAGCAGGCCGGCGGCCAGTGAAACGAACAGCGGTGCATGCTCGGCGCCACTGCCCCGACTCGAAAAATGCAGAAAAGCGGGCCGAAGCAGCAGGGCCGCCAGCCCGAGCGCAGCCAGTAGTGGAATCCACACGCCCGCCGCGTCGTGCCGGTTCTCGGCACGGGCGAAGCCAACGCCGGCGGCCAGCCCCCGCAGACCGGTCCAGACCCCGGCCAGCAGCCCGGCCAGCCCGCTCAGGGTGGTCAGATCACCGGCTGTCAGCCGGAGAAAAAGCTTGATCGGACAGCCGATGAAAACGGCACAGCCAACCATCAGAAAGACACCGGAAAGCAGTCGCATCATGGGGGCGCTGCCCCCGCGGGAGCGGAATTCGCGACCGGCCAGGGCACTGGCCAGGGCACCGAGCACGAAACCGATCAACTCCGGACGCAGGTACTGCATGCGTTCGTTGCCGTGCAGTCCGAGCGCGCCGGCACTGTTCTCGAGAAAGCAGGAGATGCAGATGCCCGAGTTCTGCGGATTGCCCAGCACCGCCAGGGCGACGCCGCACAACCCCAACATGACACTGGCCAGCAGAATCAGCCAGAACTGTCGATCGAACACGGGCATGGCTACTCACAGCCTCCGGCAAGCCGGCTTTGCAGGTAGCGCAGATCGTTCAGCGCCCGGCGCGCCGACGGGCTCTTCCCCCGGCCGGTCGCCCGCTGTTTGACCGGCTGCAGCTCGCTTTCGAGCAGAGCGGCGATCTCCGGCCGGGCCGACAGCGGCGCCTGGGCATCGACGAAATCGGGATTCTTCCTCACCGCCTCGGCATAGGCGGCAACCGCCTGCTCGACGGCACCGAGCCGGTGCAGGATACGGCCGCGCAGCAGCAGGCCGTATCCCTCGCCCGGATAACGGCGGGCGATCTCGGCAAGTTTCAGCAGCGCCTGCTGCTCACGGCCCTCGGCCATCAGCGTCTCGACCGGCGCATAGACATCGCGCAGAAAGGCGATACGCGCCCGATAGGCCAGATCCTGCTCGAACTGCCGGTCGCCGTCGCCGGCCGCAACGGAAGCACCGCCGCCGGAAAATCCAAGCAGCAGCGCCCCGGCCAGGGCGCAAGCCAGCATCAACAGGTGAAACAGGGTAAAACGGTCGCTGAACTTCATGCCCGACTCAGAACTGCTGGTAGGGCGGCATATTGGTCCGACGGGCCATCTGCCGCAGAATGTCGTAATCACTGTCGGCGAGCGCATCGTAACCGTCGATCCAGGCCGCCTTGAGCACCTTCACCTGCTCACCATCGATCGAGACGGTGGTCTCGGGCGTCAGCTCGAGCAGTGCCTGACGGAACCGCTCCGCCAGGCCGGGATCGACATCGGGGGATGCACCGAAGGTGCAGTAGGGAAAGATCTCGCTCTGGGCGATGATGTTGAAATCGTCGGCACTGATGCGTCCGTCGCGGATCATCAGCTCGAGATCGAGAGCCGGGGCGGCGGCAACGTCCCAGGCGCCGAAGTAGACGCCGTAGATGACCTTTTCGTGCTTGTAGGAGCCGTGCGGAATACTGTAGAGGGCGAGATCCTCCTCGGGGTCGAGACCGGCCTGCAGCATCAGGTCGTACTGGGCCAGGTAGCCGGACGGCGCCAGCTGGGGACCGAAGAGCATGCGCTTGCCCTTCAGGTCGGACAGAGTGCGGATGCCGCTGCCCCGACGGGCGATGATGGTCCCGGCCGTGCGCGGCCCGAACTGCCCCCGTTTCTCCGTCGCCATCAGCTTCACGCCGTGGTCCTCGTGCAACACCAGATAGATCAGGGAATTGGTGTGGGTAAAGGCAAACTTCTCCTTGACGAAACGCTCTTCGAAATCCTGGGTGTCGACCGGTACCAGTTCGAACCGCACACCGAGTTTCTGCTCGAGGTATCGGGTCAGCGGGGTGAAACGCTGGCGTGTTTCCGTCTCGCTGTTGCAGTTCATGTAGCCGATCTTGTACACCGGCCCGTCGACCGTCCCCTGCCGGCATCCGGCGAGAAAGACCAACAGAACGAAGAGCATCAGAAGGAGATGACGACGCATAGGCAGTCCTTTGTTTATTCGACCCGGGCCGGAAGCCGGCCTGTTGCGGCTTCGACGGCGGGCGGTTCCGTCAGCGGCGGTGCCAAGAGAACGGTTCCGACATCATCCCGGTCCGAGCGGTCGCGAATCTGCTCCGCTATTCCCGCCGGCTCCGCCGTCCCCCACCAGTTGCGACCCAGTCTGGCATCCTGCCGGCCGTCATTGATGAAGGCATACTCGAGGTTGCCGGACAGATCGTTGCCGGACAGCTCGCCCCGGGCGTCGATCCAGCGCACACCGGCCCGGCCGTTGCGAACGATCCGGTTCTTCGTGACCATCAGGGTTGCATTTTCAAAAAGGGTGCCATGCTCGAGGTTGTCGCTGACGACATTGCCGGTCAGCTCCGCTTCTCCCCCCTGGACGTAGATGCCGCTGCGGTTGCCGTGGATCAGGTTGCCGCGGGCGGTCAGAGTCGAATCACGCAGGTTGACACCGTTGATCCGGTTGTTCTCGACCCGGCAGCCGACCATCTCCAGGGTGCTGTAGACGCAGCGCACCGCCCAGTTGCCGCCACTTACGACACAGGAACGCAGCACGACCGTCGAGTCACGAAATTGCAGGCCGTTGAAATTGTCCTCGATGCGACAACCGAAAAGATTGACCGTCGAGTCCTGAAACATCAGCCCGCGCAGGTTGCGGCGGAACAGGGAATTCTCGATCCGCGCCCGACCGAAATGGGAATGGAACCCCATCGTCCCGTACTCGACCACGCAGTACCGGAACAGGTTTTCCTCCTCGCTGCCCATCATGTTGACCGCCCCCCAGGCACCGGGGAAGGCCCGGTCACCGGCGACGGTGAAGCGGATGGGACGTTCGGCGCTGCCCAGGGCGACGATCCTGCCCTGCACGAACATCTCGTGCTCGCCGATACCGTCGCCGTTGGAATCATAGAAGGTGAAGCGAACGGTGGTCCCCGGGCGGATTTCCAGCCGCACCCCGGCCGCGACCGTCAGGATTCCGTCGATCAGCACATCCCCCTGCCAGACGGTATCCTGCCAGAGAGTCTGCTCACCGCGATAGACGGTCGCGGCCTGTGCCGGCGGAACCGTGAGCACCAGAAAGAGCAGGGTCACGAGCCACCTCATGGCTGCCTCCCCAGGCGCAGAAAATCGCGGCCGTTGTCGCGCAGCCTGATGAACGCCGGTCGTCCGGCGGCGGCCACACCGACCCGGGCCTGCTCGACACTGACCTCATCGCCGGCAAGCCGGCAGAAGCGGCCGGCATGGATGCCCTCCTCGTCCTGGCCGGCGAAACGGACGCGGTGCAGGTTCACCGTGCCCGGTCCGGGACAGAAAAGGCCGATCTCGCCACCGCGCAACAGGCTGTCGGTCAGCTCGAGACGTCCTGTGGCCTGCACGGCGGCGCCACAGCGGCAATCGGAGAATTCCACTCCCTGCAGCCGGCCCTCCCCTCCCAGCAGCCAGAGGCCGTACTCGGCCTGCCCGAGCCGGACGTGGTTCAGCTCGACCCGACCGCCGTCGACAATGATACCGGCCCAGAGCGGCTCGCCCGCCTCGACATCGAGCTGTGGCTGCAGCGTGGCAAAGCGCACCGGCGCCTCCTCACTGCCGGCGATGCGCAACCGTCCCTGCACCAGGATCTCGGTCCGCGCCGACAAAACGTCCGGTTCGATCTTGGTCGAGCCGGCGGGCATGATCCAGAGGGTGGTTCCCGGCGCGATGACTACGTCGGCGCCGGGGGCGATCCGCACATCGTCGGTGATCACCACCTCCCCCGACAGGTGCAACCGGCCGGAGATGACCCCGGCCAGACGCGGCAGGGGCTCGGGGCGGTAGAACCGGGGAGTCTCGGGAGCACAGCCGGCCAGCAGCAGAGCACATCCGAAAAGCAAAGGTTTCAGCATTCGCATCAGAGCCAGTCCTGTTGTCGGAGGAAATCACGCGCCGCCGCCAAAGGGGCCTCTCCACCGGCGATCCGGGCGACCAGCAGATCGAACTGCGCCGCCGTCAACAGCCGGCCGAGCCGTTCGAGCGCCCGGGGAACCAGAGTGAACTGCAGATCCTCCAGCGGGCGGGGGCCGCTCAGCAGCAGGGGCAGGCCGGGCTTGTGAAAAAGCAGCCGGCCATCGACCGATGCACTTTCATCGATGATTTCCAGGTCGGCCCGGCTGTCGGCTATCAGGGCGCCCGGCGCCGACCCGTCACGGGCAACGTGCACCGAATCGGTGCCTGTCTTCTCCTTGATATAGATGGAAACCAGGGCATAGAAGGCCTCCTGGCGGTGCGAATCACCGGCGGCGATATAGAGCTTGGGACCGAAACAGCCGAAAGCACCGCCCGGCAGCAGAACGAGAAAAAACACCAGCGTGATGCGGACCATGGCAGAGAATTTCCGTGGGATGGCAGGTGGCGGTTCTTCCGAAGCAAACGGGAATAAAAGGTCTAGCAAAGGGCATACCAGCTCGAAAACGAACCCGGCCGTTCCCGGTCAGACCCCGTCGTCACCGGCGCCATCGGCATCGTCCTCTCCGGCATCATCGAGCCCCTTGCCGAGCAGCTTGTACTTCTCCAGCTTGTAGCGCAGGGTGGTGCGCTTGATGCCGAGCACCTCGGCGGCCCGGGTCTGGGAACGCCCTTCCCGGTTCAGGGTCTGAATGATGAGCTGTCGCTCGAGATCCTCCAGGATCTCGGTCAGGCTGCCCCCCGATTCGGGCAGCGACAGACAGATCTGGTCCCGGCTCTGGATTCCCTGGGGAAAATCACGGGGCGTCAGTACGTTTCCCTTGGCCAGCACCACGGCCCGCTCGATGACATTTTCCAGCTCACGCACGTTGCCCGGCCAGTCGTGGGCAACCAGGCAGGCCAAGGCCTTGGGGGATATCTGCTCGATCTTCTTGCCCGTTTCCCGGGTGTACTTCTCGAGAAAATGGGCGGCCAGCGGCTCGATGTCCTCCCGCCGCTCGCGCAGCGGCGGCAGCTCGATATTGACCACGTTCAGCCGGTAGAAGAGATCCTCACGAAAGCGCCCGGCCTTGACCTCCTGTTCGAGGTTCTTGTTGGTGGCGGCGACGATGCGCACGTCGACCTTGATGGTGCGGTTGCCGCCGACCCGCTCGAATTCGTGCTCCTGGATGACCCGAAGCAGCTTGACCTGGGCCGCCAGACTCATCTCGCCGACCTCGTCGATGAACAGCGTCCCCTGATCGGCCAGCTCAAATCGCCCCTTCTTCTGGTGCAGGGCGCCGGTGAAGGCTCCCCGCTCGTGGCCGAACAGTTCGCTTTCCAGCACACTTTCCGACAGGGCGGCGCAGTTGAGCACGATGAACGGTTTTTCCTTGCGTGGCGAATTGAAATGGATGGAGCGGGCAATCAGTTCCTTGCCGGTTCCCGACTCACCGGTGATCAGCACGTTGGCGTTGGAATGGGCCACCGAGGCGGCGACGTCGAAAACCTGTTGCATCGCCTTCGAGCTGCCGACGATGCCGGAAAAACTGTAGCGCCCCTCCAGCTCCTGGTGCAGGTAGCGGTTCTCGGCGATCAGCCGTTCCCGCTCGAAGGCCTTGGCCACCGTCAACCGGATCTCGTCCGCCTCGAAAGGCTTGGTGATGTAGTCGAAGGCTCCGGAACGCAGAGCCTGAACGGCGTTCTCCACCGTACCGTAGGCGGTGATGACGATGATCGGCAGTCGGGGGTCGTAGTCCTTCAGCTCGTTGAGCAGGGTCAGACCGTCCATCCCCGGCATCTTCAGATCGGTGATGACCAGATCGTATTCCTCGAGCGCCACCGCCTGCAGGGCCTCCTGGCCGTTGGCCGCGGCAAAGGTTTCGTAGCCTTCTTTGACCAGGATGCGGCTCAGCAGCCGTCGCATTCCTTCTTCATCGTCGACGATGAGAATCTTTTCTCCAGCCATCGGGTCTCCGCGCTTTCTTCAACCTGAAGCCGTCCATCCCTCGCCCGTCCGGCAAGACCCGCCAACATGCAGGTCTCCCTCAGGGCATGTAATAGACCTTGTTTTTCCCCTCCCGTTTGGCAACGTACATCAGATCGTCCACCGCCTTCAAGAGGCCATCAAAGGTTTCACCGTCACGCGGACAGATGGCGACGCCAACGCTCACGGTCACTCCCCGGTCGGCGATACCGGTCAGACAGGCGGCCGATTCACGCTCGATGCGCCGCCGGCAGCGTTCCGCCGCCGCCAGGGCCGACTGCAGGTCGGTTTCCGGCAGCAGGACGATGAATTCCTCGCCGCCGTAACGAAAGAGCTGGTCGCAGTCGCGCAGGCATCCCCGCAGAATTTCGGCCACCGCCACCAGAACCCTGTCTCCCACGGGATGTCCGTAACGGTCGTTGAACGCCTTGAAATCGTCAATGTCGAACATGACCAGCCCCAGCTGCTTGTCGTAACGCCGGGCACGTCCCAGTTCATCGGCGAACTGTTTCTTGAAGTGACGGTGATTGTAGACCCCGGTCAGGCCATCGGTGCAGGCCAGCTCCAGCGTGCGGGCGTGCAGCCGGGCATTGTCGATGCTCATCGAGGCGAACGAACCGAGAATCGACAGCATCTTCAGGCTGGTTGCGGCAAAACGGCGGGGAGCGAAATCGTCGACGAAAAGGATGCCGATCAGCTTTTCCTGGATTTTCAGCGGGACGGCGATCAGTGAACGGATCCCTTCGGCCAAGGCCAGGGGATTGCGGAAAAAGGCTGCCCGTGCCGTGTCCTCGACCACGAAGAGATCGCCCTTGTCGATGATCGAGGCAGTCAGCCCTCCCGGAACCACCGACCAGCGCCGGCGGGCGGTGAACGCCTCGCTCAACCCGTGGGCGACCCGCAGTTCGAGCCGGCCGCTGCGCTCGTCATAGAGCGCGATGCTGCCCGCCGGCATCTCCATGATCGCCATGGCACTTCCCAGAATGTTGTCGAGCACCTCGTCCAGCTCGAGCGAGGAGACCACCACCTGGGCGACACTGAGTATGTTCTTCAGTCCGCGCAGCTCCTCCTCGAGTTGTCTCCTGCCGCCGCTCGCGTCATCCATGCCCTGCCCCCCCGACAGTCCGCCGAAAATATTTGACGATATTAAAAGTCAGTTTCTAACACGCTGCCCACCCCCTGTAAAGCATCCGGCCGGCAAAAGAAATTTTTCGTTCACCGTATACCGGATCCGGCCGGAAAGCTAAATTGCTGAGTTTTTTGGTTTTATTTTTTCAAGACCCCCCGGGCCGGCGAGTCGAACGACGAAAAACCAACCGCAAAGACGGCTTGACAGCCACAAGATATTGTGGTTTAAACGCGGCATTTCCACACGATATGAGGGTTTTTCAGCGAATTTGCGCCCATACGGACGACGGGTTGACATCCCGCCGTTTTCATTTTCAATTCCAGTTACAACGAGGGAAAATCATGCCCAAAGAAGCGCCCGCTCTGCAGTTGTCAGCAAACGCCATCACCGTCCTCGAACGCCGCTACCTGAAACGCAACGAGGAAGGCAAGGTTCTCGAAACGCCGGCCGACATGTTCGCCCGGGTGGCGCGGACCATCGCCTCGGCCGAAACGAAACTGAACACCGGTGTCGACGCCGAGGCCCTGACCAAGGAATTCTTCCGGATGATGACCAGCCTCGAGTTCATGCCCAACTCGCCGACCCTGATGAACGCCGGCCGCGAGCTGGGCCAGCTCTCGGCCTGCTTCGTCCTGCCGGTCGGCGACTCGATGGAGGAGATCTTCGAGGCGATCAAGAACACCGCCCTGATCCACAAGAGCGGCGGCGGCACCGGCTTCTCCTTTTCACGCATCCGGCCGGCCAACGACGTGGTCAGTTCCACCCGTGGCATCAGCTCCGGTCCGATCTCCTTCATGAAGGTGTTCGACGCCGCCACCGAGACCATCAAGCAGGGCGGCACCCGCCGCGGCGCCAACATGGGCATCCTGCGGGTCGACCATCCGGACATCATGGACTTCGTCATGGCCAAGCGCGACCAGACCGTGCTGACCAACTTCAACATCTCGGTCGGGCTGACCGAAGCCTTCATGGAAGCGGTCGAGGCTGACGGGGAATATGACATCATCAATCCCCGGACCGGACAACCGGCGGGGCGGCTGCCGGCCCGCAAGATCTTCGACCACATCGTCGACATGGCCTGGCACAACGGCGAACCCGGCATCATCTTCCTCGACCGCCTCAACCGCGACAATCCGACACCGCACGTCGGCGAAATCGAGGCCACCAACCCCTGCGGCGAACAGCCGCTGCTGCCCTACGAATCGTGCAACCTCGGCTCGGTCAATCTCGCCCGTTTCGTGCACGAAGATGACGTCGACTGGACACGGCTGCGAGAAACCGTGCGCCTGGCCACCCGCTTCCTCGACAACGTCATCGAGGTCAACAACTATCCGATCCCCGAAATCGACCGGATGACCCGCGCCAACCGCAAGATCGGCCTCGGCATCATGGGCTGGGCCGACATGCTGATCCGGCTCGGCATCCCCTACAACTCGCAGGAGGCCATCGAACTGGGCGAAAGACTGATGAAATTCATCAATGACGAAGCCCACCAGATGTCGGTCGAACTGGCCGAGGAACGTGGCCCTTTCCCCAACTTCAAGGGATCGATCTACGATGTCGAGGGCGGAAAGCCGCTGCGCAACGCCACCTGCACCACCATCGCCCCGACCGGAACCATCTCGATCATCAGCTCCACCTCCTCCGGTGTCGAGCCGCTGTTCGCGGTCAGTTTCGTCCGCCAGGTGCTCGACGACGACAAGCTGGTCGAGGTGCACCCCCTGTTCGAACAGATCGCCCGCGAACGCGGCTTCTATTCGAAAGAGCTGATGAAGAAGATCGCCGAGCACGGCACCGTACAGGACATTCCCGAAATTCCCGAAGACGTGCGCCGGGTCTTCGTCACCGCCCACGACATCACCCCCGAAGACCATATCCGCATGCAGGCGGCCTTTCAGAAGTACACCGACAACGCCGTCTCCAAGACGGTCAATTTCCGCAACGAGGCCAGCCGCGAGGACGTGGCGACCGTCTACCGCCTGGCCTACCAGCTCGGCTGCAAGGGGGTGACCATCTATCGCGACGGTTCCCGTGACCTGCAGGTTCTTTCGGTGAAGAAAACCGAAGAGAAGGGCGCCGACATTCCCATCGAATCGGAAAAGAAATCCCGCAAGCGCGAACGGCCGCGGGCCCTGCGCGGCGCGACCTACCAGATGGAAACCGGCTGCGGGCCCCTCTACGTCACCATCAACGAGGACGACAAGGGGGTCTTCGAACTGTTCACCACCATGGGCAAGGCCGGTGGCTGCGCCGCCAGCCAGTGCGAGGCCATCGGCCGGCTGGTCTCCCTGGCCTGGCGCTCCGGCGTCCAGGCGCGTCAGGCGGTCAAGCAGCTGATCGGCATCACCTGCCACAAGCCGGCGGGATTCGGCGCCAACCGCATCACCTCCTGCGCCGACGCGGTCGCCAAGGCGATCGAGCTGCACATGCTGCCCGAGGGGGACGCCCCGACCCAGTTCGTCGGCAACGGCGGGGCCTGTCCCGACTGCGGCGGCCCGGTGGAACACGAAGGCGGCTGCTGCGTCTGTCATGCCTGCGGCTATTCGGAATGCGCCTGAGCCCGGTCCAGGCGGGAACTGGCCGTCCGGAAACAAAAAAAACCGCAAGAGTCGTTTTTTCCCTTGCGTTGCTGCCGGCGCTCTGTTAGGGTGCATCAAGTTCAAACGTTTGCGCACCAGGCGTAGCCAGTTTCAAGGGTAAACAGAAAAAAGCCGCATGGCCGATTTCTCAGGCCACGCGGCTTTTCAATTTCCGGCACGACCCGGGGCGCAGCCCAGCAAAACTTCCCATCGAGGAAGGCACAAGGAGCAACACAATGGCAGAAGGTACAGTCAAGTGGTTCAACGACGCGAAGGGTTTCGGTTTCATCGAGCAGGACAATGGTCCTGACGTCTTCGCCCACTTCTCGGAAATCCAGTCCGACGGCTTCAAGTCCCTCGCAGAAGGTGACCGCGTCTCCTTCGAGGTGACCCAGGGCCAGAAAGGCCCCCAGGCCACACGCATCGTCAAGCTCTGAACCGCTTGATGCGTCGAACCGAACGCCGCGGCCCCGCCGCGGCGTTTTTTTT
>CAYTVY010000012.1:0-19982 GCA_964441925.1 uncultured Geothermobacter sp.
CCTGAATGCGATTTTCAAAAATCGTAAGGCGCACCCTTAGGTTCGCCGGCAATTTTTGGGAAGCGCAGGCAGGTCAATGACTTGCGCTATTCGCCGGTGACAAGCTCACTGATTCAGGTTGGATACTAGGCGCTCTCGGCCAGGCGGTCAAGCCGCTTCCAGCGCCGATGTTCGCGGCGCAGCCAGAACCGCAACAGGACCAGGGCGAGAAAGTTGCCCACAGGATTGGCCGTCAACAGATGGTAGGCCCGGTCGAACCGCGCCAGGGCGCTCTCGATGGCCGCCACCGGGGTTTCGGGAGTCCAGCGCCCCTGCCGGACCCGCCGGGCCAGCAGCAGCTGCCAGGCCTGGGTACGAACGAAACCGGCCGCCCGCCACCAGATCTGCCAGCGCCGGCCCAAAGGCATCTCCGCCAGCACCCGGTTCAGTCCGGCGAAAAAGGGTGACAGACACAACCGCCCGGCACCGTTCTGAAGCCGGTACAGCCCCCTGGCCTGCCGGAAAAAGGCCTCCAGCCCCACCTGAAAACAGGCCAGCATCAGGGCATTGAGCGTCTGGCGCTGCCGCAGGCCTTCGGCGGCAAACCTTCTGGCCGAGGTCTGAATCTCCACCGGCAGCAACAGCAGGTGCCCCTTCGTCTTGGCCCGCTCGGCCATGCGGGTGTCCTCGAACAGCGGGATGTCGTCGAAAGGACCAAGCCGGGCGAAATCGGCATGCGAGACGAGAAATCCCTGATCACCGTGGTTGCAGCCGAAGCGGTGCAGCCGGGCCTTGATCTCCCAGTAGGTCAGGGCGGCCAGCAGGTCATCCGCGGCATCGGTGAATCGCAGGCGAAAGTGCCCGGCCACCGGACGGCCGGCATGGAGGCTGCGCTCGCGACGGAGGGCGTCGACCGCCCGCCGCAGGGCCAGGCGATCGGCGAACCGGCTGTCGACATGAAGAAAGAGCAGCAGCTCCCCCCGGGCCACGGCCGCGCCGCGATTCTGCTGCCGGCCGCGCCCCGCTTCTCCCCGGACGATCCGGAACGGCCGGGGAAAACCGGTGGCGAGCTCGCCGGCCCGCTCCACGGTGCCGTCACGGGAGCCGCCGTCACTGAGGATCAGCTCGAAACCGACCCGCTCCTGCCGGGCGAGGGTTTCGAGCAACCCCTCCAGCTGTCCGGCCTCATTGAGAACGGGAACGACGATCGACAGTTCCATGAGCAGGATGCCCCTTGATGCACCAACGGCGGACCCCTGAAGGATCCGCCGTTGGCGTTGCCGGTCACCGCACGGGGGCGCCTTTCAGAGTCCGGCCCGGCTGCGCAGGGAATCGACCCGGTCGGTCCGCTCCCAGGTGAATTCCGGCAGTTCCCGGCCGAAATGGCCGTAAGCCGCAGTCTTGTGATAGATGGGCCGCAGCAAATCGAGGGTCTCGATGATACCCCGCGGCGTCATGTCGAACTCGTCGAGGGCGATGCGGGCGATTTCGTTGGACGGGATTTTGCCGGTACCGAAGGTGTTGATCATCACCGACACCGGCCGGGCGACACCGATGGCGTAGGCGACCTGGACCTCGCACTTGTCGGCCAGGCCGGCGGCCACGATGTTCTTGGCGACGTACCGGGCCATGTAGGAGGCGCTGCGGTCGACCTTGGAGGGGTCCTTGCCGGAGAAGGCGCCACCGCCGTGCGACCCCTGGCCACCATAGGTGTCGACGATGATCTTGCGCCCGGTCAGGCCGCAGTCGCCCATCGGTCCGCCGACGACGAAACGGCCGGTCGGGTTGATGAAGAACCGGGTCTTCTCGTCGAGCAGCTCGGCGGGAATGACCTTCTTCACCACCTCCTCGATGATGCCCTCCTTGAGGGTTTCGTAGGTGACATCGGGGGTGTGCTGCGAGGAGACGACCACGGTATCGACCCGCACCGGCCGGTCGTTGATGTACTGGATCGACACTTGCGACTTGCTGTCGGGGCGCAGAAAAGTGAGGAGCCCGCTCTTGCGGACATCGGCCAGCCGCTTGGTCAGCTTGTGGGCGAACATGATCGGCATCGGCATCAGCTCGGGGGTTTCGTTGCAGGCATAGCCGAACATCAGGCCCTGGTCGCCGGCGCCCTGCTCCTTGAAAAGACCCTCTCCCTCGGTCACGCCCTGCGCGATGTCGGGCGACTGCCGGTCGATGCTGGTCAGAACGGCGCAGGTTTCGTAGTCGAACCCCATCGACGAATCGTCGTAGCCGATTTCCCGGATCGTCTGGCGCACGATGTCGGGCATGTCGACATAGGCGCTGGTGGTGATCTCACCGGCGATGATGGCCATGCCGGTGGTCACCAGGGTCTCGCAGGCAACACGCGCCCCGGTGTCCTGTTCGAGAATGGCGTCGAGAATGGCATCGGAAATCTGGTCGGCAACCTTGTCGGGATGCCCTTCACTCACGGATTCCGAGGTAAACAGAAAATCGGTCATGGCCATGGACGTAAGTCCTCCTTTATTGCTGTGCCGGAAAACAGGCGCGCTATTCTAGGGGCGAGTTTCCAGCCATGTCAAGCGGCGCGTTGTCCCCTTGCTAGATGCCGCTCGTCCCGTAGATCCCGGGGAAACGGCGACTCATCTCCTGTTCGAGAAAGGTGGCGACCTCGGTGGCGGTCTTCATCTCGAACGCCGCCGCCAGCAGCTCCTCGGCCTCGCTGCGGCGAACCTGCCGGATTATGCGCTTGACCCGCGGAATGCAGGGGGCGTTCATCGACAGCTCGGTAAAACCGAGACCGAGCAGAATCGGCAGATAGAGAGACTCGGACGCCATCTCGCCACACATGGCGACACTGATGCCGGCCTTTCTTCCTGCCTCACAGACCATGCGCAACGCCCGGAGGATGGCGGGATGCAGCGGTTCGTACAGGTAGGCGACATGCTCGTTGCCGCGATCGACCGCCAGACAGTACTGCACCAGATCGTTGGTGCCGACCGAAAAGAAGTCGACCTCCTCGGCCAGCTGGTCGGCGATGAAGGCCGCCGCCGGTGTCTCGACCATGATGCCGGTCGCCATCCGGTCATCGAACAACAGCCCCTCGGATCTGAGCTCGTCCATCGCTTCCTCGAGCATGGCACGACACCCCCGCACCTCGGCCACCCCGCTCACCATGGGAAACATCACCCGCACCGGACCGTGGGCCGACGCCCGCAGAATCGCCCGCAACTGGGTCTTGAGCAGCTTGCGATCGGCGAGCGAAAAACGGACCCCCCGCAGGCCGAGGGCCGGATTGGCCTCGTCAGCGAGATTGATCTCGGGAACGAACTTGTCACCACCGACATCGAGGGTACGGATGGTGACCTCGTGCGGCGTGACACTTTCAACCAGCTGCCGGTAGGCCTGATACTGCTCCTCTTCGTCCGGCGGGATCAGCCGCCCGAAGAAAAGGAACTCCGAACGGTAGAGCCCGATCCCTTCGGCGCCCTGTTCCCTGATCTGCTCGACCTCGATGGGCAGTTCGACATTGCCACGCAGAATCAGCCGGTGGCCATCCGGCGTTTCGGCCGGCAGCGTCCGGTAACTGAGCAACTCCTTTTCGAAATACTCGTAGCGCTGCTTTTTCTGCAGATATTCCCGGAAGGTCGATTCGCTCGGATTGAGAATGACCGTGCCAGCGCCGCCGTCGATGATCATCGGGGTACCGCCGGGAACCATGGCCGTCACGTTCTCGAGGCCGACGACCGCCGGAATACCCAGGGATCGGGCGACAATGGCGGTATGGGAGGTCCGGCCGCCGACATCGGTCACGAAACCGAGAACCTTGTCCCGGTCGATCTGCATGGTTTCGGCCGGTGAAAGGTCGTGCGCCACGACCACGGCCTTGTGATCGAGCTGCGACAGGTCCTGCCGTGACTCGCCCATCAGGTTGCGCAGCAACCGCTCGCCGACCGACTCGACATCACCGACCCGGTCCCGGAGATACTCATCCTCGATATTGGCCAGCACCGAGCGAAAACGGTCGAGAGCCCGTTTGAGGGCACCTTCGGCGTTGAGCAGACGATCGCGGATGCCATGCATCGTCTCGTCGTGCAGCATCTGGTCGTTGAGCATCATCAGATGGGTGTCGATGATGTAGAGATGCTCTTCGGGATGCCGTTCCGCAACCTTGCGCTTGACCTCCTCGAGCTGGCGCCGCGATTGCTGAACCGCCTCCTCGAAAGCAGCAATTTCGGCGTCGACATCGCTCGGATCGATCGAGCGCTCGATGGCGGCCATGCGGGCACGACTGAGCAGATGCGCCTGACCGATGGCAATCCCGGGCGAAACCCCGATGCCGACCAGAAAGGTGTCGGGAACGATTTCAGTCTTCGCCGAAACCATCTTCGATCAGTCCTCCGAGAGCCTCCATCGCCTCGGTCTCGTCCTCGCCGTTGATCGACAGGCGGATCAGCGAACCTTTCGGCGCGGCGAGCATGAGAATCCCCATGATGCTCTTGCCGTTCACTTCCAGACCGTCCTTGCCGACCAGAATGTCCGCCTTGAATTGCGCAGCCGTCTGCACCAGCTGCGCCGCAGCGCGCGCGTGCAGGCCGAGACGGTTGACAATGGTGAACGTTCTTTCAATCATCCCCCGAAAAATCCTTTCGACAGCCATGCCGCCGGCACGGAGCCATCACCCCGCAAACATCGCCAGCGGTATCATCAATGCAACCACACTGAAAATGATCATCAGCGGCGAAACCCCGATACGAACCAGCCAGCCGAAGATCCCGACTGCCGGCAATGCCAGCAGTCCCCAGACGGGCGCCGCCCCCTGCCGTTCGAGACCACTGACCATCCAGGTGGCACAGAACCCGCCGAGCAGCACCACCGTCGCCTCCTTGATCCGGATGGCCAGGTCGGGCAGGCGCCAGCGCTGAATGGTTTCGACCATCCCTGCCCCCTCGCGGTAACCGCGATAAAAACAGGCGAGACGGAAATAGACAGCCGGCAGATTGAACATCGCCAGCAGCACGGCCACGCCCCAGAACGACCCCCGCACGACGAAGAAGAGTCCCATGACCGCCGCCAGCGGTCGCAAACCACCCCAGAACAGGGCATCCCCCATGGCGGCGTAGGGCGCCATCAGCATCTTGCCGAAATCACTGCCGGCCATTCCGGACCGGGACTTTTCCCCCTCTCCTTCAAAGCGAAGCATCCCTCCCAGAACCGGCGAAGCCAGAAAGGGGTGGGTGTTGAAATAGCCCAGGTAGCGGCGCATGACGGCAAGGCGCTCTTCCCCCTGGTAGAGACAACGGATGGCCGGCGCAATGACGAACAAGACCCCGACCCCTTGCATTTTCTCGAAACCCCAGCTGGCCTGCAGCAGAAACGTGCGCCAGGCACAGCGACGCAGAACGGGTTTCGGCAACAGGGTCCCGGCCATCAGAATACCCAGGCCGCCAGATAGACGGCGAGAAACGAAGCACCGAACAGCGTCAGTGCCCGGCTGACATTGAGGGTCGCGATCAGCACCGCCGCTCCCACCAGCGGCAAAGCCAGCTCGACCGGCAGCCGTACGCTCTCCACCAGCGGCATGCCGATGGGACGCAGAATGACGGCGGCGAGACAGCCGCCCAGAACGATCACCAGATAGGTCATCAGACCGGCCAGGGCGAAGTGCATCAATCCTCGCAGATGCAGCCGTTCGATCCGGCCGTCCCGCCCGGCCGCCAGGGCCGCCGCCACCCGGTCCGGCAGCCGGTCATTGCATCGACGCGCCCAGTGATCGAACCACTGTCCCACCTTGCCCAATGGAATTGCCAGCAGCAAACAGAACAGGGGCAACGCACCGAGCGTCTCGCCGCCATCGGCCAGCAGAGCCGTCAGGGTCACGGCACCGATGGCGACCTGGGTATCGTCGGGCGGAATCGCCGCGCCAACCGGCAGCCGGCCGAGCCAGACCAGTTCGGTCAGGGCACCGACGAACAGGCCGGCTTCCGGTATCCCGAGCAGCCAGCCGGCGGCGGGAGCACAAACCAGGGGGCGACTGAACATCACCTGTCCGAAGGCCATACGGTCCAGCCCGGCGGCCAGCGCCACAGCCATTCCGGGCAGCAACGACTCGATGTCAAGCACGGGAAAGCTCACGGAATCAGCTTCCTCCACGGCCGAACCCGGTCGCCGGGCACGCACTGGGACACGATGCGGACCCCCTCTTCCTTTTCCAGCCGGTCCAGATTGCCGATGTCCTGCGCATCGAGAGCGATGGTGCAGCTGCAACGCAGCTTTCCCTCGCCGGCGTGCATGTTGCCCAGGTTGAGGGTGTCGAAGGGGAAACCGAGCTGATGGGCCCGCAGGGCGTCCTCCGACGTCTCGAACAGCAACAGCACCCGGCACTGGGCAAAACGGCCGTTGCTGAACTGTTCCCGCAGCTCTGCGACCGAGCCGATGACAACCTGGATGTTGCGGGGAACGGCGGCGGCCATCATCGTACGCCGCAGCGGCTCGGCCGCCACCCGGTCATTGGCCACCACGATACAGTCGGCACGGATATGGGGCACCCAGGCCTCGAGAACCTGCCCGTGAATCAGCCGGTTGTCTATGCGGGCGAGTACAACTGCCATGTCACCTGCTCTCCATCCCAACCCGTCAACGAAGAAAATCGCTGGCCAGCACGATGCTCTGCTGGCCGTAGGCCTTGAGCATGTCGCACAGCTCTTTCAAGCCAAGCCGGTCGTGGCTGTTGAAAAACTTGATGACCATCGGCAGGTTGACGCCGGTCACCACTTCGACACGCTCCGGCTTCAGAAAGGTGAGACTGACATTGGAAGGCGTGCCGCCGAACATGTCGGTCATGATCACCACCCCCCGGCCATCCCGACCAACCGCCTCGACCGCCGTTCCGATCTCGTGCTGGATGTCATCAAGCGAATGCTCGCGCATAATGGCGACCGCCCGGGCATTGCGGCAGGGGCCGATGATCATCTCGGCGGCGGCGAGCAGCTCGTGTGCAAGACGCGAATGGGTGGCGATGACAAGTCCAATCATCGGCGCTACCTCTTGGTGACGTCCCGGTGCAGGACATCGATCTTCAGCTGATGCCCCGCCAGATCCCGGCGCAGGGTCTCGACGACGGCAACGCTGCGGTGACGGCCACCGGTACAGCCGATCGACAGGGTCAGGTAACTTTTCCCCTCCCGGCGGTACTCTGGCAGCAGAAATGCCAGCAATTCACCGATCTTGTCAAGGAATGTCCGCCCCAGCGGATTGTCGAGGGCAAAACGGCGGACGTCCGGATCGGTTCCGGTTTTGTGCTTGAGCTCGGAAATGAAATGGGGATTGGGGAGAAACCGGACGTCAAAGACCAGATCGGACTCCCTGGGAACACC
The DNA here is from genome assembly GCA_964441925.1 of uncultured Geothermobacter sp. GTDB lineage: Bacteria > Desulfobacterota > Desulfuromonadia > Desulfuromonadales > Geothermobacteraceae > Geothermobacter. Next base: position 7,323 of record CAYTVY010000012.1, read on the forward strand.
GAAGCGGAAACCGAAGGACTGAAGCAGCAGCGCCATGCTGCCGGCGCCGGTGCCGCAGACGGCCCGCACCACCTGATCGCGCAGCTGGTGCGGCGTCAGCCAGGAGGAATCGATCTGCAGCGTCGCCATTTGCTGCAGCTGTTCGAGACAGACCCGTTCGCGAGTCACACCGTCGAGCACCTGACCGCCGTCGGCCAGGGGATGCCGCCGCCGGGTTTCGGAAAAACGCCGGACGATCACCTCGTCATTGGCGTCGAGAAAGAGGATATCGAGCCGGTAACCGGCCCGACGGACCGCCGCAAAGACATTTTCGAGATCGCTGAGAAACTCGCGGCTGCGGACATCGATCACCACCGCCAGCTCGGAGGCGTTCGGACCACCCGCCCCTGTCAGGCCCAGACACTGGGGGAGAAGGGGCAGGGGCAGATTGTCGACCACGAAAAACCCGGCGTCCTCCAGGGCACGCGCGGCACAGCTCTTGCCCGAACCGGAAAGGCCGGTGATGATGACCACCCGGCGCCCACTCATTCGAGGTCGTCTCCGATGATCCGGTGGGCATGCAGCCAGGCCATCTCCGCCATCCGCTTCTCCAGCCGGTCCTGAAATTCGACAGCGCTGTTGTAGCCCATCTCCTTGAGCAGCTGATTGCGCGCCGCCACCTCGACGATGCTGGTGATGTTGCGGCCGGGGCGCACCGGAATCTTCAGCAGCGGAATCTCGATATCGAGAATACAGTGCGTCTCCTCTTCGAGTCCGAGCCGATCGTAGGCCCGGCCGTCTTCCCAGTTGACCAGTTCCAGGGCCAGGTCGATCTTCTTGCGTTCGCGGATCGCCGCCACCCCGAACAGGTGCTTGATGTTGATAATCCCGAGACCGCGGATCTCCATGTGGTAGTGCAGCAGATCCATCCCCTCGCCGAACAGCACGGCGGGCAGCTTCTTGCGCACCTTGACCACGTCATCGGCCACCAGCCGGTGCCCGCGCAGAACCAGGTCGAGGGCACACTCGCTCTTGCCGATGCCGCTCTTGCCCAACAGCAGCACCCCGACCCCCAGAACGTCGACCAGCACGCCGTGGATGGTGGTCGACGGCAGCAGACGCTCCTCCAGAAAGTTGGTGACCAGGGAGATGAAGGTCGAGCTCTGGTGGTGCGTCCGCAACAGGGGGATCCGGCGCTCCTCCGCCAGCTTGACCAGAAGTTCGGGGGCCTGCTGCCCCTTGGTGATGATGAAGCCGCAGATCTCGACGTCGAAGAGCTTGCGCAGGTTGGTCTCGGCCTTGGCGGGCGGCAGTTGCGCCAGATAGGTCAGTTCGGTCGAACCGAGAACCTGCAGCCGGTCGGCGTGCAGGTTCTCGACATAGCCGGCCAGGGCCAGTCCCGGTTTCTGGATGCGCGGCACCCTGACCTGCCGGTGCAACCCTCCCTCGCCGGACAGGAGTTCCAGATCGAGTCCGGCCTCCTTTTCACTCAGTATTTCCTCGATGGTGATTCCAGGCATTCCACGATCCCGGCTGGATGATGGAAGGGGCCGGCCTACCGTTGCCCCCCGGGCTAGAGCTGCTCTTCCCGGCGGGCGATGATATCGTAGATTGCCCCCGCGTCTTCGGCGTCGATCAGATCTTGTCGTACTTCGGGGTTTTTCAGCAGTTTGGAGATACGGGCCAGGGTTTTGAGATGGACCCCCACCGAGTCCTCGGGGGCAACCAGCAGAAAAAAGAGTCGGGCCGGCTGCCCGTCCATGGAATCGAAGTCGACGCCGCGGCGACTGCGGCCGAAGGAAAGAAGCAGTTTGTCGAGATGTTTGAGTTTGCCGTGGGGAATGGCGACGCCGTCGCCGATGCCGGTACTTCCCAACCGCTCACGCTCTTTGAGGACTTCCACGACCTCATCACGGTCGAGCCCGGGCTCGACCCGGAGCAGGGCGTCGGTCAACTCGCCGAGAACGTCATTCTTGCTGGCGGCCTTCAGTTCGGGATTGATCGCTTCCGGATTCAGCAGTTCAGTCAGTTTCATCACGGATCACACACCGAATAGACGGCAGGGGAAGAGGCGTGTCCCCTTCCCCTGCGTTTGCATGGGCTTTCAATCTTTCTGTTGCGGAGTGATCAGGCCGTAGTTGCCGTCCTTGCGACGGTAGACGACATTGATCTCTTCGGTTTCGGCGTCGGTGAAGACCAGAAAATCCTTCTCCAGCAGATCCATCTGCATCACCGCCTCTTCCACCGACATTGGCTTGACGGAGAAGGTCTCGCTCCTGATGATCACCGGCTCGGCATCAATTTCCTCGACACTCTCGGCCTGAACGATCGCCTTGCGCACCTGCCGTTCCCGACCCGACATCGGCTTGTGCCGCTTGAGACGCTCCTTGTAGCGGCGCAGTTGCCGCTCGATCTTGTCGACGACCGAATCGATGGCAGCGTACATGTCGTTGGTGGTTTCCGTCCCCTTGATGACGATCCCCTTGGCGACCAGCGTCACCTCGACGTGATGCCGGATCTTCTTCTCGACCGACAGAACCGCCTGGGCGTCAATCGGTTCGTCGATGTACTTCTTGACCCGGGCGAGTTTCTCCTCGAGATATTCGCGGATCGGCGCGCTGACTTCCATGTGTCTGAATGTCGTGGCAACTTGCATCTAAAACCTCCTGGTCAACCTGCCGGTGAGATAACCTGTTTGGAAAAGTATAGCCTTCGCGGGGAGATTGGCCAGTCAAAAGAGCCTTTTGCGTTCCGTCGACGAACCGATGCCCAGCATCTCCCTGTACTTGGTTACCGTACGGCGGGCTATGTCGATATTGTGTTGGCGCAGAATCTCGACGATCTTCTGATCGGAGTAGGGTTTTTTCGGATCCTCTCCGGCGATGATCTCCTTGATCTTGCTCTTGACACTCTCCGACGCGATGGTTTCGCCCCGGGTGGTGCTTATACCGCTGTTGAAGAAGAACTTCAACTCAAAAAGCCCCTGCGGCGTCTGCACGTACTTGTTGGTCGTGACCCGGCTGATGGTCGATTCGTGCATCTCGATATCCTCGGCCACGTCGCGCAACACCAGCGGCTTGAGGTACTCGATGCCCTTGTCGAAAAATTCGCGCTGGAACTTGACGATGCTCTTGGTCACCTTGTAGATGGTGCGTTGCCGCTGGTGAATGCTCTTGATCAGCCAGAGGGCACCGCGCATCTTCTCCTGAATGTACTCTCCCGCCTTCGGGTCGATATCGCTGTTGCCTGACAGGGCGTTGCGGTAGAACGCGTTGATCTTCAGATTGGGCAGCCCCTCGTCATTGAGCACGACGACGTATTCATCTCCGATCTTGTGCACGAAGATATCGGGCGTGATGTAATGGATGTCGTCGCTGTCGAAGGCACTGCCCGGCCGGGGGTCGAGATTGGAAATGATCTTCGCCGCCCCCAGCACCTCGTCCAGGCTGACGCCGAGCGCACGGGCGATCGCCTGGTACTTGCGCGACTCCAGCTCGGCAATGTGGTCACGCAGAATGGTCTCGACCAGCGAGCCCACCATGCCGAGATGGCGCACCTGCCTGAGCAGGCATTCCTGCAGGTTGCGACAGGCGACACCGGGCGGATCGAAATCCTGCACCACCGCCAGCGCCTCCTCCACATCCTCCAGTGAGGCACCCGAACCCGCAGCGATCTCTTCGAGACTCGCCTGCAGATAGCCGTCACTGCCCAGATTGCCGATGATTTCGGCGGCAACGGCCCGGATCCGGTCATCCACCCGGCTCAGACTGAGTTGCCACATCAGATGTTCGGCCAGGGTGCTCTTGCGGGTCAGCAGGTTCTCGTAGGAAGGACGGTCCTCGTCGTCCTCGTAGATGTCGGGGGCCGTACTCGACTGGGTGTAACCTTCGAGGTAAGCCTGCCAGTCGACCTCGTCCCGGAGCGCCGAGGGCTCCTGGGGCATCTCTTCGGCGCTCTCGACCGCCGTCTCCGGAGCTTCTTCCAGCGTCTCCGGACCGTCGATTCCTTCCCCGGCCTCGTCTTCCTTCTCCTCCGGCACGTCCGAACTCTCTTCCAGGACCGGGTTTTCTTCCAGTTCCTGACGGACGACGTCGATGAGCTCCATTCTGGAGAGCTGCAGCAGCTTGATCGCCTGCTGCAGCTGCGGCGTCATGACGAGCTGTTGACTGAGTTTAAGTTGCTGGCGTATTTCCAGTGCCATCCAGACTCCCATTCACGGTCGGTATTGCCGAGAGGATACCACCGCAGCAAACTTTTCCAAAGTTCTAAAGACGAAACTTGTCGCCGAGATAGATCTCCCGCGCTCTTTCGCTGGCCGCGATTTCCTCGGGCGTTCCGTATTCGAGCACCTCCCCCTCGTTGAGAATGTAGGCCCGGTCGCAGACTCCGAGAGTTTCACGCACGTTGTGGTCGGAAATCAGGATGCCGATCCCGTTTTCCTTCAGATGCCGGATGATGTTCTGAATATCGATGACCGCCAGAGGATCGATGCCGGCGAAAGGTTCGTCGAGCAAAATGAAATCGGGTTCGATGACCAGTGCCCGGGCAATCTCCAGCCGTCGCCTCTCGCCACCCGACAGAGCATAGCCGTAACTGGAGGCCACGTGCGTCAACCGCAGATCCTCGAGCAACCGTCGCTTGCGCTGCTGCTGCTCTTCCCGGCTCAGATCGAGGGTTTCGAGAATGGCCAACAGGTTCTCCTCGACCGTCAGCTTGCGAAAAACCGAGGCCTCCTGCGGCAGATAGGAGATGCCGGACCGGGCACGCCGGTACATGGGCAGCTCGGTCAGCTCCCTGTCGCCGAGAAAGACCCGGCCACTGTCGGGTTTGACCAGGCCGACGACCATATAGAACGACGTGGTCTTGCCGGCACCGTTCGGGCCAAGCAGACCGATCACCTGCCCGGAAGAAACTTCGAGATCGACGTTGTTGACCACCTGCCGTTTCTGATAGCTCTTGCAGAGTCTTTCAGCGCGCAGAGTCTTGCTCATCGTCCTTGCTCCGGGGGTGAAACAGCGCCCTGACCCGCTGCTGTGCTCCGCCTTCGACCAGGCTGCGTTTGTCGTCCAGAAAGACAGTGATCCGCCGCCCGGAAACGAAATCCTTGCCCTGGGTCACCCGCGGGTCGCCGGTCAGCACGATCGTCGCCTGCTGCCGGTCGAAGACGGCCTTCCGTCCCGTCGCCACCCGCTCGCCCTGGACGATGCGCACATCCTCTTCGGCGACAATGGTGCGGATCTGCTGCCCCTGCAGGTAATGCACGGTCAACCGTCCGGCATAGATGGTCAGATCGTCCTGCCGGCCAACGACATGACCGATGAAGACAACGGTCCTGCTGGCATCATCGGCTTCGAGACGATCGGAAGTGATCTCCAGCGGTGCGTTCCTGTTGAAGGTCTCGGCCGCCGGCACCGGACAGGAGACGGCCAGCAGGCAGACGAGCACAAGCAGGCGAAACCGACGCATCATCCCTGTTCCTCGGTCAGCGACCCAAGCCGCCAGCGCGACCAGACGTCCGCAAGCAACTTCAGCCGGCGTTGATCGACCAGCAGGCGCAACCCGCGCCCGCGCACTTCCATTGTCGCCGATGTCAGCTTTACCGGATCATCGGTCCAGACCAGTCGCCGGTTCTGGTCGTAGTACATGCGCTCCGACGTCAGGACATAGCCCTTCTCGTCGCTGGCCCGTACATGGCCGAAAGCCTCGAGCCGCCCCGACCGGCTGTCCCAGACACCACGATCGGCGGTCAGGCGCAGATCACCACGTCCCTTCTCGCCGTAGAAGACGACATCGACCTGCCGCAGCCGGGTCACCCCCGCCTGCAGATCGTGACTGCCGCCGATGGCCCGCAACCGCCAGACGGCACGACCGTTACGGGTCTCGGTATAGTCGATGTTGTCCAGGGAAAGATCAGCATCTCCGGCAGGCTGTGCCGTCGAGGCCACCTCCTCGACCGGCCGGTAACGCCGGCCGACAACGACGGCCAGCAGCACGGCGAGAACGACGAAGGCGACCAGAAGCATATTTCGGAACGACAGCAGAGCTTTCATGGGCGGGAGCAGTATAGCATCGGCGCCAGGAGGAGTAAAGCCACCCAACGGCTCTTGGCACAGCTTTTGTATCCAACTTTGAATCCAGGTTCAATCCTGCCAGTAACGGGCCGTGACCGCCCCCCAGTCACCTCGCGCCTTGAGAATCATCTCGCAGATTTCCCGGACCGCCCCGGCGCCACCGCCTCGGGAGGTTACGTAGTGGACATGAACGGCCAGTCCCTCGCAGGCATCCGCGACCGTCGCGGCGAATCCGACCCGGCGCAAGATCGGCAGATCGACCAGATCGTCACCGACGTAGGCGACCTCGTCTTCGCCCAGTCCCTCCTGTTCGAGAATACGACGAAACGGAAGCAGCTTGTTCTTGCTGCCCTGAACGACCAGGTCGACGCCGAGCTCCCTCATGCGGTGGGCCACCACCTGCGACCGGCGGCCGGTGATGATGCCGACACGCACCCCCGCCCGCTGCAGCAGCTTCAGCCCGTGCCCGTCGCGGACATGGAAGGCCTTGGTCTCCTCCCCCCGATCGTTGATGATGATGCGGCCGTCGGTCAGCACGCCGTCGACATCGAGCAGCAACAGTCGGATCTTTTTCAGTCTCTCGTCCAGCTTCTTCATCTCCTAGATGACTCCGGCCTTGAGCAGATCGTGCAGATGAACGATACCGACCGGAACCCTGGCGTCGTCGTCCTCGAAAACGAACAGAGAAGTGATGGAATATTCCTCCATCCGCTGCAGAGCCTTGGCCGCCAGGTTCGAACGCAGGATCCGTTTCGGATGACAGGTCATCACGTCACGCATCGGCCGTTCGAGAATCTCGTAACCTCTTTCCAGCGCCCGGCGCAGGTCGCCGTCGGTAAAGACACCGACCAGCTCGCCCTGCCCGTTCACCACGCCGGTGATGCCGAGTTTCTTGCTGGTGATCTCGAACAGACCGTCACGCAGCAAGGTCTCTTCGGAAACCAGAGGGACATCCCCGCCGGTGTGCATCATATCCTCGACCCGCAGCAACAGCCGCTTGCCCAGGGCGCCACCGGGATGGAACAGGGCGAAGTCCTCTTCGCTGAAACCGCGCTCCGCCAGCAGGGTGACGGCCAGTGCATCCCCCATGGCCAGGGTGGCGGTGGTGCTCGCCGTCGGCGCCAGCCCCAGGGGGCAGGCCTCCTCGGCCACCGAGATGTCGAGAAAGACGTCACCGGCCCTGGCCAAGGTGCTGTTCGGCTGCCCCGACATGGCGATCAGCGGCAGTCCCATCCGCTTGATGACCGGCAGGATGCGCACCACCTCTTCGGTCTCGCCCGAGTTGGAGACGGCGATCACCACATCCCCTTTCATCAGCATGCCGAGATCGCCGTGAATCCCTTCGGCCGGGTGCAGAAAGAGGGCCGGGGTGCCGGTCGACGCCATGGTGGCGGCAATCTTCTGGCAGATCAGGCCCGACTTGCCCATGCCGGTGATCACCACCCGCCCCTGGCAGTCGAGAATCATCCGCACGGCCTGGCTGAACGCCCCATCGATGCGGTCGCGCAGGGCAAGCACGGCCTCGGCCTCGATTTCGAGCACACGTCTGGCTTTTTCGATCATGCTTCCTCCCGTCCGGCCGCCAGGCCGGCCTTGACCAGCCGGTCGATCCGCATCAGCTCGCCGATGACCGGCTCCAGCTGCGACAGCGGCAGTGAGTTCGGACCGTCGCACAATGCCCGGTCCGGATCGTCGTGCACCTCCCAGAACAGGGCGTCGATCCCCATGGCGACGGCAGCCCGGGACAGCCCGGCAACGAACTGGCGCTGCCCGCCGGACGCGTCGCCGGCCCCACCGGGAAGCTGGACGGCGTGGGTGGCGTCGAACACCACCGGAGCCCCCAACTCCCGCATCAGGGGCAAAGAGCGCATGTCGACCACCAGGTTGTTGTAGCCGAAGGTGGTGCCGCGCTCGGTGAGCAGCACCGACTCGCCACCGGCCTCCCCGATCTTGGTCAGCACGTTGCGCATGTCCCAGGGTGCCATGAACTGCCCCTTCTTGACGTTGACCACCTTGCCGGTGCGGGCCGCCGCCTGCAACAGGTCGGTCTGACGACAGAGAAAGGCGGGAATCTGGAGAATGTCGAGCACTTCGGCAGCGGCGGCCACCTGCCCCGTTTCATGGATGTCCGAAACCAGCGGCAGGCCGGTCGCCTCCCGGACCCGGGCGAGAATCTCCAGCCCCTTCTCCAGCCCCGGCCCCCGGTACGACTTCGACGAAGAACGGTTGGCCTTGTCGAAAGAGGCCTTGAACACCAGGCCGAAACCGAGACGGCCGCTCAGTTCGGCGAGAAAATCGGCGATGCGCAGCGTCCGGTCGGCATCCTCGATCACACAGGGGCCGGCTATCAGGACCAGCGGCGCATTGCCGCCAATCGTCAGGCCGGCGACATCCACCTTATTCATGCGTCTTCCTTTCTGGCCTGCCCCTGTTTCAGGCAGGCACCGACAAAGGACTCGAACAGCGGATGCGGCTCCATCGGCCGCGACTTGAACTCGGGATGGAACTGGCAGCCGAGAAACCAGGGATGGTCCTGCATTTCGACGATCTCCACCAGGTCCGAATCGGGATTGATCCCGGAAAGAACCAGCCCGCATTCCTGCAACTGCTCGCGGTAGGCATTGTTGAATTCGTAGCGGTGCCGGTGGCGCTCGGAGATCTGGTCGGTGCCGTAGATGCGACGGGCAAGAGTTCCTTCACCGAGCACACAGGGATAGGCGCCCAGGCGCATGGTCCCTCCCTTGCCGCGCACCCGTTTCTGCTCCTCCATGATGTGGATGACCGGATTCTTCGCCTCCTCGTGAAACTCGGAGGAATGGGCATCCTCGATGCCGCAGACGTTGCGGGCGTACTCGACGACCGCCATCTGCATGCCGAGACAGATGCCGAAAAAGGGAATCCTGTGCTCGCGGGCATGGCCGATGGCGGCGATCTTGCCCTCGCTCCCCCGTTCGCCGAAACCGCCAGGCACCAGGATGCCGTCGACATCGTCGAAGGTGGCATTGATGCCGTGCCGTTCGAGGGATTCGGAATCGACGTATTTCAGGTTGACCCGGCAGTTGTTGGCGATACCGCCATGCACCAGGGCCTCGGACAACGACTTGTAGCTCTCCTTCAGCTCGACGTACTTGCCGACGATGGCGATGGTCGTCGCGGCCGCCGGTTCCTTGACCCGCCGGACGATACGCTCCCAGTCCGACAGATCGGGCGCCTTGGTCCAGATGTTCAGATAATCGATGATCCGCTCGTCGAGCCCCTCGTTGTGAAAGGCGATGGGCACCTCGTAAATCGACTGCACGTCGCGGGCGGTGATCACCGCCTCTTCGCGAACATTGCAGAATAGGGCGATCTTCGCCTTCATGTCGCGCGGGATCTCCCGGTCGCAGCGACACAGCAGGATGTCGGGCTGGATGCCGATCTCCCGCAGCTCCTTGACACTGTGCTGGGTCGGCTTGGTCTTCAGCTCCCCCGCCGTCTGGATGTAGGGAACCAGGGTGAGATGAATGTAGAGGACGTTGTCCGCCCCCCGGTCGACCCGAAACTGGCGGATGGCCTCGAGAAAGGGCAGCGACTCGATGTCGCCGACGGTACCGCCGACTTCGACGATGGCCAGATCGACCCCTCTGGCGTTGTCGAGAATCTTGCTCTTGATCTCGTTGGTGATGTGGGGGATGACCTGCACCGTGCCGCCCAGATAGTCGCCCCGGCGTTCCTTGCGGATGACCGAATCGTAGACCTGACCGGTGGTGAAATTCGACTTGCGGCTGAGCGTCGCCGACGTATAACGCTCGTAATGCCCAAGGTCGAGGTCGGTTTCGGCCCCGTCGTCGGTGACGAACACCTCACCATGCTGGAAGGGACTCATGGTGCCGGGATCGACATTGATGTAGGGATCCATCTTCTGCATCGAGACCCGCAGCCCCCTGGCCTCCATCAGGGCGCCGATGGCCGCCGCCGACAGCCCCTTGCCGAGGGAACTGACGACACCGCCGGTAATGAAGAGAAACTTGGTTTTCATGAAGTCTCCTTGACTCTCATCGCTACGTTCGTAAATTCAAACCGCCGCCGACTGGCCATAGTCACCCTCCGGTCAGCCGCGCATCATACAACGGCCCTCCGGATGGATAAAGGGCTAAAGATCTTTCCTGCCTGCAAGCAGAATACGGATCTGCTCCAGATCCTCCGGAGTGTCGACACCGAGAGAGTAATCGGTGACCTGGCGGACCATGATGGTGTAGCCGTGCTCCAGCGCCCGGAGCTGCTCGAGCGACTCGAGGCACTCCAGCGGTGTGCGAGGCAGCGTCGGAAAGCGCCGGAGAAAATCGCGACGGTAGACATAAAGACCGATATGCCGGCGGGCGGGGGTGCCCCGCAGAGCCTCCTCCATGCCCCCGGCCAGATCCCTCGGCCAGGGGACCGGAGCACGGGAGAAGTAGAGCGCCCTTCCCCGCTGGTCGCAGACCACCTTGACCACGTTGGGATTGGTGAACTCGACGGCCGAAGCCAGCGGCGTACAGAGCGTGCCCATGGCAATGCTCTCATCCTCGAGCAGTGGCCCGGCGGCCGCGTCGATGCTGCCGGGATCGATCAGCGGCTCGTCCCCCTGGACATTGATGATCAGGTCGCTGGCCAGCGATTCGGCGACCTCCGCCAGCCGGTCGGTGCCGGTCGGATGGTCGGCCCGGGTCATCATCACCTCGCCACCGAAGGCCCGGACGGCGGCGGCGATGCGTTCATCGTCGGTCGCCACCAGAACCCGGCCGGCCAGCCGCGAGGCGCTGCAACGCTCGTAGACCCGCTGGATCATCGGCTTGCCGCAAATATCGGCGAGCGGCTTGCCCGGAAACCGCGTCGAGGCATAACGGGCCGGAATGACAATGGTGATGTCCATGCGATACCTCCAGACGTCCGCGCCCGGTGACAGGGCAAACAGCGGCGTACTGTAAAGAAAGGCCGAACGGCTGTCAACCGCCCCGAACGGAGGCTAGTCGGCCGTCACCCGGAAGGCGACCTCGGCCAGATCGTGTTCGGCCATGATCAGCAGCACATAGCGGCTCACTCCATCCATGCGGTCATGGAGGATTTGCGGCAGGAACTCCGCCCGGATACGACGGTCGGCGACACCGTCGCTGTCGCCGGGGACCAAGGGACTCGGCGAAGCCAGGCCATCGACCAGGCGAAAAGTACGGATCACCTGCTCACCGGCGTCGGCGACACCATTGCCGTTGCTGTCGGCCCACTGCTCGATATGAACCGTTTCGCCGGCAAAACTCAACGGGCCAATCGTCAGAACCAGAGGACGGGTGGAACCGGCATCGACCAATGATCGGTCAAGACGGGCGGAAAACTGCTCAAACCGGGGGCCATCATCAGTCCGTGTCGGCAACGGCGCGACGTCAGCCACGATCAAGCGACGCTCGGCATAGCCGAGATTGCCGGCTTCATCGACCGCCTCGACACGCACGACATGCTCCCCCGGAGCGAGAGGGTCCAGTGACATGCCGGAATGCTTGTCGACGACTTCTCCGTCGACCAGCACCCGGACCTCGCCGCGGTCGACACGAAACTGCAGCAGCGGCGTGTCGTCGTAGGTCAGTCCGGCGGCCGGCGCCAGCAGAATGACCCGCGGGGCCCGACTGTCGACGGTGAAGACGACCTGGGACACGGCCATGTTGCCCGCCTCGTCAGTCGCCTCGAGACGCAGCTCGTGCCGTCCGTCCTTCAGACGAGGAAGCCGTTCGCCGGCGGCAACTTCGACAGGCTCGCCATCGAGCAGCAGCCTGCCTTCACCGTCTTCGATCCGGTAATCGACCAATGGCTGCGACGATGTCCGGTCCCCATCCGCCGGAGCGAGAATCCGCACTTTCGGCGGCCGGGTGTCGACCACGAAGCGGATCCGGTCCTGACCGCGGTTGCCGGCCCGGTCGGTCACCACGACCGTCAGCTCGTGCGGACCATCGGCCAGCGGCCCCAGGGTACGGATATCTTTCGGCAGCAGCCGGCCATCGAGAAGAACCGACATCTCGCCTTCTTCCCGCTCGACCCGCAGCAGGGGCTCGGACTGCCGGACAATTCCGCCGGACGGTGTCACGATATGCACCTTCGGAGCCGTCCGATCGACCTGAAGCTCATACTGCTGTCGACCGACGACTCCGTACGAATCGCGGGCCGAAACCAGCAGCCGGTAGTGACCATCTTTCAGTCCGTTCACATCGATCTCCCAGAGATTGCCCGCGGGATAGCGTGTCGCTGACACCCTCGCACCGGGAGTCACAACCAGGTCGATGAACGTTCCCGGCCTACGGGTTCCTCCCAGAGTCAGGTGGTTGTTGCCCGTCACTTCGGGCAGGGGGTCGACGAAAAAGGCGGGCAGGCGGCCGGCTTCCTCCTGGGCTGCCACCGGGGAGGGCACGAAGATCCAAAGGGCGAGCAGCAGCACAACGAGACGATGATGACCGGCAGCCGTGCAGATGCGGCGGGACCAGGCAGGAGGCATGAAGCAGACCCCTCTCGGAGCAAGGAATGATCGGCGACGACCGGGCGCGCGGCGCTGAGGGCCGTTCATACCTTACACCGGCCTCCAGCCCAGTTCAAGCGACCAGGCGGCAGC
>CAYTVY010000012.1:20082-30881 GCA_964441925.1 uncultured Geothermobacter sp.
AGCAGGGAATCGATGTCTCAGGAGGTTCTGCGGACAAAGATTTCACGGGCGAGTTCGTCGTCGACGGCAAACTCCGAGTAACCGACCTTGAAAACATAGCTGGGGAAGGTCCGGCTGAGCAGAATCTCATTGCCCGGCAGCACCCCCATGCTCATCAGTTTCTGCATCTTCTTCTCGTTGTCCGTCGACAGGTAGGCGATCTCACCCCTTTCGCCTGCTTGCAGCTCAGTCAGGGCGACAACGCCGGGGGTTCCCTCCCGTCGGGCCTGTTCACAGCAGCTTCCCGGCGGAATCGGTTTGCCGTGCGGACAGGTGGTCGGATGATTGAGCAGGGTGCAGAGTTTGGTATCGACGCCATGATGTAGCAGATGCTCGAATTCGCAGGCCTTGGCGTTGCCGGCCTCCCCTTTGAAATCGAGAACGTCCATCATCAGCCTCTCGGCCAGGCGGTGCCGCCGCACCGTCATTCGGGCCTCCTCCCGTCCCTCGGGCCGCAGGTAGACGCGTTCTCCCTTGACCTCGACATAGGCCAGCTTCTTCAGCTCCTCCAGCCCTTCGTCATCGGGCGTGATACGCAAGCGCTCGAAATGGGCGGCGTTGTCCCCCTCTTCTTCGGTGGCGATCCAGAGTGCCTCGAGAATCTCTTCCGCTTTTTCCGACACGTTCATTTCTTCTTCTCCTTGCGCCCCAGAAGCCGCTCGACAAGGGGCGACGGCAAGGGGTTTTCGTATCCGCAATACGGGCAGTGTACCTTGCGGCAGCCGCCACCGCAGCGACCGCACCCTTTTTCGGGGGTCTCGTCCGGAATCTCCCGGTGACAGAAGCCGCAGATCATCCCGGCATCCCGGTCAGCAGCAGCAGGCGGTTCAGACTGAAACCGACACTGAACGCCAGCAGAGTCACCACCGCGAAGATGGCCAGCGACGCTTTCCAGCCGCGCTCTTTTTTCATGATCAGAAACTGGGCGACGCAGGGGACGAACAGGGTCAGGGTCACCGCCGCCACCGTCAGCTGGGCCGGCGAGAGAACCCCCCGGGTCTGCAGATCATAAAGCCCTGCGGCACCGAAATCACGGCGGAAAAACCCGAAGATGAAAGCGGCGGCCGTCTCCCCGGGGAGCCCCAGCAGCCGCATCACCGGTTGCATCGCCCCGACCAGCCATTGCAGGGCTCCGGTCAGCTTGCCGGCCCAGAGCAGAACCGAGGCCAGGATGAACAGGGGAAAGATCTCGAGAAAATACCACTGCATCCGGGTCAGGGTCTTGACCAGGACATTACGCGGCTGGGGCAGCCGCATGGGCGGAATCTCCATGTAGAACATCGGTTTTTCACCCGGCATCAGCCGGGCCGAGAGGAAGCCGATGAACAGAAAGAGCCCGACCATGCTGCCCGCCCAGATGACCAGCGCCCCCGGTACGGCGGAGAGCAGACCGAGAATGACCCCGAGCTGGGCGCTGCAGGGGATGGCGAGCGCCAGCAGCAGGGTGGCGATCACCCGTTCCCGGCGGGTCTCCAGGGTCCGGGTGACGATGGTCGCCATGGTGTCGCAGCCAAAGCCGAGAACGATGGGAATGACCGCCCGGCCGTTGAGGCCGATCTGCTTGAAAACCCGGTCGACCAGCATGGCCAGCCGCGGAAAGTAGCCGGAATCCTCGATCACTGAAAACGCGATGAAAAAGGTACCGACGATCGGCAGGACGATGGCCACCGCATAGCGCACCCCCAGGGTGAAGATACCGTACTCGCCGGCCAGCAGCTCGAACAGCCAGTTCCAGGGCAGGTAGCGGCGACCGACATCGATGACCCAGGGATTGAGATGCTGCTCGAACAGCCCGCCTTCGAGGAAGTCAACGATGGTGCCGGCACCGAAATTGCCAACGAACTGATAGAGACCGAAATAGAGCACCAGCAACAGCAGGGGGATGCCCGTCCAGGGATTCATGGTCAGCTCGGAGAACTTCCCCGCCCAGTCGATCGCTTTCTGGCCATCCCCGCTGACAACGCCCTCGAGAACTCCCTTGCAGACCCGCTTGCGCTCCAGACTGATACGCAGGTGCAGATCGACCCGGCGATCGAAGGCGATTTCGTTGATGGCCGCCTCGACGTTGGTGAAATTGTCCTTTTCGACCGCACGGACCAGCCCGGTCAGCGACTCGTCACGTTGCATCAGCAACAGCGCCACGGCCCGGGCGGCCAACCCGTAACGCCCGCCCAGGCAGGCCGTGATCCGGGAGATGTCCCGTTCGAGATCGACGGCATAGTCAAAAACCGCTTTCTGGTTCGGATCGAAGCCGACGATGGCGGCCCGGATCTCCTTCAGCCCCCGCCGCCGGCGCACCGCCGCCCCGACCACGGGGATGCCGAGTTTCTCCTCCAGCAGGTGCAGATCGAAACGCAGGCCGAGCCGCTCGGCCTCGTCCAGAATGTTGACCACCAGGATGACCGGCAGGCCGGCCTCGATCAGCTGCAGGGTCATCGGCAGCATGCGCTCGATATTGCGGGCATCGATCACGTGCAGCACCACGTCCGGCCGCTCGTTCAGCAGCATGTCCCGCGCCACCTTCTCCTCCTCGGTGATCGGCAGCAGCGAATACATGCCCGGAGTGTCCAGCACCTCGTAGCGGACGCCATGAATCTCACAGGTACCGCGAAAAACCTCGACGCTGGTTCCAGGGTAGTTGGACACCGTGGTATAGGCCCCGGTCAGGGCATTGAACAGCACGCTCTTGCCGACATTGGGGTTGCCGACCAGAAAGATGCGGCGAAGATTCCGATCCGTCTGCACCGGGGTTTCGGCTGCACACTTCATCAACGGGACTCCCTTAAAAACGACAGGCCGCATCATTGAAAACCATTTTCAATGATGCGGCAAAAAAAAGGTTCAGGTCTCGGTCCGGCACTTGGCGCAGATGCCGTAAAGATCGTGGCGGTGGCTGGTCATGACAAACCCGTAGCGGGCGGCGATGTCCTGCTGCAACTGCTCGATCCGGCTGTCCTCGAATTCGCTGATGGCCCCGCACGATGTACAGACCAGGTGGTCGTGATGACTCTTGTCGCCCGTCCACTCGTAACGGATCTGCCCATCACCGAAGTTGCGTTCTTCGGCCAGGCCGCATTCGGTAAAAAGCTTCAGGGTGCGATGCACGGTCGCATAACCGATATTTGGATGTTTGCGGCGAATCTTCAGGTAGAGCTCCTCGGTGGAGAGATGGGTCGCCGAACGCAGAAACGCATCGAGCACAATCTCCCGCTGCCGGGTCGACTTCAGTCCCTTCTGCAACAAAAACCGCCTGAACTGTTCCTTGCTTTCACGCATCCGGCACCCGCAAAGTTGAAAATGGCTTTCAATTTAAAAAAAGCCGTCGCCCCTGTCAAGCCCAAAACCCGGTTTGCGGCTCTCCCGGCCATGGCGCCCTTGATTGCCACTATCAAACCCAGGTTTCGGCAGGCTTGACCCGACGGCGGCAAAGGGCTATTTTTTGTTGATTTTTGGCATCCCGTCCACCTGACGGCAACCCACAAAACCACATGGAGGCATACATGGCCGTTCATCTCGTCGATCATCCCCTGGTCCGGCACAAGATCGGACTGATGCGGGAAAAAGAGATCTCCACCAAAAACTTCCGCGAGCTGGCGTCCGAGGTCGCCCGCCTGCTGACCTACGAGGCCACCAAGGATCTCGAAACCGAGGGCCATACCATCGAAAGCTGGTCGGGACCGGTCCGCATTGAACAGATCAAGGGCAAGAAGATTACGGTCGTTCCGATTCTGCGGGCCGGCCTCGGCATGATGAACGGCGTTCTCGACCTGATTCCCAGCGCCCGGGTGAGCGTGGTCGGCCTCTACCGCAACGAGGAGACCCTCGAACCGGTCACCTACTACCAGAAATTCACCAGCCGTATGGAAGACCGCACCGCCCTCATCCTCGATCCGATGCTGGCCACCGGCGGCAGCGTCGTCGCCTGCATCGACATGCTCAAGCAGGCCGGCTGCCACCGTATCAAGGCCCTCTTCCTGGTCGCCGCTCCCGAGGGGATCGACCGGCTGCAGGAAACCCACCCGGAGGTCGACATCTACACCGCCGCCATCGACGAGCGACTCAACGACAACGGCTACATCCTGCCCGGGCTGGGCGATGCCGGCGACAAGATCTTCGGCACCAAATAAGGACCTGAATCCGTGAGCTTGTCACCGGCGAATAGCGCAAGCCATTGACCTGCCTGCGCTTTCCAAAAATCACCGGCGAACCTAAGGGTGCGCCTTACGATTTTTGAAAACCGCATTCAGGCCAAGCGCTTACACTCTTCATCCGGCACAAATCCACGGATTCAGGAAGGAAAAAGCCCGCCAACGGAATACGATCAAGGGCAGACGTTACCAGCGCCCCGTCACGTAACGGCCCGCCCTCACGCAAAAGGAAACTGACTCGGCATGGCAAACAACCTTTCTGAAAGCAGTTACAATTTCCGCCTCAGGGACTGTCTGCTCGGCGCCCAGATGCTCTTCGTCGCCTTCGGCGCCCTGGTCCTCGTTCCCCTGCTGACCGGGCTGAATCCCAACGTCGCCCTTTTCACGGCAGGAGCCGGCACCCTGCTCTTTCAGCTGGTCACCGGCGGCAAGGTACCGGTCTTTCTCGCTTCCAGTTTCGCCTTCATCGCCCCGATCATCTACGGCGTCCAGCAGTGGGGGATTGCGGGAACCCTCTGCGGCCTCGCCGCCGCCGGGCTGCTCTACGTACTCTTCAGCCTCGCGATCCGCCTGTTCGGTTCCGACATCCTGCACCGGATTCTGCCGCCGGTGGTGACCGGCCCGGTGATCATGGTCATCGGCCTGGTCCTGGCACCGGTCGCGGTTCACATGGCCTCGGGCCGAACCGGAGACGGTACCGCCTGGCTGGTACCGCAACCGACCGCCTTCATCATCGCCGGCGTTTCGCTGGCGATCACCATTCTGGCATCCCTGCTCGGCAAGGGGCTGTTCCGCCTGATTCCGATTCTCTGCGGCATCGCCTCCGGCTATCTCACATCGCTGCTGCTCGATCTGGCCGGGATCTCCGCCTCGATTCAGGCCGGATTCGATCCCGGCGGCCTGAAGAACTGGACCGCCCCGGCCCTGATCTCGATGCAGAAGGTCGCCGAAGCTCCCTGGATCGCCATGCCCGACTTCACTTTTCCGACCTGGAACCTGGAAGCGGTGCTCTTCATCGTCCCGGTGGCCATCGCACCGGCCATCGAACATTTCGGCGACGTGCTGGCCATCGGCGGCATCACCGGCCGCGACTACGTGGACGACCCCGGGATCCACCGCACCCTGCTCGGCGACGGCCTGGCCACCAGCCTGGCCGCCCTGCTCGGCGGTCCCCCCAACACCACCTACTCCGAGGTTTCCGGCGCTGTCGCCCTCACCCGTTCCTTCAACCCGGCGATCATGACCTGGGCCGCCATCACCGCTATCCTGCTCGCCTTCGTCGGCAAGCTCGGCGCCTTTCTCGGCACCATCCCGGTCCCGGTCATGGGCGGCATCATGGTGCTGCTGTTCGGCGCCATCTCGGTGATCGGCATCAACACCCTGATCAAGGCCCAGACCGACCTCATGCGACCGCGCAACCTGACCATCGCCGCCGTCATCTTGGTTTTCGGCATCGGCGGCATGAGCTTCGACCTGACGGTGGTCAAACTGGGCGGCATCGGCCTGGCCGGCATCGTCGGCGTCATCCTCAACCTCCTGCTGCCGCAGGAGCGCTGAAAGCCTTCCCCCGGCCCCGGCCGGGGGAGCTTCACTTCGCCATCCGGTCGCCCGCCCCATCGCCTCAGCCGGCATCCCGTCTTCGGCCGGCCGACAAATCCCATACAACCGGTTTATCTGTGGTATATTTTAATCCGTGCCATCATCAACCGGCTTTCCCGGTCTGGCTGCAAGGGCCTGAGAGACAGCCCGGTCAATGACCTGGACTGTTTGCGGTGACAAGACCGCTGATTCAGGTCAAAGATTCAAGAATCGATATTGACAGGACGATCGAAGACGTTCAAAGCCCCTCTCGTCTATTGAGCAGAACCGACAGAGCCGCCCAAGGGGGATCGCGTGGATCCGACCAACATCCCGCCACGCTGGATCACTCCAGCCTATTGCATTGCCCTTGTCTGTGTCATCGGCATTCTCGCAGGCGTGGCCGTCAGCGAGATGCGTCGATCGTCTCTGCCTCCAGGAAGCGACATTGCGGACGTGACCGTCAATCTCGGCGGCATTCCGGTCCGCGAACACTGCACCACCTGCCACCCTGACGGCGACCGCAAACAGAATGTCCCCCATCCGGAGATCCATCCCCATGAACCGGCCGAACTCGGCTGCACGGGTTGCCATCTCGGTGAAGGCATGGCCCTCGACCTGACCGTCTCCCACGGCCTTCCCGGCAACGGCGCCCGGGTGGTTCTGAACCGCCGAACCATCCAGGCGAGCTGCTATCGCTGCCATCCGCTGCAACCCCTGACCGGCGCCGAACAGGCATGGCAGGGCTACAGGCTTTTTCTGCAGAAGGCCTGCGACAGCTGTCATCCACTGGCGGGGCTGCAGCAGAGCGGCCGTTACGGCCCGGATCTGTCCGCCGTCGGCGACCACCTGGGCGTCACGCAACTGGTCGAGGCGATTCGCGAACCTGACCGGGAACCTCTCAACTCCCTCATGCCGCGCTATCCGCTCTCGAAACGCCAGGCGCGAAAGATAGCCATCTTTCTCAAAAGCAGAACCGCCCGGCCCCTGTTTCAGACGCCCCTGGCGCAATTGCGCAAAAAGGAGCTGCCCCGCCCCGACGATCTCTTCCCGGGGCAGGAAAACCTCCCGCCGGGGAAAGCACTCCTGGTCACGAAACGATGTACGGCCTGCCATCGCTACGACAAGGAAGACGGCCGCATCGGCCCTGACCTGACCTTCATCGGCTTGTTGCGCCCGACCGATTTTCTCCGTGCTTTTTCCGGCAATCCCACCGCCTATATCAGTGAAGCGAGAATGCCGGCCATCCGCCTGACCCGGGACGAGAAACGCCTGCTGGTCGACGAACTGCGCCGCAGCGCCCGCAATGCCCGGCGCCGGCTGGCAAAAGCCAAGGACGGACGCGACATCTACATGCTGCTCTGTCAGCGCTGTCACGCCGCCGACGGCAACGGACAAGGACCGATCGCCGCCAATCTCGCCCAACGGCCGAGACCGTTCGCCGGCAACCGTTCCTACTTTGCCTTTCGCAGCGACGATGAGCTGAAAGCGAGTCTCAAAGATGGCGTACCCGGCACATCGATGCCCGGTTTCGGCAAGCTGCT
Organism: uncultured Geothermobacter sp.; assembly: GCA_964441925.1. Lineage (GTDB taxonomy): Bacteria > Desulfobacterota > Desulfuromonadia > Desulfuromonadales > Geothermobacteraceae > Geothermobacter. The sequence continues at coordinate 27,392 of CAYTVY010000012.1, forward strand.
CGACGAGGAACAACGCGAAAAGCTGATCGATCTGCTCTTCGAAGCCTTCATCGGCGGCGGCCGTTTTACCAAACATCCGCGCGCCACACTGCCGCCGCGGCCGGAAACCGACCCACCGGCTGCTGTCGGCAGAGCCCTGTTCGGCAAACACTGCAGCCGCTGCCACGGACGCAACGGCAACGGACACGGACCTGATGCCGACGGGTTGACGCCGCGGCCGCGCAACCTGACCAACAGGTTCTACGTCGCCGCCAGAAGCGACCGGCAACTGCTCCGGGCCATCGCCTACGGCATTCCGGGCAGCGCCATGCCGCAATGGTCCCGCTGGCTCGACGACGGAGAATTGTGGGCCCTGGTGCACCAGGTCCGCCGCATCGCGGAGGGAAAGGAACCATGAGAGACCTGCTCAGACGCCGAATCCTCCAGGGGCTGCTGGGGATGCTCGCCTTGCTCGGCGGCGGTATCCTGCTCGACATCTGGTCCGGAGCGAGGCGCTTTTCCGAGGCCCGCTGGGTAAGACTGCTGCCTCTCGACCAACTGCCGCCGGAAGGTGTCGTTCCACTGCCGGAGCAGAAAATCGCCCTGCTGGCGAGGCCGGACCGGGTCGCCGCCATCAGCCTCGAGTGCACCCATCTCGGCTGTCTGGTCAACACCACCGAGCGGGGATTCTACTGTCCCTGCCACGGTTCCGAGTTCGGGCCTCTGGGCGAAGTCTACAACGGTCCCGCCACCACTGACCTGCCATGGCATCGCCTGCGGCTTCATCATGGCGCCGTCTGGGCCCTGGCCGGCCGCAAGCAGGCCAAACCCTTCTGGCATCCGCGCGGAGAGGAAACGACATGAGTGAACGGCGGCGCAACTTTCTCGATCACCTCCATCCGCCCCGTGTCCGCCGGCAAACCCTGCAGCCGTGGACAACCCTCGGACTCGGTATCGCCGCCCTGACCTGCCTCGGCATCCTGTTGCTGACCGGGCTGACCCTGCTGCTCTACTACCTGCCGGACCAGTACCGGGCCTACGAACGCATTCTGCACCTGACCACCACTCTCCGTTTCGGTGCCCTGCTGCGTGACCTGCATTACCTGGCCGGCAACGGCCTGCTGATCCTTGCCATTCTGCATCTGGCCCGGGTCGCCCTGACCGCCAGCTACCGTGGCCGGTGGCGAAACTGGATCTACGGCCTGCTGATGCTCTTTCTCATCTTCGCCGGTGCCTTCACCGGCTACCTGCTGCCCTGGGACCAGCTCGCCTACTGGGCCCTGAAAGTCGGATCCAGTCTCGCCGACTACCTGCCCCTGCTCGGCCATCCCCTGAAAGTCTTTCTGCTGGGCGGTGAAAACATCGGTCCGGAAACCCTGTTACGCGCCTTTGCGATTCACGCCGCCATCGTTCCCATCGGCCTGGTCGGCCTCACCGGCCTCCACCTCTGGCGGGTGCGAAAGGACGGAGGCCTTGCCACCCCCGAGCCCACCCCTGCCGACATCCCCGCCCGTCCCTGGCTCTACCGGGCGGAAGGGACTGTCGCCCTGCTGACCCTGGCCGCCCTGCTGCTGCTCAGCCTGTGGCTCGACGCCCCGTTGGGGGAACGGGCCGACCCCGGGCATCCTCCCAATCCGGCCAAGGCCCCCTGGTATTTCGTCGGCTTTCAGGAAATGGTCAGCTACTCGGCGACCTGGGGCGGGGTCGTGGCTCCCAGCCTGATGCTGCTCTTTCTTGTCTGGCTGCCCAAGCTCGATCCCCACGACAAGGGTGGACGATGGCTGGCCCCCGGAGCCCTTTCCTGGCGTCTCCTGCTGCTGCTGGTTCTCGTATCGCAGCTGGCCTTCATCATCATCGGCCTCTGGTTCCGCGGGCCGAACTGGAGCTGGGCTCCCCCCTGGGGCGGCTGACCTGCCGGCAAACTGACCTGCCGGCAAACTGGGCAATAACCGTAATTTCCGCTAAACTGTAGGGCAGGAGGCTTACCATGAAGAAAATGATGAAAAAGATTGTGCAGGTGTCACTCATCATGGGGATGCTTTTGGCGGCCCCGTCATTGTGGGCGATGAGCCCCGACCAGAAAAAAGCATTCGAACACATCTACGCCATGTCCCTGAACGATCTCGCCGAGCGGGCGGAGGCCCTTCTCGAGCAGAAATTCCCCGACGAGGACTGGGACAGCTATCGTTTTCCCAGTTTCGTCTATACCGATGACGCCGTCGAGATCAGCTACATGGTGGCCGTCAAGAAGCCCCGGCTGCTCGGAACCGCCAACGTCACCGACAAGGGGCAGATCATCCCCTGCTACTGTTTCTGCAGCCGCATGGGACATGACAACCTGCTTTACTGTTTCTGGAAAAACGGCCAGGTCGGCGGCGATTTCGACTCCCACGCCAGCGAATGCAACATCTGCGTGCGCCAGGCCCTGCTCGCCTTTCTGTGGGATGACCTCGGTGCCACCCACGACGAAATCATTGCCGGCATGGAACGCAAGTTCGAACGTCTGATCAAGATGCACGAACGGGGAGAGATCTGATTCGGAGCTCCATTCCCCGGGCATGCCCGATGCCGCGGAACAGTTCCCGACGGCAAGGATTCCCATCTCCCAGGCCGCCATCCTGCAACGGCAGGATGGCGGCCTGAATCGTGGTGCGGCTCCAACGAACCGACCGTTTCGCCGACAATGCTTTCACCCACGAAACAAGGGACAATCATGCTGATCGTCGGTGTCGACACCGGTGGCACCTTCACCGATTTCATCTGGCACGACGGCAGCGGCTGGGGAGAATACAAGCTGCTGTCGACCCCGCACAACCCGGCCGAGGCCGTACTGGCCGGCCTGCGCCACATCGCCGGCGAACAGCCGGTCGATCTGGTGCACGGTTCGACCGTGGCCACCAATGCCATTCTGGAAAAGAAGGGGGCCCTGACCGCCCTGGTGACCAATCGCGGATTCGAGGACGTCATCGAAATCGGCCGCCAGAACCGTCCGGAGCTCTACAGCCTGCACTGCCAGCGCAATCCGCCGATCGTGCCGCCGGGCTACCGCTTCGGCCTGTCCGGCCGCATCGATCAGGAAGGAAGGGAGATCGCGTCCCTGCCCCAGACCGAACTGCAGCAGCTGAAGGAGAACCTGCAGCGGGCCCAGGTGGAGTCGGTGGCCGTCTGCCTGCTGTTCTCCTTCGCCAACCCGGAGCACGAACAGCGGGTCGGCGAGGCCCTGGCCGACCTCGGGGTACCGGTCTCACTGTCGCACGAGACCCTGGCCGAGTTCCGGGAATACGAACGGACCTCGACCACGGTCATCAATGCCTACGTGGCGCCGAAGATGCGGCGCTACCTCACCTACCTGCGGGAGCAGACCCGCGGCAGCCGTTTCCGCATCATGCAGAGCAACGGCGGCAGCATCTCGGCCGAGACGGCGATGAAGGAGTCGGTCCGCACCATCCTCTCCGGGCCGGCCGGCGGCGCCGTCGGTGCCCGTGAAATCGGCCGTCAGTCGGGCTTCGAC
>CAYTVY010000013.1:0-29720 GCA_964441925.1 uncultured Geothermobacter sp.
CTCCGGGGATCTCTTGTCGACCGGTTTCATCGCCATGTCACACCCTCCTGGCCGGCGGATTGCCAGTGAAGAAGGGGCGTTTGCCCCAGTCGGCCAGGGTGATGCGATCGATGCCCTGGGCCTGGGCTTCCATCTGCACCGACTGCAGGTTGACGCAGATGCGGCGCACCGAGCCGTGCGAAGCTTCGAGCAGCTCCTGCAGCAGATCGTCGGCGATCTCCAGGTCGCGGCAGTACAGGTGGGCCAGGTGGCGGGTGTCGTCCATGTCGGCCGGCTGCGCCGGCACCCAGTCCATGATCCGCCCGTGGAAGCGCTCCCACTTCTGCAGCTTGGCCGGCAGCCGCTCTTCGCCGATCAGCAGGATGGCGGCGCCGCTGCCCTCGTAGATGTCACGGATGATCTCGACCGCCTGCTTGTCGACCAGGTGATCCATCTCGTCGACGATGAGCGGGCGACCGGACAGCGCCAGCTGCTCGCAGATCTGGTCGGTCATCTCGTAGATCGTCTTGGCCGGCGGCAGACCGATCTCCTTGATGATCGCCAAAAGCACTGCCTTGCGGGTCCAGGTCGACTTGCATTCGATGTAGTAGGCGCGATGCTTGTTGGCGGCGTAGCTGGCGGCGGTCGATTTGCCCCAGCCCGAAGGCCCGTACAGGCAGCTCATGCCGGGCAGGTGCGCCGGCCGGTTGATGGCCCGCTCGAGCGCGCCGGTACACAGCCCGACATTGACCAACGGGGCGACGGTGTTGACGGTTGTGGCTTCGTGTGTCATGCTTCCTCCTGTCTATGGTGATTTGGGCCGCAAGGCCCGCCCGGAAGCCGTGTTGCAGCACGGCTTCTTTCTATTTGATCGCCAATTCCTGCTCGACCTCCCGGAACGCCCGGAAGATGTCGGTGCGGGCAAAGCCCTCGTAAAAGCGCTGTTCGCGCTCGGTTAAATCCTCGCCGGCAGCCAGCCGCTGTTCGAGTTGACACCAGAAGCGGTAGCGCCCGCGGTCGTCCTGCGGAATCTCGACCACTGTGGGCTGCTGCATCTCCAGCTCGATCCGCCGGCGGGCCTCCTGCCGCTCGGGGGTGATCTCGATGGTGCCCGGCAGACTGCCGCCACGGCGTTCCATCTCGATCTCCTGTCGCTTCATTTCCAGGCGCTTCAGGCGGCCCTGGGCACGCTTCTCGCGCTGTTGCTCGATGACCGGCATGGGGAAGTAGTCGCTCTTGTTTCCGTCCAATTCGGCCACACAGATCAGCCGCTGATCTTCGTCACGCACCCACACCTTGCCGGCGTCGTGCACGTCGTAGGCGACATACACGGTGTCTCCGTGCCATTCGGCCAAGTCGCGGCTGAAATAGATGTTGCCGAACAGCCGTACCTCGCCCCGGTTCACGGTGCGCGCCACTTGCGGCCGGTACAGGTCGGGCAACTCGCCGGCCGGAACCATCTGCCAGCCGTTCTGCTCGAAGTGCTGCCAGTACTCCATCGGGCTGTAATGGCGCTTTTTGCCGGTGACCGGATCTCGCAATTTCGGCAGGCCACCGTGGGGCTTGTGGTGGTATTCGTCGATGGCGGCCTCGATCAGGCGGATGAAGTCATTCCACTCGATCAGCAGTTCGCCGTTGGCGCGGGTTGACTTGTGGACGATCTTGGCGGCCTCGCGGTCCATGGGCGCGCCGATGTAGGTGGGTAAACGCTTCGCCAGAGCCACCAGGATCGACCGGTGGGCGCGCTCGATGATGCCGCGTGCCTGACTGTTGTAGGGGAGGCTTCTGTGATGATCGATACTCAACCGGGCCAGCAGCCCGGTGCCCGGGGCGGTGAGTACCTGGTTGCAGTAGCCGCTGCCGTTGTCGGTATATAGGCAGCTGGGCACGCCGTATTTCTCACAAGCCATGCGCAGGGCATCGAGGGTGGCCAGGGTCGATTCGGCCAGGGCAACGCTCCAGCCGACGATGACCCGGGTGGCGATATCTGCAATCAGGGTGACCTCGGGGCGGAACGGGCGGCCATGATCCGGATGCGCCACCTCGGCGTCAAAGGTGTGGCCATCGGCAATGTAGCCATCTGTCGGCAGCATCTTGCTCGTATCGCGCCGACGGAACGGCTTGATGCTTTTCAGCTCGCGCGGGCCCATGCGGCCGCGGTTCTTTTCGATCTCGCCGACAGTTTTCAGGTAGCGGCGCGCCTGGGGATAGCTGACCTCGATGCCGGCGGCATTGAGCTGGCGCACCACCTCGGCCAGTGAGGGCTTTTGCGGCTGCCGCCAGGCGGCCAGCAGCGCCGTCGCCCATGGCGGAGCCTCCTGCCGTTTGGCCGGCTCACGTGGCGCCAGGGCGCTGACACCCAGTTTCAGGTCGCTGCGCCAGCGCAACAGGGTACGCCGGCTGAGGGTGTTTTTGCCCATCCTGCCGGATCGGGCGTTGGCCACTGGCACCAGGGCCTGCAGATGTTCAGGCAGTTGCCCGACCTTGGCCAGGGCCACCACCCGGTTGATGGCCTTGTTCAGGCTGGTGGCGCAGGCCAACTGCTCGATGTGCCGCAGCAGGGCCAGCCTGGCATCCATGGTGCGGCGCTGCCAGTCGGCCAGCTGCTCCGGGGCCGGCAGGGCCTTCTCGACGATCGGTGCCAGTGCCGTCTCGACCTTGGCCGGCAGGCTGCACACGGGCTCCGGCAGCGCGGCGATCATCTTGTCGAGCAGGGCGTCCTGCACCTTCTTCTTCTCATCCGGTCGCAACGGCAATTTGTCCAGGTCGAACCGGTGCGCGCCGCCCTTGCCTCGACCAGGCTCCGGCTGCCATTTTTCCTTTTGCATCCGCTTGCGGATGGCCTGCCCTGATACACCGAGGGCGGCGGCGATGTCGGCAACGGTGACGATCATGCCTTCCCACCCCTGATAATTTTCAGCTTGCTTTTTGCGGCCGAAACCACTCCCGCGGCCAGGGCGCCGTTGACAACCATCAAGGCCGGCAACACAGACAAGGCCCGTTCGACGAGCTCTTTTTGACAGGTTTCGCCTTGAGTCGGTTCCGCTCCCTCAAGTCGAAAGGCCTTGCTTCCGTCCTCGTTGGTGGCGATGTGCAGTTCGATGGGGTCGAAATAGAAGCTGTTGTCCTCTGGCAGAAAAAAGACACGTCTGCAGACATCGTGGATCCCTTCAGGGGTCTTTTCGCTGCTGACGTGGATGATGACCAGCGCACCATCTTCAGGCCAGCAGATCAGAACATTGCTTTCGGGGACGTCGATGAGTGACGGGTCGTTGTCTACCGCCCGGGCCACGTCAGCTATTGAGTTGACTTCTGGTGGGACATCGAGGCCGAACTTGCATGCAGCGGACATTGTGTGTCCCCAAGCGGCTTCTTGCCGGTCGGTGCTGCTAGATGTTTCATTAATCAAGCCACTGATAACACGGCGTTTGTTCATTGTGTTCCCTCCTTCTTCAAAAGCAGGACGAGGGCGTTGATGTTTTTTTCGAGCTCGTCGAGATCGTCGGCCACCTTGGCGGCCATATCTTTCAGGATGTCACACAGACGTGCCCACTGTTCGGGCGAGACATTCACATGGCTGTCTTTGTCTGCGCTGTCGGCGGCCACGGCCCCAAATTCGATCATGGTCGCCAGCGAAAAGAAGCTATACATGGCTTCGCTGGCGCTGGATTCGACGTTTTGCAGCAAGCGGAGCGGGGGCATAGACTTCCTCCTTTCTACTGTCCTTCAAGCTCACGTAAGAAAAGCAGCCGCTTGCGCTTCTCGGCAGCGATGCGCTTGGCTTCTTCGTCCAGCCGCTGCAGCTCGGCACGCAGGGCATCGGCGCCCGGCAGGGTGAACACCCCTGCCGCTTCGGCCAGCACCCGCAGTGGCTCGATGCTGCCGGTCGCCTCGCAGAAGGCCGGCAACAGTTCCGCCGGCATCCGATGGGGGTGGCTCTCGGCGGTCCAGTTGTTGACCTGGTGCACCGTGACTGTCTGCCCGACCAGTTCGCTCATCTCGTCGGCGATCGTCTCTCGGCTTTTGGGCGCGGCCTTAATTGCCGCCCGGATAGCCGACTGCAACCTGGCCGATACGCACAGCCGGCCGGCGGCCTTGGCCATGCGCTCCTCGCGCTCCTGCTTCAGGTAGTCGAGCAGGCTCATTTGGTTCGGGTCGCTGACGATTCTTTTACGCGGCTTTGTCATTGCGCACCCTTTCTGCCTCGGCTAGAATCTGCACAGTCGGGATAACGCTCGGGCCAAATGTCCCGAGGCGACATATCCAAACGGATAGCGATTTCTTTCTCCATGCGTCGACTGCGGCCAACGAGGGCGGCCCTAACCGCTTGGCGGCTTACTCCCAGATCGCGGGCGATGGCCGAATACGAAAGCCCGCGCAGCTCGAGCTGACTTTTGATCCAGATCCGACGGGCGTCGGCTTTTTTTGGGGGGCGTTTGCTTGTCATGTCAATCTAAATAAACCCATTCGGGGTTTATGTCAACGAGAAAATGCCCACACGGGCGATGGTTGCAACCTAATTGGGTTGCCTGGCCATTCTGGCATGGGCGTGAGGTGTTGGTTCTTTTGTGTAAATTCAACAACTTGTGGTCGGTGTCGGGTGGTTGCGACCAGATGTTTGCCAAGGTTGCAACTTTAAACTTATGAGATCGCAACCCAGACGGGTGTCATGTCAACTATTGCAGACCGCATAAAGCTTGTTAGAGGGGACACGTCCCAAGGGGACTTTGCCAAATGCGTTGGAGTATCCAAAAACACCGTAGGTCGTTGGGAGCGAGGGGAGAGAACCCCGGACCAGAAACATCTGCAGCGGATTCTAGATGCCCATCCGGATATCAATCCGGCCTGGCTGGTGGTGGGAGAGGAGCCGATGAAAAAGAGGGTGGCCGGCAACCTAGCCATCAATAGCCAGGCGGTTGTCCAAGGTTCCAGTATTGAGGGTGAGGTTGTGCAGAATATGGGTAACGGCCAGACAAACCTCCACCCAGAAGCGCCCCTGCCCATACGAGAGGACCTGAAGGAGCTTGTGGAACTGCTGGAAAACTACGGGAACCCGGCCCTTATTGCCGACATCAAGAAAAAACTTCTAAAGATCAAGGAGGTTATGGAAGGGTGAGCAAAAAACAGGAGGGGGCTGCCCACAACATGGCGTACAGTAGCACGGCAGTTGTTCAGGGAAGCACGCTGAACAACAGCGTCGTGATCCAGGTCATCAACAGCATGCAGAGCCCGGCCGACATAGATCAGGCCATCTCTCAGATTTCTAGACACCTCAATATTCTTAGACGAAAAAAGGGGCTTATCGATGCCAGGCTGCCCCTTGGTCTGATCGCCGCAGTTTGTGCGACCGCCGGCATCCTGCTTGGCGGCAGAATGCTCTGGCTTCTGGTCGGAACCTTAACTGCAGTTTTTGCCAGCTACCTTCTGGCACCAGCTCTGAACAAAGTCGACACAGAAATAACTGCCGCACAAAATTTTCTGACAGAGTTGTATAAGATCAGGCTGGCGAGACAACTGCAAGACGCTCAAAAAGAGGCTGCTTAAGGCAGAAAAAAGGAGGGGATCCGTGGGACGTCAAAAAGATACGGCTATCGGTTTTTTGATTGTCTTCGGTGTTGTTTTTGTTGCTTTGCAAAAATTATGGTCAATTTGGAACGGTGGGTTTGTTATTCTGTTGCTCGTCATTGTCGTTCTATTTGTACTTCTACATCAACGTTCAAAAGCGAAGACCATAAAGACTTTCTTTCAACATTCTGCCCTGGAAGCGCTAAAAGACCCAAGGACACCCAGCTATCAAAAAGAAAAAATCAAAAAACTAATGACGATTAATCCGAGAATGGCGACAGCGCTGCGTGACATTCAGATAATGGCTGAATCAATGGACATTGCACTGCGGAGCAAAAATAAAGAAACAGCAACATCAAGATACGAACTTTCTGTTATTAAATTTGACGAGATAAGAAGCGCGTATATAGATTTGTTTGACACTGAAACATTCAATCGTATAAAAGATTTCATGTCAGACAATAGCAGAGCATTCCATACAAAAATCTATACAAATCCAGCAAAGGCACATATAGAAAAAACGAAAAAGTTAAAAACAATAAAGGCAAAGTCGAAATATATAAACCTTGCAAAAGAGCTCTTAAATGAAGGGTTGGGCGACCCCAACAGCAATAAGAGTGAGATCCAACTGCTCATGAATGAAGTGTCTGCTTTGGCTGATGAGTTGTCTGGATAGCATGACTCGCCATGCTGGTGCCAAACCACGCGTCAAATGTGGTCGACTGGGGTAAAAATCGTTTGCGCGAGATTTGGCACCACTTTTCAAAACATCAGCCCGCCGCATCGCATTCAACACCGCATAAACACGTCGTTTTCCCGCCGCCGCCCGCGAAATCCCGCGCATTCCCATCTGGTGCCATATCAGTCGGTAATTCACAGGACCTCCCGGAGAGGGAGCCAACCGACCCAGAGAAAAATCCACAAAAATCCCATAAAAACAACAAGATAACATCTTATTGTTCAATAACATTTTAAATTTTATCTTGCACATCCCCCACGAACCCATGAATGGGATCGGATTTTTGAAAACTGCATCCAGGCCAAGCACCTGCACTCTTCCTCCGGCACAAACCCACATCAGATTCAAAAACAAGACACTCTCCACGACAGCCCTGGCCGTGCTTTAGCCGGCACACACAAGCAATCCGGGTTGAAGCTCCCATGAGTTTGCTCTATTCTGGCAGTCACTGCGGGAACGACCTGCCGGCGCAACGGAAGCCCTCTTTCCAGATGCCCGGCGTTCGAACCCAGCGACCTGCCAACAAATCAGCCGGAGGGGGACGGTCACGGCAAGGTTGCCGTCGTGGCGCTCCCTGTCCGCCCGTGATGCAATGGCGGCATCACACCGAGGGAGGGATGCCATGCGCCTTGGCCATTATCACTTCCACTGCCGACTGCACGACGACGCCTGCCTGCCACCATACAAAGGATCGACCTTTCGGGGGGCATTCGGCCATGCCCTGCGACAGACCGTCTGCACCCTGCGCCGCCAGGAGTGCCCCAGCTGCCTGCTGCAGCAGTCCTGCATCTATGCCCGTGTCTTCGAAACCAAACGCCCCGACGACAGCGTCCGGCACCTGGCGTCTCCTCCCCATCCCTATGTGATTCGTCCGCCGGCAACCGAGGCCAGGCAGTTGCCCGCCGGCAGTGCCTTCGACTTCTCGCTGCTGCTGTTCGGCGACTTCAACGATGCCCTGCCCTATTTCATCTACGCCTTCGAACGCATGGGGAGCCTCGGCATCGGCAAGGGCAAGGCCAGATTCACCATCGAACGCGTCGACTGTGCCGGCCAGGCCATCTACCGCCAGGGCAGCAGCACCCTCGCCCCCCTGCCGCCACTGGACAGCCTGCAGCTCGTCCCGGCAACGGGCAAACCAGGCGACTTGCGCCTGCGCCTGCGAACCCCCCTGCGGGTCAAGGCCGCCGGCCGGTTCGTCCGCACTCTCGATTTCGCCACCCTCACCCGCGCCGCCCTGCGTCGTCTGTCTGCCCTGTTGGCGGCCTACGGTGACGGCGATCCCGACCTTCCCTACGCCGACCTGATTCGCCAGGCCGAACAGGTCCGGCTGGTGGCCGACCACAGCCGCTGGCACGAATGGACCCGCTACAGCAACCGCCAGAACGAAAGCATGCAGTTCGGCGGTCTGATCGGCGAGCTGCATTTCGCCGAGGTCCCTGCCTTTCACCGCCATCTGCTCGAACTCGCCGGCAAGGTCCACCTGGGCAAGCAGACCAGCTTCGGCCTCGGCCGCATCCAACCGGAGGTCGCATGAGCATCACCCTGCTGGCCGTCTGCGGACTCTCGCCCCAGGTGCTGACCGAGACGGTCTACGCCCTGGCCCAGCAGGGACGCCTGCCCGACCGCATCCGGGTGCTGACCACCCGCAGCGGCCGGGACACCTGCCTCAGCCAGCTGTTCGACGGCGGCAAGGGAGCCTGGCATCGCCTGCTCGCCGATCTCGGCCTGCCTGAAGAACGGGTCGACTTCACTCCTGAACAGGTCATCGCCGTTACTGACGAAAAGGGACGTCAGATCGACGACATCAGCAACGAGGACGAAAACGAAATCTTTCTGCGCGCCTGTCTCCGGCTTGCCTGGGAATACTCCCGGCAGGCGGGCGAAACCGTCTTCTACTCCATCGCCGGCGGCCGCAAAACCATGGGGGCGGCCCTCGGCTTCGCCGCCCAGGCCTACGGCCGCCGGCAGGACCGGATCTATCATGTGCTCGTTTCTCCCGAGTTCGAGAACTGCCGGGACTTCTTCTTTCCTCCGTCCCGCCCCGTCGACGTCACCCTGCGCGACCCCCAGGGACAGCCTTACCGCAAATCGACCCGCTACGCCCGCATTCAGCTGGTTTCACTGCCTTTCTTTTCCTTTCGCACCCAGCTCACGGATCAGCTGCTCGAACAACCCCGGGAACCGGCCACCCTGCTTGCCGGCCTGGTCCGGGAAGAACCGCCCCAACTGACCATCGACCTGAAAGAACACAAGCTGATCTGGAAAGACCGCGAAACCGACCTGCGGCCGGTCCACCTGGCCCTGTACACCCTTTTCGCCGAGATCAAGAAAGACACCGACTGCCAGTCCACCAACTGTCACGATTGTGATCGCTGCTGGCTGCCCCAACACCAGCTGCTCGCCCGGCAGCAGCAACTCAGCCGTATCTATCGGGACATCGTTCCCAGCCGTGACCCTCAGGAGATGAGTGACAGCGGTATCTTCAACCTGACACCCGACAACTTCCAGAGCTACCGCTCCAAGCTCAACCGGGCCATCGAAAAAGGCTTCGGCGGCATCGACGCCCCCCTACTGCAAATCGGCAGCCGGGGAAAGCGCCCCGGCAAACGCTACGGCATTGCCCTGAACCGCGATGTCATCCGCATTGTGCGCTGACGGTTGGAAGGAGAAAAAAAACGACGGCAAGGTTGCCGTTGGTGAAAAGACCCGACAGATGAAACAAACTGAGACCATCTCATACGGGAGGGAGAGGAGATGAACGACCACGAACTCCAGCTGCAGTTGTTGCGCGCCGCCGCCCTGCTGCACGACATCGGCAAGTTTTGCCAGCGAGCCGGCAAGCAAAAGTCGTCGGACCAGGCCGACATGTACTGCCCGACCGGGAACCATGGGCAACCGACCCACCAGCATGTCCTTTATACCGACCATTTCATCGAAAAACAGCTTCCCCTGCCGCCGGAGCTGGAACAGCACCGCTCCCGACTGGCCAGACTTGCCGCCAGTCATCACAAACCCGCCGGCGACAACCTGGAGGAACAGGCCCTCTGTATCGCCGACCGTCTCTCTGCCGGGTCGGATCGCAAACAGGGCGAAGAGGCGGATGGCGACTACAAAAGCGCCCGCCTGCTCAGTATTTTTGAACAGGTCGATCTGCAAAAGGAACGGACCTTCGACGAATTGTCCCAAGGACGCTATCACCGGCTCGAACCCCTGTCCGAAGCCACCGCGCCGGTCACGCTCGACGAAGCCCGACAGACCGACTACGAAGAGCTTTTCACCCAATTCTCCCAGAAACTGCAAAAACTCCCTCGCGACCTGGGAACGTCAACCTACCTGGACGCCCTGACCTCATTGCTCGAAGAGTTCACCTGGTGTGTCCCCTCCTCAACCTACAAGTCGTTGCCGGATATTTCGCTCTACGACCACGCCGTCACCACAACGGCCCTGGCACAGGCCCTGTTCATCCATGCCAGCGATACCGGCATCGCACCAGGACAGCAGGCCGACACGGCGAAAAAGTTCCTTTTCGTCGGAGGCGACCTGTCCGGCATTCAGAACTACATCTTCGGTCTGGACAAATCCCATGGCAGCGGTGTCGCCAAGCTCTTCCGGGCCCGTTCGTTCTACCTGCAGGCCCTGACGCGTGGTGTCATTCTCGCCCTGTGCGAAAGGCTCGGTCTGTCTCCCCTGGCGCGTGTCATGGACGCCGGCGGCCGCTTCCTGCTGCTTGTTCCCGCGCTCGACAGCAGCAAAAAGACCCTTGCCGATTTTGAGCAGGAACTGCAACAGCAGATGTTCGAGCGTTTCCGGGGACAACTCAGCCTCAATCTCGACTGGTCGGTGGAGCTGACCGAGCGGGATTTCGACATGAAACATCTGCGGCATTTCCTCGACCAGGCCAACGACGCCCTCGAAGCCCGCAAACTGCGCAAATTCGACCGACTGTTTGCCAACGGCATCAGGCCCGTGATCGAACTCGATTATGCCGCCTACCAGGACCATGGCGACTGCGCTGTCTGTCACGCACGGCCAGCCGACAGCGAAGCCAGTGAACAGCTGCGCCGGGAGCAGGGACGGGAGATCACTATCTGCGCCGATTGTGCCGGCCAGATCCAGCTTATCGGCAAGCGCCTGCCCGATTGTCGTTATCTGGTTTTCGACCGGCGGGAAGGACAGCGGACCATCCCCCTGCTGTTCGGTTATCACCTGCGTCTGGAAAAAGAACTCAAGCCGGAACGAGATGCCCAGGCCGCAGAACTGGTCGCCATTCGAGACCGCGGCGTTTGCGCCTTCCAGCCCATCGCAGCCCATCTTCCCCGCATCACGCAAAAGGATCTCGAGCGTTGGCAGGCCTGGGGCGAATTGCAAAAGAACCCCGAAGGACAAACCTGTTTCGGCGAGGACCCGGCCGAAAAAGACGCTCCCAAAACCTTCGAAATGCTGGCCCGCGACTCCCGGCGGGAAGATGGTCATGGCCAGCCGGCCGGGCGCTCCTTTCTCGGCGCCTTCAAGGCCGATGTCGACAATCTGGGGCTGATTTTCAGCATCGGCCTGCACGACAGGCTTTCTCTCTCCCGCTTTGCCAGTCTGTCGCGCATGCTCAACCACTTTTTCAGTGAAGAGCTGGTGCGCTGGATCAAGCAGGACTGGCCGAATCTCTACATCATCTTCGCCGGGGGCGACGATCTCTTTCTGCTTGGCCCCTGGACCGAGCTGGTACGCTTCGCCGATCAGCTCAACCAGCGATTCCTGAACTGGGTCGCCAACCGTCCCGGCATCACCCTCTCGGCCGGCATCACCGTCAACCGTCCCGGACTGCCGGTGCACCGCATTGCCGCCACGGTGGAAGAGGCTCTCGAAAACAGCAAACACCACAGCTCGAACGGGCAAACCGTCAAAAACGCCGTCACCCTGTTCGACACCACTGTCGACTGGGACGACTTCGTCGAGTTGCGCAACCGGGGGCAGCGGCTGCTTTCCTGGATTGAAAGGGGCATCATCTCCCACGGCCTGGTCGCCCGGCTCTTGCGCTATGGCGACAAAGCCCGCGCCTTTCATGCCGGCAAGGTTGAAGCCGGCATCTATATTGCGCACATGCGCTATGACTTTGCCCGCAACCTGAAGGAAGAACAGCTGACCGACCCCGATGCCCGGGCCGAAATTCTCGGCCTGCCGCAGAACAGGTTCGTTCTGGAAAACATTCGGCTGCCGGTCAGCTACGCCCTTTACCAGACCCGTTTCGATCACTGAAGGAGGTGGACATGGCTTTTTACTTCGATGACAAAGGCAATCTCAAACCTGAATGGGTGACCGACGAGGCGAAAAATGTCGCCAAAAGCTTCTATGTGAAATATTTCAACAAGAAAAAGAACAAAGAGGATATCGACGAGAAAAAATCACTGAAAAACGCCCAACTGAGAAAATTCTATGGTGAGTTCAAAAGCCTCGAAGCCGAGCTGAACCAGGCCGGCGACACAGCTGAAGAGCGTTTTCTGTCCGTGCTGCCGCGCATCAAGATGGCAGCCGCCAAGGTAACGTATGCCAAGGCTCGCGGCGTGGTGCCCGAAAGCTTCGTCAACTGGATGAAACAGCACGTTGCCCAAATCAACAGCCTGGAGGACTTCAAGGCGTTCCTGCTCCATTTCGAAGCGGTCGTTGGTTTCTGTTACGGCGAAAACCCCAAGGATTGATACAGGAGGGATACAGATATGAAACTGCAGACCATCAAGGAAATCAAAGGCACCCTGGAAGTCGTCACCGGCCTGCACATCGGCGCCGGCAAGGACAGCCTCGAGATCGGCGGTCTCGATCAGCCGATCATCAAACATCCGATCACCGGCGAGCCCTACATCCCCGGCTCCAGCATCAAGGGCAAGATGCGCTCGCTGCTCGAAGTCGGTCGCTTTGCCGCCCAAAATCCCGAGACCATGGCCTGGGTTTCGGGGAAAGCCAAAGGCTGCAACGGCATGGGCAAACCCTGCGCCTGTGCGCAGCCGGGCTGCCCGGCCTGCACCATCTTCGGCACCTCGGCAGCCGAAAAAGGCCCCGAACTCGGCCCCACCCGGCTGATCGTGCGTGACGCGCACCTCACCGATACATGGCGGCAACGTTTCCGTGAAGGCAAGCTGCAGATGGAGGTGAAATACGAAAACACCATCGATCGGGTCAAAGGCACCGCCAAAGACCCCCGGCCACTGGAGCGGATCCCCAGCGGAGTGCAGTTCGACTTCAACCTCTCCTTCAAGGTCTTTGAGGGAGATGACGAAAAACTGCTCGATGAGGTCTTTTTCGGCCTGCGCCTGCTCGAACTGGATGCCCTTGGCGGCAATTCCTCGCGCGGCTGCGGACAGATTCGCTTTACCGGCCTGAGCTGTAACGATGAACCGGTCGATCTGACCAACTACAACCCCCAGGCGTAAAGGAGGGAGCATGGCTCTCCATCGTTACACCATCGAACCCCTGTCGGCCTTCGCCACCCCTCTGCGAAGCGACACCCTCTATGGGCACTTGCTCTGGCGGGCGGCGGAGCGGCATGGCCCGGACAAACCCAGGGAGCTGATCGACGCCTTCGCCGGCGGCCAGCCGCCTTTCAAGCTCAGCAGTGCTTTTCCCGCGGGCTTTCTGCCACTACCGGCCCTGCCGCCCATTCCGCGGGCACGTTTTCGGGACAGGTTCGCCTCCGGCGGTGGGAATCACCTGCTCGAAGCTCTGCAGCATTACAAGGCCTTTCGCAAATCGTCCTTCGTCCATTTCGACACCTTGCGCTCACTGGCCGAAAATCTGAGCCAGGAAAGGCTTTTTGCCGCCTGGTGTAAAGACAGGTCCGCCTTCTACAGCGGCAAAGACCGACTTGTTACCACCGACCAGGCGCACAACAGCATCGACCGGCAAAACGGCAAGGTTCTGGCCGAAGGCGGGCTTCACTTCACCCCGGCAACATGGTACGCCCCCGGCGAAAAACTCGACCTCTACGTCGAGACCGAGACTCCCTCGCTCTTCGAGGAGCTGCTCGACGAGTTGGCCCGAACCGGCTATGGCGCCGATCGCACCACGGGCAAGGGACAGTTTCGCTTTGTCCGTGATGCCGACTTCGACCCCTTGGCCTGGCCGCAACAGGGCAATGCCCAACTTTTGCTTTCCCTGACCGCAGCAGAAACGATGACCCATATCGCCGGCAGCTACAACGTCACAGTCAAGCACGGTCGCGCCTGGAGCGGCTTCGGTGAACGCAATCCGTTCAAGAAACCGTTTCTCGCCCTGACCGAGGGAGCGGTCATGACCGGCCTGCCGGATCGAGGATTTCTGCTGCGGAACATCCACAGCAACCCCGACCTGGTGCAGGTTCTCTGGCCGGTCACACTCTCCGTGCAACTGGAGGTGGACAATGCGGACTGACTATCTGAAAGTTGCGATTCTTTCCCCGGTGCACATCGGAACCGGCGATACGGTCGACCCCTTTCATTACCTCATCGAAGACCGAAATGGTGCGCCGGTTTGCCATTTTATCGACCCGGCGGCCTGGGCCGCCGAACACCCTGATCCGGACGAACTTCTGAAACAGTTTTCCGGCGGCAACATTGCCCAGATGCGCGCCTACCTGGCCGAACAGCTTGATCCGGCCCTTTACGCCGACCGAAGCTGCAAGGTTGTCAGCCGCAAGGTCGTTGACGACTATCACAAACACCTGGGATCGCCGGAAAGCCGCAATCAGCTTTTGCTCAGTCCCAACCTCACTGGCGGCGGCGGGGGGCCGCTTCTGCCCGGCAGCAGCCTGAAAGGAGCCATTCGCACGGCCCTGGTCGACTGGCTCGACCGGGAAGAAAATCTGCAGTTGAAACAGTGCCAAACCAACCGGGAACGCGAGCAGCGCCTGGAACGCTTTTTGGGCAAGATCACCGATAACAGCTTCCAGGGACTGAAACTGGCCGACTGCGAAGCGGCACGCAACTCTTCGCTGATCGTCGAAGCCAGGGAAATTCGCCGCAACCCGGAAAAAAACGTCACTCCCAAGGCCAACTGCGAAGTCCTTGCCAGCCGGCTCTTGGGAGCAACGGACGATTCCACCCTTGCCACCCGGCTGGTGCTGGGCTGCTCTCGGCCCAACGAACAAAGCGCCTGTTTACGGCTGAAAAACGGTCGAACTTTCAACTGGGAACAACTGGCCGAACTGGTCAATGCTTACAGCCGGCAACGCTACCTCGAAGAAAAGAAAAAATTCTGGGAGCTGCCCCACTTCAGCCAGGCGAAACAGGCCCTGGCCGCCATTGAACCGCTCATTCTTCAACCACCGCGGGGCGCCATGGTGCTCAAGGTTGGCCACTACAGCCAGATTGAGTACGTCACCGTGAAGAACAACCGGCCATTCACACGCAAGACCAAGGACGACAAAAGATTGCCCCACGGCACCACCCGCACCCTTGCCGACGGCATCTATCCCTTCGGCTGGATCATGCTGACGCCCTGCAGCGAACAGGAATACATGAACATCCTCGCCGCGCGTGACAAACGTAACCGGGAGATCCTTCAACGCCAGGAAAACGAGCGGGCCCAACGTCGCGCGGCCCTGCAACGGCAACTTGAACAGCGCCGGCAAAAGCGTCTGGCAGAAGAAAAGGCCCGCGAAGAGAGAAAACGCCGCGAGCTGGAAGAAGCGCAAAAACCCTGGCTGGCCTGGATACGCGCCCTGGACCAGGTGCGTGACTGGGGGAGTCTGAAACAGTTTCTCGAAAAAGAAGAACCTCAAAGTCACCGTGAACAGCCCGAGCTGGCCAAAGCCGTGAAGGCCAGCGCAGAACGGGTGCGGGCCGCCAGGCCGGACAAATGGAGCGAAGAACGTCTGTCGCTGGTCAACGACTGGTTGCGCGCATCAGGAATGGAGCTGAAAACAGCATCAGAGGAACAATCGGCGGCCGACATACCAGAAGACGTAAGCCAAATCGAAGTCCTGCGAGACTTTGGCGCTTATCAGCAAGCGGGACTTGACATCACCAGCCTTTCCAAACCGGCACTCAAACTTTTACAGCAAAAAATGAAAAGCTGGGGATGTGACAAAAAAACGGCGAAAAAGAACAAGCAAAAAGTTTATCATGCTGTCAGCCAGGCATTGCGAACAAAAAACCGGTAAAGTGCGCGAATCTCACTCATATTTGGTCCGCATTGCGTAAGCTGTTGATTTTTGCTGTTTTTTGTGGTTCACATGTCCGGAGATCCGCGCAAAACGACTTTTTCTTTATTTTTTCATTGCTTAGCTCTTTGACAACCGAATAAATTCCTCGTTTGTATACAGCAGAAACGCCCCGACCACGGTGATCCGCGCAAGGGGCACAATAACCGTGTGACATTTATGGAAAAAACAACAGAGCCTGAACAAACAGACCTGATTCACGAAGGGATTACGACCTAGGCGCACGGGGGTTGCGTTATCCTTCAAGGCCGCCGCGAACAAACAGACCTGATTCACGAAGGGATTACGACGCTAACCTGATGACGCCTAGAAGAGAGCTGCGGGAACAAACAGACCTGATTCACGAAGGGATTACGACTCTTTGTTACCCTCGGGCCAAATGGCGTTGTTAATGGTCGGGAACAAACAGACCTGATTCACGAAGGGATTACGACGAGAAAATCTTTACTCGTTCGTGTTCGTCAAGAGGCAGGAACAAACAGACCTGATTCACGAAGGGATTACGACAGACGAGACGCCAGGGTGGTTTGGGACAAACCGATTAGGGGAACAAACAGACCTGATTCACGAAGGGATTACGACCTGGCCCCAGCGGTTGCTGACACCTTTGTGGGTCTGCTGCTTTGAACAAACAGACCTGATTCACGAAGGGATTACGACTCCAAAATGGCAATTTTGTTTTCCATCTGGTCGATAATGTTGAACAAACAGACCTGATTCACGAAGGGATTACGACAATCGACCACGCCAAGGCAGTCAGAGAGACGAGCAGCAGGAACAAACAGACCTGATTCACGAAGGGATTACGACTTCAGCGTTTGCGCCGCGCCTTGGCGGCAAAAACCTTGAACAAACAGACCTGATTCACGAAGGGATTACGACATCAAGTTACCATCTACCGAAACAACCGAACGTTTAAACCAAGAACAAACAGACCTGATTCACGAAGGGATTACGACGAAGACCAAGAGGCTTGCTTTTGTCGTCCACGGGCCATTGGAACAAACAGACCTGATTCACGAAGGGATTACGACTCCCTGCCAGTATTTGCATCAAATTCGACAATACGCCAATAAGAACAAACAGACCTGATTCACGAAGGGATTACGACTTGAACTGGCACCAGACACAGATGCGCCTGTGTCTACTGGCGAACAAACAGACCTGATTCACGAAGGGATTACGACGCCAGTGCGGCCCCGACACCTTCCCACGCCTGGAGCCAAGAACAAACAGATCTGATTCACGAAGGGATTACGACGAAATAGTTTCCGCATTAATTTTCACACCACAATACTCCTTGAACAAACAGACCTGATTCACGAAGGGATTACGACCCGAGGAGATCGCCGGCAGCGGACTTACCGATAGCCCGCAGGAGAACAAACAGACCTGATTCACGAAAGGACAAAACGGCAACCTTGCCGTGCTGGATTTCTGCTGCATGGATATCAATCATGGACGCATCTCGTTGAAGGAGGCGTCCATGATTGTCTATGTCACCACCCAGGGCGCGGAAATCGTCCGCGAGGGGCGGCACCTGCTGGTGCGCAAAGACGATACCATCTACCACACCCTCTTCACCTACAAGCTCGAACAGCTCGTTATCTGCGGCCGAATCCGCCTGACGCCCCCGGCCCTGCAGCTGTTGTTTCGTGAAGAGATCGATACCGTTTTTCTTCGCCGCGACGGCCGTTACTGCGGCCGCCTGGCCGTCAGCGAACCCAAAAACGTCTTTTTGCGCAAACGGCAATTCGAACTGACCGACGACGAGGCGTTCTGCCTGCGCCAGGGCCAAGCCATCATCGGTGGCAAGCTGCGCAACATGCTCACGGTACTGCAGCGCATCGCCCGCAGCCGCAGGCAGCGCAACCTCGAGAGCCCCATCGCGGGCGTACGCTCGGCACTGCAAAAAGTCGAACAGACGACCAGTCTTGACCAGCTGCGTGGTATCGAGGGCGCGGCCGCCGCGGCCTATTTTGCCGGCCTGCGGCTGGGGCTGGAGAACGACTTCGGTTTCGTGCGCCGGATTCGCCGGCCGCCCACCGACCCGGTCAATGCCGTGCTCTCCCTGCTCTACACCCTGCTCATCAACCGCCTCTACGCCGGCGTTCGGCTGGCGGGTCTCGATCCCGCACCCGGGGTTCTCCACCAGCTCGACTACGGCCGTCAGGCCCTGCCCCTGGATCTGGTGGAGGAGTTCCGCGCCCCCCTGGCCGACACCCTGGCGCTGGCCCTGTTCAACAAGCGGGTGCTGCAGCCGCAAGACTTCGAGATTCGCCCGCCCGAACCGCTCGACCTGCCCCAACCGCAGACTGACGATGTCGATCGGGCGGTCAACGATCCGCTGGGCAAGATGAGCAATATCGACGCCGAAGACACGTTCGATCTGCCCGAGCAGCCGATGCCGCGCAGCAACGGGGACACCGCCTCCGATAACGCCGAACAGAGGCTGCCGGTGCGGCTGAAGCCAAAGGCCTTCCGCCGGGTGATCGAAGCGTTCGAAAAGAAGCTGCAGACCGAGTTCTTTCACCCCCTGGCCGAGCGCCGGCTGACCTATGCCGACGCCCTGGTCTACCAGGCCAGGCTGTTTCGCCGGGTCGTTCAGGGAGAACAGCAGACCTACCAGCCCCTGCTGCTACGGTGACCTTATGCACGTTCTGCTCTGTTACGACATCTCGTCCAACCGCAAACGGAGCCGCTTTCACCGGTTTCTGAAAGAATTCGGCCTCAACACGCAAAAGTCGGTGTTTGAATGCGAGCTGGACGACGCCGGCCTGACGCGCATCGTCCGGGAAGCGCGGGCCATCATCGATCCCGAAACGGACAGCCTGCGCATCTACCGCCTGTGCCGTCGCTGCCAGAACCGGGTCGCGGTCTCCGGCCTGGGCATCCGGCTGATGCCGCGTTCTTTCGATATCGTGTAACAACGGGGAGCGTCGTTGTCATGAACATGATCATCGCCTACGATATTGCCCATCCACGTCGCCTGCAGCGGGTGGCGAAGGTTCTGAAGGACTATGGCCTGCGGGTGCAGAATTCGGTTTTCGAAGTCGACATCGATCCGGCCCATTTCCGGCAGTTGCGCCGGCGCACCGAGGCCCTGCTCGATCCGCTCGAGGACGGCGTAAAATACTTTCCGCTGTGCGGCCGTTGTAGCGGCCTGGTGCTGAACATCGGCCCCGATGTCGGACAGATCGAGACTCAACCACTGGTGATCATCTGACCACCTTTCCTCAGGAGGGAGAACCATGAGTGCAACCGATGACAAGACCACGCTGCTGCTCTCGGTCGGCGGCTCGCCGCAACCGATCATCCACAGTATCGAGCAGCACAAACCGCAGAAACTGATCTACTTCTGCTCCCGTGATTCACGGCAGCAGATTCGCGCGGCCATCGAGCCCAACCTGAAGCACCGGGCAGCCGACGCCGAGATCATCACCACCCCGGACGAGCAAAGCCTGCTGGCCTCGGTGCAGGTTCTGGTGCGCGAACTGCCCCGCAGCCTGGCCAACCTGGGCAGTGACTTTTCCGAGCTGCAGGCCGATTTCACCGGCGGCACCAAGGCGATGTCGGCGGCGGTGGTGCTGGCCCTGGCCGATCGGGGCTGCAACTTCAGTTACGTCGGCGGCGTCAGTCGTGACAAGCAGGGATTGGGTACCGTCATCGACGGCCGCGAACTGATGCTGCATTGCGACAATCCCTGGGACGCGCTGGGGCGCGAACCCCTCAAACTCTTTGCCCTGCACTTCAACCGCTGCCGTTTCGGCTCGGCCCAACTGGTGGCCGAAACCGCCGCCCGACGCAGCGAAAGATTACGGCCGCTGTTCAGCACCCTGAAAACCCTGGCCGAGGCCTATGGCCGCTGGGACAACTTCGAACATGGACAGGCCGGCAACCTGCTTTCCCGCTGTATCCAGCCTTTGCAGACCCTGCCGTACCTCGAGGAGGGTGCCGCCCTGTCCAGCCTGTTTGCCAGCCGGCTGCAGAAGGACATCGCCCGCCTCGAAGCCATCAAGAACGCCATGTCGCAATTCGAAGAAAAAAAAGACACGGCCCATGACGGGCGCGCCCTACTGGAGGACCTGCTGGCCAATGCCATCCGCCGGGCGGAACGGGAGCACAAATACGACGATGCGGTCAGCCGGCTGTACAGCGTGGTGGAAAAAGCCGCCAAAATCAGGTTGAAACTGCGCCACGGCATCGACAACTCGGCCGTCGATCGCGAGCAGGTTCCGGCCGACGTTCGTGATGCCATCCTCGACGGTCAGGTGACCGACGACAAGGGCCGCTACCGTCTTCCTCTTTACCGAAGCTACGCCCTGCTGGCCGCCCTGGGCGACCCGTTGGGCGAGCACTACCGTCGGGAGGAGAACAACCTGCGAAAAGTTCTGGACATTCGCAACCATTCCCTGCTGGCGCACGGTTTCCGCCCGATACGGGAGGAGACCTACCGCAAGCTGCTCGCCATCGCCCTGACGTTCTGCGATCTCGAGGCCGACCAGGTCCCCGACTTTCCCGAATTGCCGGAAGGATGACGCGCGACGCAATGCTGCGGCTGCTCTCCGCGCCGGAATTGTCGCGGCTGCCCGAAATAGCCGCCTTGCGGGATGTTCCCCAGCCGCCGGAGTATCACGCCGAGGGCGACGTGCTGACCCATACCCGCCTGACGGTCGCCGCCCTGCCGGCCGATGCCGACATCCGCCTGGTCTGGGCGGCGGCCCTGCACGATATCGGCAAGGCCACGACCACCCGGATGATCGACGGTCGCTGGCGTGCCCTGGGACATGACCGGCACTCCGCCGAAATGGTCCCGGCCATCCTGCAACGCTTCGGCCGGCAACACCTGGTGGAGGATGTGGCCTGGCTGGTCCGGCATCACCATTTCGCCATCAGCTGGAACCCGGCCCGGCCCGTCCGGTTGACCGCCCGCCAGAAGCGGTTCTGCCGCCACCCGCTCTTTCCCCTGCTGGTCCAGCTCTGCCGGGCCGATGCCGCCGGCAGCCTGGGAAAAAGCGACAAGCTGGAGAACCTGGAACGCATTCTCGCCGCCCTGGACACAAATCCAACAAAAGAGGCGTGAGTCCCCCCAAAAAACGGGACACCTTCCCCGCCACCCCCGGCGGGCGGTGCTATAATGGTGACGTACAGGTCTTGCCGCCGGCAGGGCCGCCCATGACTCCCGACCGGCCGCTGCCCCGGGCAGACCTCAGCCGTCAGCCCTCCGAACGGGGGAGAAAGGAGGAGCATCATGGGACGCAAGCATGTCATCTGTCATGAGCGCACCACGGACGAGGCGCCGGATTGCGGTGCCGTCTTCAGCGCCGACGACGAGCGGGTGCTGCTCGAGATGGCCGTCCGCCACGGCATCAACGTCCACGGCCACGCCAACACCGAAAGCTATCGCGAGGAAGTCCGCAGCCGCTTCCGTGACGGCAATCCGCCTTCCTGACATCGTCACCGATGTGCAACGCGCCCGAAAGGTTTCGGGCGTTTTTTTGTCCTGAATCGGCGGCGAACACTCTCTTCATCCGGCACAAACCCACTGATTCAGGGTTAAGAAACTCCCGCTGCAGGTCGATACGCTGATTGAACCCTGAATCAGTGAGCGGCATCCGACCACCACCGGGAGCAGACGAAATGCAGAACAGGGAACTGAAGATCCTGCTGGTCGAAGACCACCAGGCCGCGGCGGCGCTGGTACAAAGGCAGCTTGCCAGCTGTCACGACCTGCGTTTTCACCTCACCCTGGCCGACCGCCTGACCAACGCCCTCGCCCTGCTCCGGCGCCACCGTTTCGACACCGTGCTGCTCGATCTCGGACTGCCCGACGCCGATGGCAGCGAGGCGTTCGAAAAGATCCACCAGCGCGCCCCCAACCTGCCGATCGTCATCCTCAGCGGCCAGGACGACCGGGAGCTTGCCCTCGGCCTGGTGCGTGCCGGTGCCCAGACCTACCTGGTCAAGGGCCGCTTCGAACCCGAAACCCTGGCCAACGCCATCCGTTACTCGATCGAGCGGCAGAAACTGCTGGAAGCCCTCAGACAGAAAACCGATGAGGCCCTGACCACCGGCAGCCGCCTGCAGGCGGTGGTGCAACACAACGTCGACGCCATCATCGTCCTCGACGAAAAGGACACCATCTGCTTCGTCAACCCGGCCGCCGAGGAACTGTTCGGCTCCCGGGCCGAGCACCTGGTCGGCACGCCATTCATCTATCCGCTGAAAAAGGACGGCACCAGCGAAATCGAGTTTCTCGGCAAGGGCGGCGTGCCCGTGGTGGTCGAGGGCCGATCCGCCGCTATCGAATGGGACGGTCAGCCGGCGCGGCTGGTCACCTTGCGCAACATCACCACCCGCAAGCAGCTCGAACGGAAAATCACGGCCGAACGCTCCTTTCTGCAACACGTGATCGACGGTGTCCTCGATCCGATCCTGGTCACCGACCTCGACTGCCGGGTGCGCCTGCGCAACGCGCCGGCCGCCTCCCTGCTCGGCTACGATCCGGAAGATGCCTGGCCGCTGCGCTGTCAGCACCTGAGCGACCGGCCACCCCAACCGTGCAAGTCGGGGCACCAATGCCCCCTGGCGCGGGTACGCGAAACCGGCCGCCCCGAGCGCCGGGTCGTCGAGTACCACCAGCCCGACGGCAAGGTGCGCCATTTCGAAGTCGAATACACGCCGCTGCGCTCCGACGACGGCAGCCTGCAGGGCGTCATCGAAGCCTCGCGCGACGTGACCGAACGGCTGCAGATCGAATATCAGCTGAAAGAGAACCAGCAGGCCCTTGAGCACCTGGCGCTGCACGACCCGCTCACCAGTCTGCCCAACCGCAACCTGTTCACCGACCGCCTGCGGCAGGCGATCGCCAAGGCGCGTCGCCACGGGCGCTCGCTGGCGCTGATGTTCATCGACCTCGACCGGTTCAAGAACGTCAACGACACCCTGGGGCATTCGAGCGGCGACTGCTACCTGCAGGAGATCGCCACCCGGCTCGGCTCCTGCGTACGCTCCTCCGACACGGTGGCGCGCCTGGGAGGCGACGAGTTCGTCCTGTTGCTGGAAGACATCCAGGAGCGGGAAACGGCGGCGCGCATGGCGCGGAACTTTCTGCGGGTCATCGCCCGCAGCTTCTCCCTCGACGGACACGAACTCTTTCCCAGCGCCAGTATCGGCATCAGTTTCTTTCCCGAAGACGCCCAGAACGCCGAAGAACTGATGAAATGCGCCGACGCCGCCATGTACCGGGCCAAGGAAAAAGGGCGCAACACCTATCATTTCTACACCCCGGAGCTGCACTCGCGGGTACACGACCTGCTGACCCTCGAGGCGTCGCTGCGCAAGGCGATCGAGAACGACCAGCTCTGCCTGCACTTCCAGCCCCAGTTCAGCCTGACCCGCCGCAGACCGGTCGGACTGGAAGCCCTGGTGCGCTGGGATCATCCCGAACTCGGTCTGGTCTCTCCCGAACGCTTCATCCCCCTGGCCGAGGAGACGGGACTGATCGTTCCCATCGGCGAATGGGTACTGCGCACCGCCTGCCGCCACCACCGGGAATGGCTGAAGATGGGCATGCGACCGATGCGGGTGGCGGTCAATCTCTCGCGCCGCCAGTTCCGCCAGGCCAACCTGATCGAGATGATCGGTGCCATCCTCGACGAAACCGGCCTGCCGCCGGAATATCTGGAACTGGAGATCACCGAGAGCTCGATCATGAACGACGTCGGTTCGGCCATCGCCACCATGCGCGCCCTGAAGGAGATGGGCGTCCATCTGTCCATCGACGACTTCGGTTCCGGCTATTCGAGCCTGAGCTGCCTGAAGCAGTTTCCCATCTCGAAACTGAAAATCGACCGCAGCTTCGTCCGCGACCTGGCCCTGGGCGGCGAAAACGCCGCCATCACCCAGGCGATCATCGCCCTGGCCCGCAGTCTCGGCCTGGAAGTCGTCGCCGAAGGCATCGAGTCGAAAGAACAGCTTCGCTACCTGAAAAAGCGCGGCTGTCACCACGGCCAGGGCTTCTTTTTCAGCCGGCCGCTGCCGGTGGCCAGCCTGACGGAAATGATCCAGGGCTGGGTGCCACGCTTTACGTTCGCTCGTCGCCTGCAGCCGGTGGGTTAAAAAGCAGTGACGAGGGACGAGGGACGAGGGACGAGTGACGGGTGACGCGTGACGGGTGGCGAGCCTTCCAGCCTTCCAGCCTTCCAGCCTTCAGCCTCGTCCCTCGTCACTCGTCACTCGTCCCTCGTCACTTATTTGAAAAAAGCATGCCGTCGAGCATCTCGACCAGTTCCGGGATCTGCGGCTTGGTGACGTAGCCGTCGGCGCCGACCAGGTCGCATTTTTCGGCCATCTGCTCGTTGATCAGGGAGGAGAACATGACGATCTTCAGATCCGTGAGGTTGAGCTGTTCGCGTACCTTTCGGCAGACAGTGAGGCCGTCCATTTTGGGCATTTCGATGTCGGAAATCACCAGGTGCAGCTCGTTCCCCAGTGAAGGACCGTGCTGCTGGTACAGCTCGCAGATCCGGTCGAAACAGTCCTTGCCGTTGTCGAAGGTTTCGAGATTTTCGTAACCGGAACCGGCCAGCACCTTGGTGATGCCGGCGCGGATCAGGGCCGAATCCTCGGCCAGCATCAGTTTCTTCTGGCGGCGGGTTTCCGGGGTGGCGAACTCGGTGGCCCCCTGTGCAAGGTCGTAGGCCATCGATGCATCGGGATTGATTTCGGCGATGACGTATTCGAGATCGAGGATCAGAATCTCCCGGTCATCGATGTGAATGCTGCCGGTGAAACGCGGCTTGAACTGGTCGAGAAAGACGGAAAACGGCTGGACCTGCTCCCAGGAAACCCGGTGAATCTGGTTGACACCATCGACCAGAAATCCGTTGATCAGGTTGTTGAATTCACAGACCAGCACCACCTGGCGGTTGTCTGGCCCGTTCTCGTTCCGGTGCTTGATGTCGACATGCTTGCGGGTGTCGACCAGGGGAATGGTGCGACCGCGCAACAACAGGGTGCCAAGGACGGAAGGGTGGGTATCGGGCAGATGGGTCACCGCCTCCGGATCGTAGGTGATGATCTCACGCAGCTTGTGCACATTGATGCCGAAGGGCTGGCCGCAGAGATAGAACTCGATGATCTCCATCTCGTTGCTGCCGCTTTCCAGAAGAATTTCCTGCCGTTTCACATTTTCCATGACAACCCCCGTCGATGTCCTTTCTCCGATTCACGACCACACCATCTTTTCGCCCATTGGCGCCTCACCACTACAAAAAACACCGCCACACCGTGAACCGGATACTTCCGGTGCGGAAGTGCCGCAAAACGCCTCTTAGTTCAATTCGACCGCCGGCACCGATTCTTTAACATTTTTCGCTCGGCTCCCGGTCCGCACCTCCTTGCCACACCTGCAGACGCGTGCTACAACAGCCGCCATGCAACAACCAACGTCCCCCGCGCACAACCGGATGCTTCTCGCCATCTACCACCGCCTGCACGAACACTTCGGCCCGCAGAACTGGTGGCCCGCCGACACCCCCTTCGAAACCGCCGTCGGCGCCATCCTCACCCAGAACACGGCCTGGACCAACGTGGAAAAGGCCATCGCCAACCTGCGCCGCGCCAACGCCCTGAGCTGCCGGGCCATGCTGCAAACACCGCGCGCACGACTCGAGGAACTGATCCGGCCGGCCGGTTTCTTCCGCCAGAAGAGCGAGCGGCTGTACCTGTTCTGCCGCCACCTGCAACAGCATCATGACGGCTGTCTCGAACGGCTGCTGGCGGCACCGACGGCAACGGCCAGGCGTGAACTGCTGGAGCTGAAAGGGGTGGGGCCGGAAACAGCCGATTCGATCCTGCTCTACGGCGGCCACCACGCCAGTTTCGTGGTCGATGCCTATACCCGCCGCCTGCTGCTGCGGCTCGCCCTGCTCCCCGGTCGGGGAACCTACGACGAGATTCGCGACTTCTTCATGGACAACCTGCCCGCCGACGCCTCGCTGTTCAACGAATACCATGCCCTGATCGTGGTTCTGGGCAAGAGCAACTGCCGAAAGCGGAACCCGCGCTGTTCCGGCTGTCCCCTGGCCGATCTCTGCCGTCATGCCGACGGCACGCGCCCGCCGGACGGGAACACCACCCACTGACCCGGGCGGCCGTCGGACGGCGGACGACCTGTGCCGTAGACGGCACGAAAAATGTGACAAATTGACCCAATTGATATAATTGTGGGATATTTTGTCCATAGGGGTCGACGGGCCGATTTTTGCCTCCCAGGAAAATCCAGCCGCAACAACCCGATTTCATTGGCTTATCAAGTTACCCGCCCCTTGTTGCATTTTTTGGCAACCCCATTGCAGACGTATACAAACCATAAAATGACCGCCCCACACGGGCGAACGGAAAATTTTTTCTTTCAAGGAGTCGATGCAATGGGCAAAACGGTCAAGAATCCGAAACGGTTCATCATCTCCTGCCGGGTCAACGACGAAGAGATGCGGTTGCTGCAGCAGCGGGCAAAGGAAGCCGGCACCAACATCTCCAACCTGTTGCGGGCCAGCCTCGAGATCGATCGCATGAACCAGCGCCAGGTCGTCTGAACCGGCGCGGCGTCTCACGGGCACGACCAGCTCACCAGGCGGCCGCGGCCGCCTGAGAGCTGGTGCCTGCCACCTTCCTCCTCCCCCCTGCCGGCAAAGCCTTTTTCTTGCGATTTCCGGCCTGCTCTGCTACCTTGATGCACTTGATTTTCCGCCGGGGCACACCGCAGGAGCACCACGCTCCGTCCCGGCCGATGATCGCATCTCACCGGTCAGCAAGGAGCGGTCCATGGACTACAAAGAGACACTCAATCTGCCGCAGACGGACTTCCCCATGCGAGGCAACCTGCCGAAGCGCGAACCGGACATCCTGCGCCACTGGGAAGAGATCGAGCTCGAGAAAAAGCTCGAGGAGGCCGGCCGGGGACGGCCCAACTTCACCCTGCACGACGGCCCCCCCTACGCCAACGGCCATATCCACATCGGACACGCCCTGAACAAGATCCTCAAGGACATCATCGTCAAGAGCAAGCGGATGCAGGGCTTCTACGCCCCCTACATCCCCGGCTGGGACTGCCACGGCCTGCCGATCGAGCTGAAGGTCGACCAGAAGCTGGGCAAGAAGAAGCGCGAGATGACCAAGGCGCAGATCCGCAAGGAATGCCGCCGCTATGCCGAAGAGTGGATCGACGTCCAGCGCCGCGAGTTCATCCGCCTCGGGGTGCTCGGTGACTGGCAGCATCCCTACCTGACCATGACCAACGACTACGAGGCGGCCACCGCCCGCGAGCTGGCCCGCTTCGCCGAACGGGGCGGCCTGTTCAAGGGCAAGAAGCCGGTGCACTGGTGCTCCTCCTGCGTCACCGCCCTGGCCGAGGCCGAGGTCGAGTACGCCGATCACACCTCGCCGTCGATCTACGTCCGCTTCCGCTTCAACGGCGAGCTGCCGGCCAGCCTGCGGGAGGCGGTCGGCGAACGCCGGCTCGACTTCGTCATCTGGACCACCACGCCCTGGACCATCCCGGCCAACCTCGGCATCTGCCTCAACCCCGAGCTCGACTACGTCGTCGTCGAAACCGGCTCCGACCTGCTGGTGCTGGCCGAGGGGCTGTGGCAGCAGGTGATGCAGGCCATCGGCCGCGAAAACGGTCGGGTCGTCGCCCGTTTCAAGGCGGCCGAATTCGAGCGCCAGACCTGCCGCCACCCCTTCTACGAGCGCGACTCGCTGATCATCCTCGGCGACCACGTCACCCTCGAGGCCGGTACCGGCTGCGTTCACACCGCGCCGGGGCACGGCACCG
Source organism: uncultured Geothermobacter sp. (assembly GCA_964441925.1). Lineage (GTDB taxonomy): Bacteria > Desulfobacterota > Desulfuromonadia > Desulfuromonadales > Geothermobacteraceae > Geothermobacter. The sequence continues at coordinate 27,310 of CAYTVY010000013.1, forward strand.
ACGACTATCTGGTCGGACTGAAATACGGACTGGAGGTCTACAACCCGGTCGACGACTACGGCCGCTACCGGCCGGACCTCGAATTCTTCGGCGGCATGAAGCTGAAGGAGGCAAACGAGGCCGTCAACGCCAAGCTGGCCGAGGTCGGCGCCCTGCTGCAGGCCGGCGAGGTCTCGCACAGCTATCCCCACTGCTGGCGCTGCAAGAAGCCGGTCATCTTCCGTGCCACCGAGCAGTGGTTCATCTCGATGGAGGCCAACGACCTGCGGCGCAAGGCGCTGGAGCACATCAACGACGTCGAGTGGATTCCCCACTGGGGCCGGGAGCGGATCTACAACATGATCGCCAACCGCCCCGACTGGTGCATCAGCCGCCAGCGCACCTGGGGCGTGCCGATCACCGCCTTCTACTGCGAGAAGTGCGGCCACGCCCTGGCCGACGGCAAAACCATGCACCACGTCGCCGACCTGTTCGAAAAGGGCGGCGCCGATCTCTGGTTCGAGAAGGAGGCCAGGGAGCTGCTGCCGGAAGGCACCGTCTGCCCCGAGTGCGGTGGTGACGGCTTCCGCAAGGAGATGGACATCCTCGACGTCTGGTTCGACTCCGGCGTCTCCCAGGCGGCGGTCATCGAACCGAACCCGCGCCTGAGCTATCCCGCCGACCTCTACCTCGAAGGCAGCGACCAGCACCGTGGCTGGTTCCACAGCTCGCTGCTGGCGGCGGTCGGCACCCGCGGCGTCGCCCCCTACAAGGCGGTGCTGACGCACGGCTTCGTTCTCGACCCCAAGGGGCGGCCGATGTCCAAGTCCCTGGGCAACGTCGTCTCGCCGCTCGAGGTGATCGACAAGTACGGGGCCGAAATCCTGCGCCTGTGGGTCGCCACCCAGGACTACCGCAACGACACCCGCTGCGGCGAGGACATCCTGCGTCAGGTCTCCGAGGCCTACCGGCGCATCCGCAACACCGCCCGCTACATCCTCGGCAACCTGCACGGCTTCGACCCGGCCGTCCACAGTGTGCCGCCCGAGCAGCTGCTCGAACTCGACCGCTGGGCCCTCTCCCGCCTGGCCGGGCTGGAGGCGCGGGTGCGCAAGGCCTACGACGACTACCAGTTCCATGTGCTCTACCACGCGGTGCACAACTTCTGCGCCGTCGACATGAGCGCCTTCTACCTCGACGTCCTCAAAGACCGCCTCTACACCGCACCGGCAACCTCGCAGGCCCGGCGCAGCGCCCAGACGGCCATCTACCGCATCCTCGACACCCTCACCCGCCTGATCGCGCCGGTGCTCTCCTTCACCGCCGAGGAGATCTGGCGGCACCTGCCGGGCGAGCGGGAGGAGAGCGTGCACCTGGCCCTCTTCCCGGAGGAGATTTCCGGCCTGCGGGATCCGGAACTCGAACAGCGCTACGAGCAGCTGCTGCAGCTGCGCTCCGCCGTCTCCAAGGCCCTGGAGCTGGCCCGCGGCGAGAAGATCATCGGCCACTCCCTCGATGCCCTGGTGCGGCTCGAGGTGCCGGAAGGCCCCTGGCGCGGACTGGTGGAACGGTATCTCGACCAGTTGCCGACCCTGTGCATCGTCTCCCAGGTGGAGATGGCGGAGGGCCTGGCGGAAAGTGAAACCGCCGCCGACATCCCCGGCCTGAAAGTCCGGGTGGAAAAGGCAACCGGCGAGAAGTGCCAGCGTTGCTGGAACTACAGCCCGAGCACCGGGCAGGACACCAGCCACCCCGGCATCTGCCGGCGTTGCGTCGAGGCTTTGGTCGGCTGATGGCTCCCCAACGCTACCGCATCCTGGCCGTCGTCGGCATGATCGTGGTCGGCATCGACCAGTGGAGCAAGAAGGTCATCGTCGACCGCTTCGCGCTTTACGAGGCGCTCGAACTGGTGGAAAACTTCTTCCACATCACCTACGTCCGCAACAAGGGAGCCGCCTTCGGCATGCTGGCCGGCAGTCCTCTGCGCCTCCCCTTTTTCATCGCCGTCACCCTGGTTGCCTGCGGTATCATCATCGGTTACCTGCGACGGTTGCCGGACGACCGCAAAATGGCGGCAACAGCCTTGGCCCTCATCTTCGGCGGCGCCATCGGCAACCTGATCGACCGCGTCCGCCTCGGCGAGGTGATCGACTTCATCGACGTGCACTGGTATCAGTACCACTGGCCGGCCTTCAACATCGCCGACTCGGCCATCTGCGTCGGCGTCGGCCTGCTGCTGCTCGACACGTGGCGGCATGACCGGACGGCGGCCCGGCCAACCGGCAAGGATGCCCCATGAAAAGCCTGTTCACCCTGCTGTTCCTGCTTGTCCTGATGACCCTGACCGGCTGTCAGTGCCTGTCCGGATTCGGTCGCGATCTGCAGGACTTCGGCAAGTGGATCGAGCAACAGGGCTCCGGCAATCGCCAATA
>CAYTVY010000014.1:0-5997 GCA_964441925.1 uncultured Geothermobacter sp.
GGCCGGCGGCGGTTCGCTGCTGACCCTGCCGCTGCTGATCTTCATGGGCCTGCCGTCGGCGATGGCCAACGGCACCAACCGGGTGGCGATCTTTTGCCAGAACATCTTCGCCATCCGCGGTTTTCGCCAGAAGGGGATGCTGCCGCTGCGGCTGGCGCTTCTGTGCACGCCGCCGGCGCTGGTCGGCAGCTGGCTGGGGGCGAACCTGGCCGTCAGTCTCGATGACCAGCTGTTCAAGCGCATCCTGGCGCTGATCATGATCGGGGTGATGATCTTCACCGCCCTCGACCCGATGAAACGCATCCGGCAGCAGCAGGTCGCCTTCGGCTTTGGGCGCAAGCTGGTGCTGGCGCTCAGTTTTTTCGGGGTCGGCGTCTACGGCGGTTTCGTCCAGGCCGGCGTCGGCTTCATCGTCATCACCGCCCTTCTGGTGCACGGCCTCGATCTGGTGCGCATCAACGCCATCAAGGTCTTCGTGATCTTCTGCTACACCTTCATCGCCCTCGGTGTCTTCATCTGGCACGGCCAGGTCGACTGGCCGCTCGGCCTGGCGCTGGCGGCCGGCAACTCGCTCGGCGGCACCATCGGCCCGAAACTGGCGGTGGCCAAGGGGCACGACTGGATCAAAAGGGTGGTCACCGTCACCGTGCTGGTCTTCGCCCTGAAGCTGCTGCTCTTTCCGTAGCCCGAAAATTGGCTTGCGCCATTCGCCGGTGACCGGCTCACTGGCCCCCCCGTGGCTTCAGCAGCCCCTCAGCGCCGGCGGCGCAGCAGCGAAAGCAGGAAGAGACCGGCCGCCGCCAGAACGATAGACGGCCCGGCGGGTGTATCCCAGTGCCAGGAGGCGGTCAGTCCGCCGGCCACCGCCAGCATGCCGATGCCGGAGGCGGCCGCCGCCATGCTTTCGGGCGCCGTCGTCCACTGCCGGGCGGCGGCAGCGGGAATGATCAGCAGGGCGGTGACCAGAATCAGGCCGACGATCTTCATCAGGATCGCCACCACCAGGGCCAGCATCAGCAGGAAGAGGGCCTTGATCAGGTCGACCCGCACTCCTTCCACCCGCGCCAGATCCTCGTCGGCGGTCAGGCAGAGCAGGGGGCGCCAGAGCCACCCGAGTAGCAGCAGGGCACTTCCGCCGCCGAGATAGATCCACCACAGGTCTCCGGTCGAGGTGGCGAGAATGTCACCGAACAGGTAACCGAGCAGATCGACCCGGACCTGCTCCATGAAGGAAAGGACCACCAGGCCGAGGGCCAGCGCGGTGTGACTGAGGATGCCGAGCAGGGTGTCGCCGGCCAGTCGCCCGCCTCGCTGCAGCAGAAAAAGCAGCAGGGCGAGCAGCAGGCAGACGAAGGTGACACCGGCCAGCGGTGCCAGGTCGAAGAAGAGGGCGCCGGCGATGCCGAGCAGGGCGGCGTGCGCCAGGGTGTCGCCGAAATAGGCCAGGCGGCGCCAGACGATGAAAGAGCCGTAGGGACCGGCGACCAGGGCAACACCCAGACCGCCGGCCAGGGCCCGCAGCAGAAAGTCATCCATGGTGATGCCCCCGGTGATGATCGGTTTCGTGACTGTAGACAGCCAGGTTGCCGCTGGCGGCGGGTCCGAACATATCGAGAAATTCCCCGGTGCGGGCCACCGACTCGGGGCTGCCGGTGCAGCAGATGTGGCGATTGAGGCAGAGCACCCGGTCGGTCGCCGCCATCACCAGGTGCAGATCGTGTGAAACCAGCAGGATGCCGCAACCGCGCCGGGCACGGATTTCGGCCAGCAGCCGGTAGAGCTCGGCCTGACCGTGGACGTCGATCCCCTGGGCCGGCTCGTCGAGCACCAGCAGCTGCGGGTTCCGCAGCAGGGCGCGGGCCAGCAGCAGCCGCTGGAGCTCCCCCCCCGAAAGATGGCCGATCTGGTGGTCGATCCGCGTCTGCAGCCCCACTTCGGCAAGGATGCGGCGCCGGCTGCCGGCAGCGGCCGGCCCGGCCAGCGAGAGGAACCGGCGGGCCGTGAGAGGAAAACTGGGATCGATGGCCAGTTTCTGCGGCATGTAGCCGATCCGCAGACCCGGCAGCCGGCAGACCCGGCCGGTGGTGGGGGGCAGCAGGCCGAGAGCCAGTTTCAGCAGGGTGGTCTTGCCGGCACCGTTGGGGCCGATGATGGTCAGAATCTCCCCCGGACGCACCACGAGACTGACATCCTCGATCAGCAGGCGGTCCCCGGTACGGTAACTCACATCCACCAGTTCGAGCAGGGGCCGGTCGGCGGCCTCAGTCATCTGTTCCCTCCCGACAGTGCCGACAGAGCCCGAAGATCTCCACCGTCTGCTCTTCGACGGTGAACCCGACGCGCCGGGAAGCATCGTGGATCGAGGCGTCCACCTGGTGGACGTTCAGTTCGTCCAGGGCGTGACAGGAGCGGCAGATGAGAAACTGGCCGCTGTGCGGCTCGTCCGGCCGGCAACAGCCGATCCAGGCGTTGAGCGAGGCGATGCGGTGGATCAGGCCGAGCCGGTGCAGAAAGTCGAGGGTGCGGTAGACGGTCGGAGGCGCCGCCCGGCCCTGTCGCCGCAGGCGGGCGAGCAGGTCGTAGGCGCCAACCGGCCGGTGACTCTGCCAGATCAGCTTGAGCACCTGCCGCCGCAGCGGCGTCAGGCGAACCCCCTGCCGGCGACAGAGCTGTTCCGCCCTGGCAAGGGCCTGGCGGACGCAGGCGTCATGATCGTGGTCGGGAGCAAAGGACGGGGAGCGGCACCCTGCCGGCATGGCATCCTCCTGCGCGTGTCATGGTCGCGGGCTGGCGGTGGGACTGAATGTGTAACACCTGAATCCGCGGGCTTGCGCTATTCGCCAGTGGCAAGCTCACGGATTTAAGTTATACTATAACATAACATTGGATCGAACCGGCACAAGGACTGCCGGCCGTGCAGGAGGGCGGAAAAATGACGTTGATGGTGCGCGGGACGGTTTGGCTCGTCTGCTGGCTGCTGGCCGCCACGCCGGCGTTCGCGGCTCCCAGGGTGGTGGCGAGCCTGAAGCCGCTGGCCGATTTGGCGGCGGGCGTGCTCGACGATCCCGACCAGGTCGGCCTGCTCTTGCCCGGGGGCGCCTCACCGCACAGCTTCAGCCTGCGCCCCTCCCAGATGCGGACCCTGGCCAGGGCGGATCTGGTGATCTGGGTGGGCCCCGTCCTGGAGAGCTTTCTGGTCCGTCACCTCGCTTCCCTGCCGCCGGAGAGGCTGCTGACCTTCAGCGCCCTGCCGGGCGTCCGGCTGCTGCCCGCCCGCCGGGCGGGAGCCTGGCAGCCCAAGGTGCCGGCAGAGGACGACAGCGGCCCTTTCGATCCCCACCTCTGGCTCGACCCGGACAATGCCCGGCTGCTGGTGCGAAAACTGGCCGAACGGCTGGCCGCCATCGATCCGGCCCACGGGGCCGGTTACCGGCAACGGGCCGAACGTCTGGACAGCCGCATCGCCGCCCTGCGGCGCCGGCTCGACAGGCAGCTGGCCGCCGTCCGCAACCGCCCCTACCTGGTTTTCCACGACGCCTACCGGTACTTCGAACAGGCCTTCGACCTCGAACCGCTGGGCGCCCTGGCCATCCATCCCGACCGGCCGCCGGGCGCGCGGCGGCTGGGACAGCTGCGCGACCTGCTGCGCCGCAGCGGTGCCGTCTGCGTCTTCAGTGAACCGCAGTTCGAGCCGAAACTGCTGCAGGCCCTCACCGGGGGGCTGGCCGTTCGCCACGGACAGCTCGATCCGCTCGGCGTGGACCGGCCCGTTGACGGCGCCTCCTATCTCGCACTGCTGGCCGGTCTCGGCGACAGCCTGACCACCTGCCTGAGCCCTGAATCAGTGAGCTTGTCACCGGCGAACAGCGCAAGTCATTGACCCGCCTGCGCTTCCCGAAAATCGCCGGCGAACCTAAGGGTGCGCCTTGGATTTTTGGAAACCACATTCAGGCCAAGCACTTACACCCTTCATCCGGCACAAACCCACTGATTCAGGTGGACGCCAACTGATCCCGCGGCTGTCGCGCGACAGTCGCCGCGACGTTGCCCTGGCGGCCATCCTTCCCGGAAACCGCCCTTTTGCCGGGCCGCCGGGCCGGCACACTTTGTGTTAGGACGGATGATGTCCCCCGTCACAAGGACGCGGAAAAACAAAGGAGGTGCCCGCGATGACTGCCTGGCGCATCGACCCGCAAGCCTGGCTGTACAACCTGCTGCGGAACCGGCTGCAGTCCCTGCTGCTGGTTGCCTGCACGGTCAGCATTCCGGCCCTGGCGGGCTGGCTGCTCTGGGGATGGGAGGGGCTGCTGATGCTCGCTCCGCCGGTTCTGGTGCTCCTGCTGCTCGGGGTCCGGATGCCGCCACGGCTGGTGATGCGCCTCTTCCGGGCGCGTCCGCTGTCGGTCGCCGAGGTGCCCCGGCTCTACCGGCTGGTCGGGGAACTGGCGACCCGGGCGGAGTTGCCGCGGGTTCCCGACCTCTACCTGCTGCAGACACCGATGGTCAACGCCTTCGCCGCCGGCCATCCGGACGAGGCCGCGGTGGCCGTCACCTCCGGCCTGCTGCAGACCCTGGATCAGCGGGAGCTGGCCGGCGTGCTGGCGCACGAGATCAGCCATATCCGCAACCGCGACCTGCGCCTGATGGCCCTGGCCGGCTGGTGCGAGCAGGTAACGTCCCTGCTGGCCGGTCTCGGCCTGCTGCTGATCCTGTTCAACCTGCCGCAGCTTCTGCTCGGCCGGCTGCGGCTCGATCCGGTGGCGCTGCTGCTTCTGCTGGCCGCGCCTCACCTGGCTTCCCTGCTGCAGCGGGGCCTGTCGCGGGTGCGGGAATTCGATGCCGATCTGAATGCCGTCATGCTGACCGGCGATCCCGAAGGCCTGGCGCGGGCCCTGGCCCGCCTGGAATGGCGGCAGCGCTCCTTCTGGCGCCGGATGTTCGGCCCGGCTCCCGTCGAGCTGCCCTATCTGCTGCGGACCCATCCCCCGACCGAAGAGCGGCTGCGGCGGCTGTCGGATGTCAGCCTCGCCGGCCGCGTGCGGCTCCGGCCCGTATTCCCGGCCTGAACGCTCAGTGTTCGTGGTCGTGCGGCTCCCGGTCGTGGTCGGGATGCTCATGATCGTGATAGAGCCGCTCCGGCGGATGGTCATGCCCCGCCTCGGCATCATGCTGATGTACGAAGCGGTGGCTGTGTTCGTGCTCGTGCTCGTGCGGATGGCTGTGCACCAGGTCGCCGTGCCGGTGCTCATGCTCGTGCAGGTGGCGGTGCCGGTGGGAATGCTCGTGCACATGCTGCAGCCGGCGGATCTCCACGGCACAGCGGTCGCGGTAGGTGTAGTCAAGACCGTTGAGTGATGCCAGCTCGCCGGCATCGAGAAAGGTCGCCGTCGGCAGATCGTGGAGAATCGTGCCCCGGTGCATGACCAGCGTCCGGGTCGTCAGGCGGCGGACGAAAAACATGTCGTGCGTCACCAGCAGCAGGGTGCAGTCCAGCCCCTCCAGAATCCCGAGCAGCAACTCCTCACCCTGGGGATCGAGCCCCGCCGTCGGCTCGTCGAGCACCAGAACCTCCGGCTCGAGCGCCAGGACACTGGCCAGGGCCAGGCGTTTGCGCTCGCCTCCCGAGAGTTTCAGCGGAATCCTCTCCTCGAATCCCTGCAACCGGACCCGGGCCAGGGCATCGGCGACCCGGCGCGCCACCTCCCGCTCGCTGTATCCCTGTTGCCGCAGACCGAAGGCGACCTCGTCGAAGACGCTGGCGCAGAACAGCTGGTCGGCACAGTCCTGGAAGACCAGGCTGATGTTCTGCCAGAGCCGCCCCAGGCTGCGGCGGTCGACCGGCCGGCCGGCAAAGCGGTACCGGCCCCGGCCCCGGTGAATGCCGAGCAGACAGGCAAGCAGGGTGCTCTTGCCGGCCCCGTTTTCCCCGACCAGGGCCACCCGCTCACCCCGGGCGATCCGCAGGTCGATGCCACGCAGGGCGCGGGTACCGTCCGG
>CAYTVY010000014.1:6097-17282 GCA_964441925.1 uncultured Geothermobacter sp.
GCTCACCCCGGGCGATCCGCAGGTCGATGCCACGCAGGGCGCGGGTACCGTCCGGGTAACGGAAATGGAAGTCCTCCAGCTCGATGAGCAGCTCCGTCGCCATCGCCGGTGCTGGCGCCGGGGAGGACATCTCATCGTCCCGCAACGTTTCCCCGGATGGGGCCGGCTCCACCTCCGCCGGGCCAGCCGCAAAGCGGAAGGAGAAATCGAGGCCGTGCTCCCGCAGGGAGGCCCGGTGGGACACCAGTTCGCGCACGCTGTAGTCGTGATGGATGCGGCCGGCATCGAGCACCACCGCCCGGTCGCAGAGCTCGTAGAGAAAGAGCAGATCGTGGCTGATGACGATCAGGGTGCCGGGAAAGTCGCGCAGCAGGTCGACGAAGACCGCTTCCTGTCGGGGATCGAGGTTGGCGGTCGGCTCGTCGAGGATCAGCACCTCCGGCCGCATCGCCAGCAGCCCGGCCAGGGCGGCCCGCTTCTTCTGGCCGTAACTCAGGGCGTGGGGCGGCTTGCCGATCAGATCGAGCAGGCCGACCTGCTGCAGGGCCCGCTTGGCGGCGATCTCCGCCTCCCTGGCCGACAGCCCCTGGTTGCGGGGGCCGAAGGCGACATCCTCCAGCAGGCTGTGGCAGAACAGCTGATCGTCCGGGTCCTGGAAGAGCAGGCCGATCTCCAGCCGGGCCTGTCCGAGATGCGCCCCCTGCAGGGGCCGGCCCTTGTAGAAGACCTCGCCCCGGTCGGGCCGCAGCAGGCCGCACAGCTGTTTGACCAGGGTCGTCTTGCCGGAGCCGTTGTGCCCCACCAGCGCCAGCCGGTCACCGGGAGCGACCGCAAGGTCGATTCCCTTCAGGGCCTGGTGCCCGCCGGGATAGGCATAGTCCAGGCCGCGCAGGGCGAACAGGGATTCTCCCGGGTTGGGCAATGGGGCCGGACGGTTGAGATCGTGCATGATGTCAGGGCCAAAGGCTGAAGGCTAAGAATTCAGGGAACCAAAAAACCGTATCGGTCGGCCAGCAGCAGGCCGAGGCCGAGCAGAAGAAAGACGCCGGTCAGCAGCAGATCCTTCGCCGTCACCGGTTGCGGTTCCGGCTCGGGGAACCGGTCCCGGTAGCCCCGGGCCTGCATGGCGTCATAGACCCGCTCGGTCCGCTCGAAACTGCGCACGAAGAGCATGCCGAGATAGTTGCCGTAAGCGGCGAGGGCCCGCCGGTTGCTGCCGGGCCGGAATCCGCGCAGGCGCATGCCGGTGGCCATCCGCCAGGCCTCGTGGCGAAAGACGTAGCTGTAACGGTGCGCCAGCTGCAGCATCTGGCCGAAAAGGGCCGGCATCCCGAGCCGGCGCAGCCCCTGCAGGGTGCGGGTCAGCGGCGCGGTCGCCAGCAGCGGCTCCATCAGCAGGGCGACGGCACTTGCCTTGAGACAGATCACCAGGGCCCGCTGAAGGCCGCGCAGATTCCAGGTCAGAAATGGCAGCCCGTCAAAACGGACCAGCAGATCACCGGGATGCGCCGGGGCCGAGAAGGGCATCACCAGCAGAAACATGCCGAGAAACCCGCTCATGGCCAGCAGACGGGCCAGGGAGCGGGCGAAGGGCAGCCCCGCTGCCAGAATCAGCACGACGGCGATTCCGCAGGCCGCGGCCGCCGCCGGCCAGTGCTCGATGCTGACGACGAGAAAGGCGAAACCGAGCAGCCCGAGCAGTTTGCAGCGGACCTCCCAGCGGTGTACCGGAGAGTCCCCGCCGGCCGCGGCATCGAGTTGCGGCAGGGACCAGTCCGGCTCGCCATCCTCCGGGCGCCCGTTCCGGCGCAACAGGCGCCGCAGGCCGTACGCGCTGGCCACCCCCGACAACAGCAGGGGCAGCAGGATGACGGCCAGGCTCCAGCCGGGCAGGACCAAGGGCCCCGGATTCACTTCGTTTCCCGTGGCGGCCGGAAAGGAGCCTGCAGCAGCTCCGGTTTGACCCGGGCGAGGAAGGAGACGGTGACGGCGGTCACCGCCGCCTCGATGACGATGACCGGCAGATGCGCCGCCAGGGCCAGCCGGGCGACACCGAAGAAGTCCTCGCCGCCGCTGGCCAGCAGCACTGCCAGCAGCACCGCCGCCAGCAGAGTACCCAACCCGCCGGCCAGCCCGCCGACCAGCGCCTGGCGCCGGACGTTCTCGCCCTTGAGCGACTGGAAGAACAGGCCGCAGAACAGGGCCGGCAGCCCCATCATCAGGGCATTGGCGCCAAGGGCCGTCAGGCCGCCGAACTGGAAGAGCAGGCTCTGCAGCAGCAGTCCGAGCAGGATGGCGAGAAAACCACTCGGTCCGAGCAGGGCGCCGACCAGACCCGGCAGCAGCAGGTGAACACTGGTCGGCCCGAAGGGAATGTGGATCAGCGAGGCGACGAAGAAGGTGGCGCTGACCACGGCGATTTTCGGCAGCTGCTCGTTGCGGGTGCGCCGGACGCTCCAGGCGGCGATGGCACCGCTGGCCAGATAACCGGCGACCGAAACCGTCGTTGGCAGGACTCCGTCTGAAATATGCATGACCTTACTCCCGGCGTCGGGCGGCGACATAGAAGGCGACGCCGAACAGCCCGAAAATATAGCCGATGCCGCCGAAGATCTCCTGCATGCCGGGTTCGGCCAGATCGGCCCGCAAAGCAGCGATCTCACGCTGGATCCGGCGCAGGTCGCGGGAAAGTTTTTTGTTCTGGGCTTCGATCCGGGCGGCGACGTCGGCGCACTCGCTGCCGGCGGCCTGCAGCCGGCAAGGCGCGGCAAACAGCAACAGCGAGGCAAGCAGACTGTAGCACAGAATGCGGCATCCGGTGCTCATTGCCCGGCCTCCACCTCCGACTTTTTCAGCCGGAAACTGTTCTTGTGTCCCATGGTCGCTTCGATGACGATCTTCAGGTCGTCGACCTTGGGAATCGCAAAGTTGAAGAATCCTTCCTTGTCGGTGGTGCCGGTCAGCAGCTGCCGGCCGGCACTGTCGAAAACCAGGACCCTGCCCCCTTCCACCGGCCGTCCGTCCGGGAAATAGCTTTCGGTGAAAATCCGGCCATCCTCGACATAGGCGAACAGGTTGACCTTGTGGGCCAGGGCATTGCCGGCTGTCATCAGCAGCAGCATCAGGGCCGCAGCCAGGACTATTGTCGAACGCGTCTGTTTCATCTGTCTGTCCTCGCAAACGTCACAACGTCCGGTCCGCCGCGACGGACCATCCCCCGCGGCGGACCGGACAGCTACGATTCGAACTTTCTTGGTCGTTCATTTCATGTCCCGGGTGTGTACCCAGTAGACGGCCCCGATCTCGATCTTTTTCTCCACGCCGTCGTGCTTCAACGTCCAGTCGGCCTCGTTCAGGGCGGCGAACCCCCACCAGCCGGCCTTCGGCATGGCGTAGTGGAAAATGCCGTTGGCGTCGGCCTTGATCACCTGGGTCACGTAGGGATCGGAAGGAGGCACGATGACGCTGATGTTCTCCGGCGATTCGTTCAGGTACTCGATTTCGACCTCGGCATAGGGTACCGGTTTGCCCTTCAGCAGAACCTGGCCGGAAAAGATGTTGCCGGTCCACAGACCGTAGGGGCGGGTCAGGGGAACGATTTCCGTCTCCAGCCCCACGGGCTGGTCCCAGCCCGACTCCAGGCCCAGGGCATTCACGCAGACCTTGGTGTAGTGAATGATGAACAGATCCTCGGCCGGTTCCCAGTAGGGGGCCGGTTCAACGTAGAACGTGTAGTCCCCGGGCCGCCGGATTTTGAAATCGCTGGTCCAGAAGGTGAACTCCCGGTCCTGGTCGGGACTCTTGCCGCGGGTCGCCCGCAGGGTGGAGAGCAGATCGGTTTTCTTGCCATTGTGCAGCACACCGAACCGCTTCGGTTTCGCCATCTCCATGTAGTGGCCTTCCATCGGATGGATGAACTTCACCTGCAGATTGATCGTCTTGCTGTCGTCCTGGGTGACGATGTCGTCCGACGGCACGATGGTGCCGAAATGGGCGTAGACGGGGGTGGCGGCGAGCAGCAGCACCGTTGCCAGAAAGATCAGTTTGTGCATCGGTTCCTCCTGAGTTCCGTGAGAGGTCAGAATTCAAAGGCCAGTTGGCCGGTCAGGGTATGGCTTTCGGCTTCACTGTCCGGTTCGGCGTAGAGGTATTCGACGGCCAGGACGGTGTGGGCAAAGATTCCGCAGGAGCCGGCGACGCCGTACCGTTTGACATCGTCCTGAAAATCTCTGGCCCCTTCCATGCGGACGGCGACCTGGGTTCGGTCGTTCGGCATCCAGGCCGCTTCCAGGTTCCATGCCAGGGGGCGGTTGCCGGTCAGGTCGGTCTGTCCGGTCAGGGCAGGGTCGAAATCGTCGAGAGCCCCCAGGACTTCGGCTTCGAAGTCGAACTGTCCGAAGGTGGCGGACAGATAGGCGGCGGCACCGGGCACGCTCGAGTGGTAAAAGGTGCTGTCGGCGACCAGGCCATTGTCGCTTTCCGCCAGGTCACTGATCCAGGAGAGGCCGAAGCTGACGGATTCCCCGGCCTGGAACGAGGCCGAGACCACGAAGGAGTCGATGGTGTCTTCTCTGGTGTCGACAGCGCCGTTGAAGACGCCCAGGCTCAGGTTCAGTTGTCCACTCTCGAGGGCCAAAATGGCAGCAGTATCACTGGTTTCTCCGAGTTCGAGTGTCAGTGGGTCGCTGATCAGGAAGCTGTTGAACCGACCGAAGGGAAGGTAGAGCCTGCCGGCGTACAGGGCGGGGGTGAAGGTCGTCAGTCGTTGCGGACAGGAGAAGCTGACGACCGCCTCGTCGACCTTCGGGGTTTCGGCGTCCGGATTGTCGGGATCTTCTTCGTAGAGCAGAATGATGTGGCCGCCGATATGCTCGTTGACTTCCGTTTCCAGCGACAGCTGGGCGGTCGCCAGGGTCAGATCGCTGCTGGACGGCGCTCCTTCACTTTTGTTGAGGCTCGCCTCGAACTCGAACAGTCCTCCGAGCGTGAGGCGTCTGGCGAGAGCAGGGGCGGGGGGTTGCTTCAGTTTGTGGGCCAGGGTCGACTCCAGGTTGCGGATACGTTCCCTGAGGTTTTCGATATCGGACTTGGTGTCGGGATGGGCACCCATCGCCGGCAGGGCCGGGACGAGAAGCAGCAGGATTACGAGGGCCAGGATCTGTTGCATTGTTTTATGGTTCGTCGTTGGGGATGGGATGCCTGTTATCCTGTTGCCGGCCGCAGTCGCCGGGGGGGGGCTGAAAGTGTTACGAAAATCGATTGCAGTAACACTGTAGGAAGGGGAGGGTCGGCTGTCAAGCAAAAAGTGTGACGAAATAAGATTTTCGTGCTACGGGCAAAGCCATGGCCCGGCGGGAAGGTTTTGTTGGCTGGACAGACGATGAATGAAAAAACGAAGCCCCCGCGGCCGGTGGCGCGGGGGCTTGTTGACGGGGTGGTGCCCAGGGACAGAATCGAACTGCCGACACGAGGATTTTCAGTCCTCTGCTCTACCGACTGAGCTACCTGGGCGAAGCAGAGCCCGTTTATAGCCAAAGGAAAGCCGGGATGTCAAGGAAAAATGCAGTTGTGTGCAGGGTGCCGGGATTGCTGGAAAAATGTGGTAGACTTGGCACCTGGAGAAGGAAGCCGTTTCATTCATCATTGTGCGGAGGACCCGTCTTTGTCGCAACTGCCGAAACCCGGACTGCCCGCCGCTTTCTGGCGGGCAGTCCGCAATCATGACCGTTATCTGCTGTTGCTCGATTACGATGGCACTCTGGCCCCTTTCGTCGCCGACCGTGACCGGGCCTTCCCCTATCCCGGGGTCGAAGGAAGACTGGCGGCGATTATTGACGCCCGCAACTGTCGGACGGTCATTGTCACCGGCCGACCGGTGACCGACATCCCCCGGCTTTTGCGACTGCCCCGGCAGCCGGAGATCTGGGGCTGTCATGGCTGGGAGCGCCGGCGGGCGGATGGCCGGGTAGAGTCGCCGGCCTTGCCGCAGAGCTGGCGGCACGCCCTGGTCGAAGCGGCGGCGTTGCAGGGGCTCGGCTGCCCGCCGCACACCGTCGAACGCAAACCGTTTTCGGTGGCGGTCCACTGGCGGGGATTGGCCGGAGTCGAGTGGCAACGGCTGCAGGATGCCGCCCGCCGGCGACTCGGCGAGCTGGCGGAGCGCTATCTGCTGGAGCTGCACCCTTTCGACGGCGGACTGGAACTGCGCTGCCCGGGCCGGGACAAGGGCAGCGTGGTCCGGGAGTTGCTGGCCGAGGAACCGGCGGCGGTCTGTGCCGTCTACCTGGGGGACGACCTGACCGACGAGGATGCCTTTGCCGTGCTGGAAGGTCGCGGCCAGGGTATTCTGGTACGCGACGAGGTGCGGCCGACCCGGGCGGCCTGGTGGATAAGGCCGCCGGAGGAGCTGTTGCGTTTTCTCGACGACTGGCAGAAGCTGCTTGCTTCGGGAGGGAGTGCGTGATGCTAGCAGGACATCGCTTGGTGGTTGTTTCCAACCGGTTGCCCGCCGTGATCCGGCAGGACGAAGACCGCTGGCTGGTGACACCGGGCTCGGGCGGACTGGTGACGGCGCTGGAGCCGGTGGTGCGGGCCAACCGGGGCATCTGGACGGGCTGGCCCGGCTGCGACGGCGAGGCGCCGGTGGAGGCTCTGCTCGACCAGTTCGGGGAGCGCCGCGGCTACCGGCTGATTCCGGTGTCGCTCGACGAGCAGGATGTCGATGGTTTCTATCACGGATTTTCCAACGAGACCCTCTGGCCCCTCTTCCACGACCTGCTCGGTCACTGCCAGTTTCGCAGCGCGACCTGGCAGGACTACCAGCGGGTCAACCGTCGCTTCGCCGAGGTGGTGTTTCGCCAGGTTGCCGACGACGACCTGGTCTGGGTGCACGACTATCAGCTGATCCTGGTCGGTGCCGAACTGCGCCGGCTCGGTTGTCGCAACAACCTCGGCTTCTTTCTTCACATCCCTTTTCCGTCGCCCGACCTGCTGCGGCGGCTGCCCTGGAAGGAACCCCTGTTGCGCGGCCTGCTGGAATACAATCTGGTCGGTTTTCAGACCCTGCGCGACCGGCGCAACTTCGTCAACAGCGTCAATCTGCTGAGTGATGTGCAGATCATTGCCCGCAAACGCTACCATACCCTGCTGCAGTACCGGGACCGGGTGGTGCGGGCCGGCAACTTTCCCATCAGCATCGACGTGGCCGATTTCGAACGGCGGGCGCGGGCCAAGGAGGTGGACGAGGCCGCCTGGTACCTGCACGAGAATCTCGAGGGACGGCAGCTTATTCTCGGCATCGACCGGCTCGATTACACCAAGGGGCTGCAGCAGCGGTTCCTTGCTTTCGAGCGGGCACTGGAGATCTGTCCGGAGATGCGCGGCCGCAGTTCCCTGCTGCAGATCGTCGTACCCAGCCGCACCCTGGTTCCCGAGTACCAGCGCCACAAGGAGCTGCTCGATCGCGAGGTCGGCCGCATCAACAGCCGGTTCGCCGAGTCGGGCTGGGTGCCGATCCACTACCAGTACCGTTCCCTCGACCCGGTCCAGCTGCTGGCCCACTACCGGGCGAGTGAAATCGCCCTGATCACGCCCCTGCGCGACGGCATGAACCTGGTGGCCAAGGAATATTGCGCCTGTTCCATCGACAACAACGGCGTCCTGATCCTGAGCGAGTTCGCCGGGGCCGCCGACCAGATGGGAGGTGACGCGCTGCTGGTCAACCCCTACGATGTCGACGGTACGGCGGAGGCGATCTGCAAGGCCTTTCACATGCCCCTCGAGGAGCGGCAGCGGCGGATGCACCGGCTGCGGCAGGATCTGCGGCGCAACGACGTGCATCGCTGGGTCGGCCGTTTTCTGCAGGAGCTGGTTGCCGCCGGCCGGTTGTCCTGAGCCCGAATCCCCCGGCCATTTCGGGATTCGGCTGTCGTAACGGATGCATCTGCCGTGTTGCCTTCGCCGCTTCGGTGCTCGACGTAGCGCGGCTACGCCTGCGCCCGATGCGGCGCGGCGCCTTGCATCTCCACCCGTTACGCCACCCTCGGTCCGCAAAACGGCCGGTGGACTCGGGCTGAGCCCGAATCCCGCAAGCGGCCGAGAGCTTTTGCTTGCCATTTGCCGGTGTATTTGTTACTAAACCTGGGTCGACCGATTCCGAATACAGGGGAGATATGTCACCGATGAGCCGCTGGTCCCGCCGGTTTTCCTTTTTCTTTTTTGGCAGCTGGTTTTTTCCGAACCGTCTGCCTCTGGGCCGGTTGTGACTTTCGGATAGGCGTTTTTCACGACACAATCAGCAAACCATGGGCAGACCGGATGCGGCCTCCCGTGGTTTTTTCGTTTCTGGTCGATGGACGAAGGACGGCGGGAGGCGGGGCCCGTGGACGGATCTTCACCTGACATCGACCGGAACGGAGCGCTGCCGATGATTATCGTCATGAAGTCCGATGCCGGCAAGAAGGAGCTGGCCGAAGTCAAGAAACGGATTCGCGAACTCGGTTACAAACCGCATGTCATCCACGGCACCACCCGCAACGTGGTCGGTGCCGTCGGTGACGAGCGGGGTAAGACGGTGCTGCAGACCCTGCAGACCCTGCCCGGGGTCGAGAACGTGGTGCCGATCCTCAAGCCCTACAAGCTGGCCGGGCGCGAGGTCAAGCCCGAGCCGACCCTGGTCGAGATCGTCCCGGGCCTGGTGGTCGGCGGCGACGAGTTCATCGTCATGGCCGGCCCCTGTTCGGTGGAGAGCGAGGCGCAGATCCTGGAGACCGCCCGGGAGGTCAAGGCCGCCGGTGCCCGGCTGCTGCGCGGTGGCGCCTTCAAGCCGCGCACCTCGCCCTACGCCTTTCAGGGGCTGGAGGAAGAGGGGCTGAAACTGCTGGCCCTGGCCCGTAAGGAGACCGGCCTGCCGGTGGTGACCGAGGTGGTCAACCCGCGGGATGTCGAGTTGGTGGCCCGCTACGCCGACGTCATGCAGGTGGGTGCCCGCAACGTCCAGAACTTCGCCCTGCTGAAGATGCTCGGCCAGCTCGACAAGCCGATTCTGCTCAAGCGTGGCATGTCGACCACCATCCAGGAATACCTGATGAGTGCCGAATACATCCTGGCCGAGGGCAACCGGCGGGTGATTCTTTGCGAGCGTGGCATCCGCACCTTCGAGACGGCGACCCGCAACACCCTCGACATCGCCGCCGTACCGGTGCTCAAGAGCCAGACCCACCTGCCGGTGATCGTCGACCCGTCGCATGCCACCGGCCATGCCCATCTGGTGCCGCCGATGAGCTACGCGGCTGCCGCCGCCGGTGCCGACGGGCTGATCGTCGAGGTCCATCCCCATCCGGAGGAGGCCGCCAGCGACGGACCGCAGTCGTTGCGGCCGGAGGATTTCCGATTGATGATGGAGCGTCTGGCGGCCTTCGCCGAAGCGGCCGGCCGGACCGTGACCGGGGCGGCCTGAGAGCGCGAAAGGAGACGACGATGTATTTCATTCCCCTGAACCAGCTGGAGAGCGTCGAACTGGTGGTGCACGCCCTGCGGGCGGCTGGCGGCGAGGCGGACTGTGACAGCTGTCCGGCCCGCCGTGTCTGCATGAAGCAGTGCCTGGCCGTCGCCGAGGGTATCGGCCGCATGCTGGCCGAAGGCACATTGCCGACCATCGGTGAGGACACTGCCGGCGACGAGGAAGAGCCGGCCGCGCCGGTCGGCAGGCCGCAGCCCGAAGGGGGCGCGGCGCACCTGAAACGCATCAAGTAGAACGGCATCTGTCATGGATTTCTCCGCCATCGGACTGAAGGTTCCCGAAATTCTCCTGCCCGCACCGGAAGTCGATCTGCGGCGCTGGGCGGTGATCGCCTGCGACCAGTACACCTCGCAGCCCGACTACTGGCAGCGGATCGAGCAGGAGGTCGGTGATGCCCCCTCGACCCTGCGGCTGATCTTTCCCGAGGTCTATCTCGAACGGCCCGGCAGCGAGGAGCGGATTGCCGCCATCAACCGGACCATGCGTGCCTATCTCGACGACGGTGTGCTGCGGCGCCTGCCGCCCGGTTTCGTGCTGCTCGACCGGACGACGGCGCGGACGCCCTCGCGCAAGGGGCTGATGGTCGCGCTCGATCTGGAACAGTACGACTACCGGCCGGGCGCCGACAGTCTCATCCGTGCCACCGAGGGAACCATCCTCGACCGGCTGCCGCCCCGGATCAAGGTGCGGCAGGACGCCTGCCTCGAGCTGCCGCACATCATGGTGCTGATCGACGATCCGCGGCGGACGGTGATCGAGCCGCTGTTCGACGAGAGTCTGCCGGCACTGTACGACTTCGAGCTGATGGCCGGCGGCGGCCGGCTGCGCGGCTGGCAGGTCAGCGAGCCGCGGCTGCTGCGGCAGGTCGGCGAGGCCCTGGCGCGGCTGGCCGATCCGGAGGCCTTCGCCACCCGCTACCGGCTCGACGGAAAGCCCCCCCTGCTCTATGCCATGGGCGACGGCAACCATTCCTTCGCCACCGCCAAGGCGATCTGGGACAGGCTCAAGGCCGAGGCCGGGGACACGCGGCAGGTGATGGGCCACCCGGCCCGCTGGGCGCTGGTGGAGCTGGTCAACCTGCACGATCCCGGCCTGGAATTCGAGGCGATTCACCGGGTGGTGTTCGGGGTCGAGCCGGAGGCCCTGCTGGCCGATCTGGACGCCTGGCTCGCAGGCCAGGGCTGCCGGGTGACCCGTCTGGTGCCGGAGTCGCCGCAGCGGCTGGACGAGGCGGTGGCCGCGGCCGGCACCGGGCAGCGCCTCGGCTGGGTCGCCGGTCCGACGTGCGGCCTGCTGGAGGTCGAACAGGCCCCGAGCAACCTGGCGGTCGGCACCCTGCAGGCCTTTCTCGACGACTGGCTGGCCCGCAACGGCGGCCGGATCGACTATGTCCACGGCGCCGAGGTGGTCCGCCGTCTCGGGGAGCAGGCCGGCAATATCGGGTTCCTGCTGCCGGCCATCTCCAAGTTCGAGCTCTTCCGCAGCATCGTGCTCGACGGGGCCCTGCCGCGCAAGACCTTCTCCATGGGAGAGGCGGACGAGAAACGGTTCTACCTGGAGTGTCGGGAGATCAAACAGGATTAAGATTTGCGTTTACGGGAGTTTGATACGACCATGTCTCAGGTATGGAATTTCGGTGCCGGGCCGGCGATGCTGCCGAAACCG
>CAYTVY010000014.1:17382-28894 GCA_964441925.1 uncultured Geothermobacter sp.
GACCATGTCTCAGGTATGGAATTTCGGTGCCGGGCCGGCGATGCTGCCGAAACCGGTGATGGAGCGCATCCGGGAGGAATGGCTCGACTACGACGGCATGGGGGTCTCGGTCATCGAGATCAGCCACCGCTCGAAGGAGTTCCAGGCCGTGCTCGACGGGGCCAAGGAGCTGTTTCGCGAGCTGACCGGTCTGCCGGACAGCTACCGCATCCTGTTCATCCACGGTGGCGCCCGCATGCAGTTCGCCGCCCTGCCGCTGAACCTGGCGGGGTTCTCCCCGACGCGCAAATGCCTCTACATCGAAAGCGGCAATTTCTCCCGGCTGGCGGCGAACGATGCCCGGCCCTTTGCCGACGTGCGGGTCATCGCCTCCAGTGCCGAAACCGGCTACGACCGGCTGCCCGAGGTGCCGGCCGGAGCCGTCGACCAGGACGCCGCCTACCTGCACCTGACCAGCAACAACACCGTTTTCGGCACCCAGTGGCAGACCTTTCCCGAAACCGGCGCCGTGCCGCTGGTCACCGACCAGACCTCGGAGATTCTCTCCCGGCGGCTCGATTTCAGCCGTTTCGGCCTGGTCTACGCCGGGCTGCAGAAGAACCTCGGGCCCTCGGGCATGGCGCTGGTCGTCGTCCGTGAGGATCTGCTCGGCCGGGCCGATGAACGGACCCCGCTGCTGCTCGATTACACCCGGGCCGCCGCCGACGATTCGCTGACCAACACCACCAACACCTTTGCCGTCTATGTCGTCCGCTGCGTGCTCGAATGGATTCGCGACGAGGGGGGGCTGGCCGAGATGGAGCGGCGCAACCGGCAGAAGGCCGAGCTTCTCTACCGGCTGCTCGACGCCAGCGATTTCTACCGGCCCTTCGCCCGGCCCGGCCACCGTTCGATGATGAACGTGGTCTTTCATCTGCCGGACGACACGCAACAGCAGCGGTTTCTCCAGGAGGCGGCCGACGCCGGCCTCTACGCCCTGAAGGGACACCGGGCGGTCGGCGGCATCCGGGCGTCGATCTACAACGCCATGCCGCTGGAAGGCGTGGAGGCCCTGGCCGATTTCATGACCGATTTCGAGCGGCGCCACGGCTGAGCGGCCGCGGCACCGACGGGAAGGACGGGACGAATGACCGAACGACAGTTGAACATCGATGGTGAACCGGGCTGGGAGGCGTTCGACGCCCCGGCTTTGGTGGGGGCGTCGCTCCGTTTCGTGTCCGGCGACCGGACCGGCGAACGGTTCCGCATGCGCTATTTCCGCAATCCCGAAGGCCGGCTGGTGGCCCGGGTCTGGTTCGGGCCGGAAACCGAAGGCCCGCCGGGGCACGCCCATGGCGGCAGCATCGCCGCCGTGCTCGACGAGGTGCTGGGCCTGGCCGCCTGGGCGGCCGGCTATCCGATCGTCGTCGGCAACCTCAATATCCATTTCCGCCACCTGCTGCCGTTGCGGACGGTGGTTCAGGTCGACAGCGAGGTGCTGGCCGTTGCCGGGCGCAAGATCTCGGTGCGGGGACGCATCGTGCTGGGGGACAGGGTCTTTGCCGAGGCCGACTGTCTCTGCATCACCCTGCCCGAGGAACAGCGGCGGCAGCTGGGCTGAACAGCCGCCAGATCCGGAAACGGGCGACGGTGGTGGGCCGGTATACCGGTTGACAGGACTCTTTGCCGGGGCCTAGAATCGCGCCTCCGGCGCTGTTTGTCGTGCGCAGGCAATTGCCTTTGGAGAATGCAAGATGAAAGTCATCGTTACGGACGAGGTTTCGAAAAGCGGTCTGCAGCTGCTCGAAGACGATCCGCGGGTCAGCGTCGACGTCCGGCTGGGACTGTCGGCCGGGCAGCTGCGGGAGATCATCGGTGAA
The DNA here is from genome assembly GCA_964441925.1 of uncultured Geothermobacter sp. Classification (GTDB taxonomy): domain Bacteria; phylum Desulfobacterota; class Desulfuromonadia; order Desulfuromonadales; family Geothermobacteraceae; genus Geothermobacter. The sequence goes on from CAYTVY010000014.1 coordinate 19,242, forward strand.
TACGACGCCATCATTACCCGCAGCGGCACCCGGGTGGACGCCCCCCTGCTGGAGGCCGCCGGTCGGCTGAAGATCGTCGCCCGGGCCGGGGTCGGCATCGACAATGTCGATGTCGAGGCCGCCAGCCAGCGCGGCATCATCGTCGTCAACGCGCCGTTCGGCAACACCAACTCGGCGGCCGAGCACACCCTGGCCATCCTGCTGGCGCTCTGCCGCAACGTCACCCTGGCCAACGCCAGCCTCAAGTCGGGACAGTGGCAGCGTGCTCCCTTCACCGGCCATGAGCTCAAGGGCAAGACCCTCGGGGTGATCGGCCTGGGCAAGGTCGGTGGCCGGGTGGCCCTGCGGGCCCGCGCCTTCGAGATGGACGTGGTGGTCTACGATCCCTACATCTCGGAGAAGCGGGCCGAGGATTTCGGCACCCGCCTGGTCGATCTCGACGATCTGCTGCGGCTTTCCGACGTCATCACCGTGCATACGCCGCTCAACGACGAGACCCGGGGCATGATCGGCCCGGAACAGTTCGCCCGCATGAAGCAGGGGGTGATCATCGTCAACTGCGCCCGTGGCGGGGTCTACGACGAGGCGGCCACCCTCGAGGCGCTGGAGAGCGGCCGGGTCGCCGGGGCGGCCTTCGATGTCTGGAGCGAGGAGCCGCCGCAGGGCGAGCTGCTCAAGAAGCTGATCGGCCATCCGAAGATGGTGGTGACGCCGCATCTGGGGGCGAATACCTTCGAGGCGCAGAAGAACGTCGCCATCGATGTCTGCCGCGAGATCCTCAACTACCTCGACGGCCGGCCGCTGGAGAACGCGGTCAACATCCCGCGCTTCGATCCCGACCTGATGGAGCACATGAAACCCTACATGGCGCTGGTGGAGATGATCGGCGATTTCATCTCCCAGCTGGCGCCGGCCAATCCGAACAAGGTGATCTTCACCTACAGCGGCAAGCTGGCGCGCTACGACTGCTCGCCGCTGACCGTCTGCGGTCTGGCGGCCCTGCTCGACCGGCACACCGACCAGGAGGTGAACCTGGTCAACGCCAGCCTGGTCGCCCGCGAGATGGGGATCGAGGTCGAGGCGGTGCGGACCACCGAGTCCGAATCCTATTCCAGCATGGTGACCCTCACCCTCGAGACGCCGACCGGCACCCGGGTCATCGCCGGCACCCTCTTCGAGGGCCGGCCGAAGATCGTCAAGATGCGCAATTTCGACGTCGATTTCTGCCCCGAGGAGCACATGCTGGTGCTCAGCTACCAGGACCGCCCCGGCCTGATCGGCAAGATCGGCACCATCCTCGGCGACGCCGGGGTCAACATCGGCAACATGACCCTGGGACGCCGCGAGAAGGGCGGCAGGGCCCTGGTCGTCTTCTCCATCGACTCGCCCGCCGACGAGGCGACTCTCGAACGCATCGTGCAGGAAGTGCAGCCCGACTACCTGCGGGCCGTCCATCTGCAGCGCTGAATCAGGGTATCTCTTTTGTCCATGATCTGCGAAACCCCGTCCGGTTCTGTTCCGGGCGGGGTTTCGTGCTTTGGGCCCGACGGCCAGAACATCGCCGTTTTAAAATCCCTGATGCATTTTTACTGTGAGTAAATATCTCCTTGACAAATCCCTGCGTTTTCTGGTTTTTTATCCCGGTCCGTAAAAACGATGTTTTATCTTCTTGGGGAGAGGTCCCGCCGGTTCGGGGCCTGTTTCGACCGGCAACCGCCGCCGCACTCCGCCGGCGGCCCAGACTCAGACAGAAGGAAGCTGTCATGTCCGAAAAAGCTATCAAGCCCTGTTTGAAAAACCCCCTGGCACCGTCGGAAGAGGTTGATTTCACCATCCCCGGCGAGATCGCGGGCGAGGCCGGCCCGTACGAAGAGGTGATGAAGGAGGGCCTGGAGCTGATCCGGCGCCCGATCAAGTCGGTGCCCGTCGCCCAGGTCGAGAAGCAGCACTTCAAGAAGCGGATGACCGTCTGGGAGCGGATCAAGGTTCTGACCCAGGCCGAACCCAACATCCTGTTCCAGAACTGGGGCAAGAACCTCGACGGCGCCTCCCTGGTGACCGGCATCCTCAATATCAACGGCCGCGATGTCGGCATCTACGGCCACGACTTCACCGTCCGGGCCGGCTCCATCGATGCCACCAACGGCCGCAAGCTGGCCCGGCTGTTCACCATGTGCGGCGAGAAGGGCATTCCGCTGATCGGCATGAACGACTCGGCCGGCGCCTTCGTTCCGGCCGGGGTCGGCGGGCTCGATGGTTACGCCGAGGCCTTCACCGCCCTGCGCAAGATCAGCGGCGTGGTGCCGACCATCATGTGCATGTTCGGTTTCAACGCCGGCGGCGGCTCCTACCTGCCGCGCCAGGGCAGCTTCGTCATCCAGCCGAACGACACCTTCTTCGGCCTGACCGGCCCCGGTGTCGTCAAGTCGGTGCTCGGCGAGGACATCTCGCCCGAGGATCTGGGCGGTCCCAAGGTGCACGGCGCCTCCGGCGTCGCCGATCTCACCGTGCCCGACGAGGTGGCGGCCCTGCGCACCGCCCTGCGCCTGCTCAGCTACATTCCGGACAACAACCACAGCATGGCGCCCTACCAGCCGACCAGCGACCCGCTGGACCGCAAGACCTGGGAGATCAATACCCTGCTGAAAAAGGCCTTCAACTCGCCGACCGGGTTCAACACCCCGTTCGACGTCTCGATCATCATCCAGCAGATCTGCGACCACGGCGACTATTTCGAGATCCAGCCCACCCGTGCCCGGGAGGCGATCACCGCCTTCGGCCGGCTCGGCGGGCACGTGGTCGGCTTCGTCGCCAACAACTCGGCGGTCGCCTCCGGCCAGATCGACTGCGACTCGGCCCTGAAGATCGCCCGTTTCGTCCGTTTCTGCAACATCTACAACATTCCGCTGATCTTCATGGAGGACACCACCGGCTTCCTCCCCGGCCGCGAGCAGGAGGCCCGCGGCATCGTCCAGGCCGGCCGTTCGATGCTCGATGCCATCATCGACGTGCGGACACCGCGCATCCTGCTGATTCTGCGCAACGCCTTCGGCGGCGCCTACGCCTCCTACAACAACTATCCGACCGGCGCCGACCTGGTGCTCGCCCTGCCCACCACCCGGCTGGCGGTCATGGGGCCGGCCGGCAAGGAGTTCGTCTACAAGAGCGAGCTGCGCAAGATCCGCGGTTCGATCAAGCAGCGCATCGCCGAAGGGACGGCCGAGCGGATCAAGGCCGGCATGGACGGCGAGGCGGCCCGCAAGGACGCCGAGGCGGAAGCGGCCGAATGGCTCAAGGAGCAGGAGGCCCTGCTCAACCAGCGCTACGAGAAAGAGCTGATGAATCCGAAAGAGGGTCTGGCCCTCGGCTCCATCTCCTCCATCGTCATGCCGACCGACCTGCGCAAGGTTCTGGGCGAGAATCTCCACTTCCTGCTGCGCCACTACAAGCCGAGCGCCTGGCAGGATGTCCAGCGCGAGTTCCATTGAGAAAGGCAGGCAGGATCGAAATGAAAGCCAACAGAGACTTTGACGTGGAGATGACAGCTATGGCACAGACGACCGATTACTATATGAACAATCCGCTGATTCATCGCGACCGCCGGCTGGGCAAGTCGCCGTCGGCCTGGGTCCGCTCCTTTTCCTGCGAAGACCTCAAGCCGCTGATCGTCTGCCGCGGGCCGATCCGCATGGAGGCGATGACCGTCTACGAGGAAATGGGCATCACCCACTACGGCATCCTGCTGTCGGAGAAGGACTCCATCGTCTATCCCAACGCCCTGTCGCCCGAGCTGCGCAAGCTGACCGACAACAGCCGGGTTCACCGGGTGCCCGACTATACCGGCGCCACCAAGGAGGAGCGCGTCCAGCGCATCCAGCAGATCATCGGCATCGCCCTCGACAACGGCTACAACGCCATTTTCGCCGGTTACGGCTTCATGGCCGAGGATGACGAGTTCGTCCAGGCGATCGAGGATGCCGGGCTGATGTTCATCGGCCCCTGCGCCGCCACCCAGCGCGCCGCCGGCAAGAAGGACGAGGCCAAGCGGACCGCCCTGCAGGTCGACGTCTCGGTGACGCCGGGCATCGACAATGTCACCGCCCGCACCCTGGTGAGCAAGTATCCCGACCGCGAGGCGCTGCTGGCGCTGGTCAAGGCCCAGGGGCTGGCCTGCGACGCGAAGGTGCTCGCCGACGAGAACCTGCCGCTCGAGGATCTGGCCGATCACATTCTCGCCGCCTCCTACGAGAAGGGCATCGACCTCTTCTCCATCGAGGAGCTCTGCGCCCAGGTGGAGAAGGAGTGTGCCGCCATGTTCCGCCAGTATCCCGGCTCCCGCATCCGCCTCAAGGCGATCGGTGGTGGCGGCGGCAAGGGCCAGCGGATTCTCGGGGCCTCGATGCTGACCAAGAAGAACCCGACCGACGCCGATATCGCCAGGGCCGCCGCCGAGGCGCCCGAGCTGGTGCGCGAGGTGCTGCTCGAGGTCAAGGCCAACGGCGTCGGCGACAACAAGAACGTGCTGATCGAGCTGAACATCGAGCAGACCCGGCACAACGAGATCCAGATGCTCGGCAACGGCACCTGGTGCATCGCCCTCGGCGGCCGTGACTGTTCGCTGCAGATGCACGAGCAGAAGCTGCTCGAGGTGTCGGTCACCCAGGAAGGGCTGCGGGTCGAGATCGAGAAGGCGAAGAAGGCCGGCCTGACCGAGCAGGTCAAGGCGCTGGAGACCGACCTGAAGGTGCTCAAACGGATGGAGGAGGAGTCGGAGCGCTTCGGCGTCGCCGTCGGCCTCGACTCGGCCTCGACCTTCGAGTGCATCGTCGACCGCGACCGGCACTACTTCATGGAGGTCAACACCCGCATCCAGGTCGAACACCGGGTCACCGAGCTGGTCTACAGCCTGAAGTTCACCAATCCCGATGATCCCGAGGACTATTTCATCGTCGAGTCGCTGGTCGAGGCGATGGCCCTGCTGGCCATGCACAAGGACCGCCTGCCGCGGCCGGAGCGGATTCCCCGGTTCGGCGCCGGTGTCGAGGCGCGCCTGAACGCCACCGACGCCTCGCTGTCGCCGAGTGCCGGCGGTGTCATCCGCTACTGGTCGAAGCCGATCGAGGGCGAGATCCGTGACGATCAGGGCATCAGCATTCCCAACCCGGACACCGGCCTGTTCATGCGCTACCATCTGGCCGGTGCCTACGATTCGAACATCGCCCTGCTGCTGACCAAGGGCGACGACCGCCGGGCCGCCTACGAGCACCTGGCCAAGGTGTTGCGCTGCACCACCCTGCGAGGGACCAACCTGGCCACCAATCTCGAGTTCCATTACGGCCTGGTCAACTGGTTCCTCGGCTGGAACGTCATGGCCAAGCCGACCACCCGCTTCGTCGTCCCCTACCTGACCCTGGTCGGCAAGCTGAAGGAGGAGGCGAACAAGCTCGACGTGGTGCACGCCTTCCTGGCGATGAAGAAGCACTACGCCAAGCTCTACGCCGACGATCCCGAGGCCGCCAAGGCGGCCTCCGAGACCCTCGACCGCAAGGGTACCCTGCTCACCCGGCCGATGGAGATTCTGCTGAACGATCCGCACCTGTTGTCGGGCTGGCTCTCCATCAACCGGAAGAACTTCGCCCTCGAGAACGGCAAGGTGGTCTGGAAGCGCAACCCGCTGGTGCTGGTCGAGGAGACCTACGAATACCTGAACATGACCTGGCGCGAGGATGCGCCCGCGGCCGAGGTCATCTGGGCCCACGACCGCGACCTGCTCAGCAGCGCCCTCGACTTCTATGCCCGGCTGCGGGAGACGTTCGGCCTGTCGAAGGACGAGTTCGTCAAGCTGGACCAGATCCTGGCCAAGCAGAAGCCGCAGGGCGGCTTCGACAAACAGACCTGGAACGCCATCCGCTCGGCGCATGTCGGCTATACCATGGGCAACGAGCTGCTCGGCATCCTCTTCCTCGTCGCGGAGAAGACCGATTTCTACGATTTCCGGGTCGAGGACAACCTGGACGTCACCATTCCCGACTACCTGAACGATCCGGATCTGCAGGCGGCGATGAAGAAGGTGCTGGTACCGCCGCCGGCCACCAAGGCGGACGAGATCGTCACTCCGGGTGGCGGCATGTACTACGCCCAGGAGGCGCCCGGCATGCCGCCCTTCGTCAAGGAGGGGGACCACGTGGAGAAGGGGCAGCCCCTCTTCATCCTCGAGGTCATGAAGATGTTCAACAAGATTCCGGCGCCCTTCTCCTGCACCATCGACAAGGTGCTGATCGACGGCACCGAAGGGGTCATCGTGCAGAAGGGCCAGCCGATCTTCAAGGTGACTCCGGACGAGAAGTTCGTCGAGGTCGATCCGAAAGAACTGGAGCGGCAGCGGCGGGCCACCACCGAGGAGTACCTGCAGGCGGTGCTCTAGCACCGGCTCAGCCGCGATGGCGCGCAGAACGCCCCCGTCGGTCCCGGACCGGCGGGGGCGCCTCTGTTTCCGGGATGGGGCGGTTCCTCGGTTTTGAGAGAAGGGTTTCGGGTCTCAGCCGGCGGGGCAGTTGTAGTCGTCGCCCTCGACCCGTTCGCTGCCCGCCTCGAGGAAGGAGTCGGGCTGCGGCTCCTCGATGACGGTGACCTTGCCGTGGTTGACCGACCAGAGGGCCTGGCAGACCCGGCAGCGGCGCAGCTCCTCGTCGAGGCCGTTGCTGTGGACGTTCAGTTCGAGGACCGATTCGTGGCTCTTGCAGACCGGACAGCGCATGGCAGCCTCCCCTGTCAGAGGGCCGGGTGGGGCTGGCGGGCGGGAAGCGGAGAGAAGCCCCGGTACCCGAAGGCCCGAGGAAAGATCTCCTCTCATTCTAGCAGTTGCCGCAGGGGGTGCAAGAAACGGTCAGTCGATGAACAGTGGCAGGTCGCAGGGCGGAATCAGCCCCCCGTCCTCGGCCCTTTGCAACAGCAGGCGCACCGCCCTTTCCCCCTCGGTGCCGAGTTCCCGGGAGAAATCGTTGACATAAAGGGCGATGTGTTGCTTGACCACCTCTTCCTCCATCTCCTGGGCATGGCGCAGGATGTAGTCGCGGGGTGCTTCCGGATGGGCGAAGGCGTGCTCGACACTGCGGCGGATGGCGCCGTCGACTTGCCGGATGGTCTCCGCTTTGAGGCTGCGCCGGGCGAGGATGCCCCCGAGAGGAATGGGGCAGCCGGTTTCCTCCTCCCACCACCGGCCGAGGTCGAGCAGGCTGATCAGGCCGTAGCGCGGGTAGGTGAAGCGTGATTCGTGAATGATCACCCCGGCGGCGCAGTGCCCGGCGGCCACCGCCGGCATGATGCGGTCGAAGGGCATGGCCACCGTCTGCTTGAGGCCGTCGGCGCAGAGCCGCAGCAGCAGACTGGCCGTGGTCAGTTCGCCGGGGATGGCGACCGGCCGTTGCCGCAGATCGGCCATGGTCGTACCGGGCCGGGCCACCAGCAGGGGGCCGCAGCCGCGGCCCAGCGCTCCGCCGCTGCGCAGCAGGACATAGTCGCGGCGCAGGTGGCCGAAGGCATGGTAGGAGATTTTCGTCAGGTCGAGCACGGCCCGGCGGGCCAGCTGGTTGAGGGTCTCGACATCCTCCAGCCGGGCCCGGACGGCCGGGGCGTCCGGCAGCAGGCCGTGCACCAGGGCGTGAAAGATGAAGGTGTCGTTGGGGCAGGGAGAGAATCCGAGGGTCAGGGTGTCAGTCATCGTTGCCTCCCGGCCAGGTTGCGAGCAGGTGCCGCACCGCCTGCTGGGCGATCGCCACGGCTTTTGGCAGGTCCCAGTTCTGCCGCTGCCGGCGGGCGGCGAGGTTGGAGATGCCGCGCAGCTCGAGCAGGGGTACCCCGAAGCGTCGGGCGACCAGCGCCAGGGCGCCCCCTTCCATGTTTTCGCAGATGCCGCCGCTGGCGGCGGCCCGTGCCTGCCCCTGCCGGTCGGTGCCGGTGCAGGTGGAGACGGTGACGAACGTGCCGCCGGCAAAACCGCGGCCGTCGGTCGCAACGAGGTCCATCAGCCGTTTTCGTGCCTGCCGGAACAGCCGGTCGTCGAGGGGGATGCGGTTGAACAGGGGCGGGTCTTCCAGCAGCGGCAGCCCGAGCCGCTGCAGATCGAGAAAACCCTCCGGCGCGTCGCTTCCCTCGTCGAGCAGCACTTCCGCCTCGGCCAGGGCGAGATCGCCGATCCGCAGGCCGCTGCCGGCATAGGCGCCGCCGCAGCCGAACAGCAGGCAGGCCTCGGGGCGCCGTCCGGCCAGATAGCAGGCGGCCGCCGCCGCGGCGTTGGCCTTGCCGGGCCCGGTGAGCACCAGTTCCACCGGCCGTCCGGCGAGCCGGCCGTGAAAGAGGGGAAAACGTCCGGGCAGGGTGCCGGCCGGGTTCAGCTCCTCCGCCAGCTGGCGGGCCTCGACGGACATGGCGGCAAACAGGACGATCATGGCGTGAAAGGGACGGGCCGGATGTCAGGCCGGGCGGTACCAGCCGGTCCGGATCAGGTCGCGGCGCAGGCTGGTTCCCTGGTTGCGGGTGACCCCCTGGTACCAGAAACGCTCGCTGCGCAGTTTGATGTTTCCGGGGGCGTCGAGCCTCTTGCGGCGATCGACCAGGACCTGCCGGAAGCGCCGGTCGGGCTCGGCGAGAATCGTCTCCAGCTTGTCGCGCAGTTCCTCCGGAACGCCTTCGATGACGTACTGGATCAGGTCACGCAGCTTCAGCCCCTGCTGGTATTCCCAGAGGTCGCCCTCGAACAGGCGGTCGCATTCGTCGACGAAGTCGTTCCAGTCGAGCAGGATGGCGCCGAAGTCCTCCTCGGCGTAGTCGGCGAACTCTGCGTGCTGGCGCAGCCGCTGCTCGATCAGGTCCTGCTCCCGGCGTGAAAGGTAGAAGGAAAGTTCGCCGTCCTCCACCCGGTACATGTCGAGCCGGTCGACCAGCTGCTGGCAGAAGACCTGGAAATCGAGTTCGCGACGGGACAGGACGGCCAGTTCGGGAGGAAGCTGGTTGCGCCGGAAGCACTGCAGGGAGAGATGGTCGTGGCCGAAGTCGGCCGGAAAGACCAGCTCCGGATTGTGCGGGACGCCTTCCCGGGCGAAAAGGCTGGTGGCCTGCAGGTGGTTGCCGGTGAAACAGGTGAAAATCTTTTCCTCGGAGAAGAAGATCTCGATGCCCAGCCGGTTGTTGGCCAGGCCGAAACCGACGAAGCCGTCATGGATCAGCCGGGGCAGATAGCGCTGCAGCTCCCTGAGCAGTTCCCCGGTCGGCAGGTAGGGCGAATAGAAGACGGCCGGTTCGCCCTGGGCGTGCTCGTCGCCGTTCCACTCGTCGAGATAGAATTCGAGGATCAGAAAGGACTCGTCGGGCAGCAGGGTCCGGGCGAAGCGCCGGAAGAGCCCTTCCATCCGCCCGGCGCCGACCATCGCCGTCAGCCGGTAGGAGTCGGGACAGTCCTCCAGCGGGGAGAAGGTGTAGCCTTCCGCCAGCCGGCGCCGGTAGCGGCGCAGCTCGCGCGGCCAGGGCTGGATGCCGAGGGGAAAGTCGAACGCGCTCGGTGTCAAGATCGGATCCTTCCGGAAGGGGTCGGTCGGGGGCGGGTCGGAGCCACGCAACGCCCGCCGGCCCGGACTCTCCGGCACGCCGCCGGATAG
>CAYTVY010000015.1:0-28811 GCA_964441925.1 uncultured Geothermobacter sp.
CGGATTCAGGTTTCGCGAAAACCGGGCGGCGGCCGTTGCCGCCCGGTCGGCGGAACTAGCCTTCCAGCACCCCGAGAGCCTGGTCGATCCGGGCGAGCACCCGCGCACGGCCGAGGATCTCGATCAGCTCGAACAGGTCGGGACCACCCCGGCTGCCGGTCATCGCCACCCGCAACGGCTGGGCCCCCTTGCCGAAGCCGAGTCCCAGTTCGTCGAGCACGGCCTGAAAGTCCTGTTTCAGACCGGCGGCGCTGAAGTCATCCGCCGCGGCGAAGAGGGTCTTCAGACGTTCCAGCAACGGCCGCTGGGCGGCGGTCAGCAGCTTCGCCCGGTCCTTTTCGTCGTAGACGACCCGGTCGAGGTAGAAGAAACGGGCCGACTCGGCCAGCTCGACGATGGTCCGGGCCCGTTCCTGCAGCGCCCTGACCACCCGTACTGGATCAGGGCCGGCGGCGACATCGATTCCCTCGGCGGCAAGCCGTTCACCCATCAGGCCGGCGAGCCGTTCGGAATCGCCGGTCTTGATGTAGTGTGCATTGAGCCAAAGCAGCTTTTCCGGATTGAACACCCCGGCCGAACGGCCGACCTGCTCCAGGCTGAACAGGGCGATCAGTTCGTCCATGCTGAAGATTTCCTGGTCACCGTGCGACCAGCCGAGGCGGACCAGATAGTTGACCATCGCCTCGGGGAGATACCCCTGCTCCCGGTAGGCCATCACCGAGGTGGCGCCGTGCCGTTTCGAGAGCCGGGTCTTGTCGGAACCGAGAATCATCGGCACGTGGGCGAAGCGGGGCACCGGATAGCCGAGAGCCTGGTAGAGCTGGATCTGCCGCGGCGTGTTGTTGACATGATCGTCGCCACGCAGCACGAGGTTGATCCCCATGCTGGCATCATCGACCACGACGACGAAGTTGTAGGTCGGTGAACCGTCGGAGCGACGGATGATCAGATCATCCAGTTCGTCGTTGCGGAAGCTGATCGGCCCCTTGATCAGATCGTCGAAGAACGTCTCACCTTCCTGCGGCGCCCGGAAACGCACCACGTGCGGCCGGTCCACCGGCTGGTCCTGCCGCGCGCGGCAGGTCCCGTCGTACTTCGGTTTGCGCTTCTCCCGGAGGGCCTGCTGGCGCTTCGCCTCCAGTTCCTCTGCCGTGCAGTAGCAGCGGTAGGCCTTGCCCTCGGTCAGCAGCTGGTCGATCTTCTGCTGGTAGAGCTCGAAGCGTTCGGTCTGGTAATAGGGGCCTTCGTCGTAGTCGAGCCCCAGCCATTCCATGGCCTGCAGAATGGCGTCGACCGACTCCCGGCTCGAACGTTCGAGATCGGTGTCCTCGATACGGAGAACGAAGGTTCCCTGCTCCTTGCGGGCGAGCAGATAGTTGAACAGGGCGGTACGGGCGCCACCGATGTGCAGGTAGCCGGTGGGGCTGGGAGCGAAACGAACGCGAAGATTGGACATGGACAGCCTCCCTGGGAAAAAAGCAGTATCCGCGGCGGCGCGAAAACGAGAACGGCGCGGCCGAACCGCGCCTTTATACTGCACCTGCGAAGCGCTGGCAAGTACCGGAGGCAACGATCGGTCCGTTCACCGCAGGCCGCCCCCGGGGATGCGGTGCGAAGCAGGTTCAGCGTACGACGATACCGGCGTAGCCGACGACTTCGGACTGGTCTCCGGTCACGTCGCCCGAATGGCCGTAACGCACCAGTTCCCCGGTAGCGGCCCCCAGTTCCCCGGCGGCGGCCAGCAGCACGACCGTCGGCATCACACCGCACATGCTGATGCGATGCTGGTGCACCACCCGGTAGAGACCTTCGGCATCGAGATCCAGAATGCGTTCGATGGCGAGCCGGTCCTTGTCGCGGACGACATCCTCCGGCTCGTAGTGGGTCATGTCGCTGCTGGCGACAATCAGCGGCGGCGACGGCCGGGCTGCCAGCAACCGGCCGAGACGGCGGCCGAGTTCGAGCAGTTCCGCCAAAGACCACCGGGCAAGGCAGATGGGCAGGATGCGGGCGGCGGGATTGCAGCGCCGGATGAAGGGAACCTGAACCTCGAGGGAATGCTCACTGCGATGGGCCAGGGTGTCGGCGGCCAGATCCGGACAGGCGGCCAGCACGCTGTCGGCCAGCGGTTCGGCGATGGCGACCGGGCCGAGCGGCGTCTGCCAGCCGCCCCGACTGTAAACCGCCCCGTGATGACCAACCCCATGGTGGTTCGGTCCCAAAAGGATCACCTCGTCGGGAATCTTCACCCGGGCGAAAACGGCGCCGGCAACGGCTCCCGAGTAGATGTAGCCGGCATGGGGGGATACCACGCCGACGGCCGGCTGCCGGTCGGCAGCCGGTCCGAGAAAGGCATCGATCTGGCGTTCGAGGGTTCTTTCGTCCGCCGGATAGAACTGTCCACTGACCGCGGGTTGGCGCAACATGGCGACCTCCGGATGTCAAGGCAGCGCCTGCAGGCCGATCCTGACACCGACCAGAATCAGCAGCAGGGCGAAGACCCTGACCAGTTTATCATGAGGCAGGCGGCCGGCAATCCGGACGCCGAGCCGTGCGGCCAACATGGAGAAAGGAGCCACCAGTCCGAGGACCAGCAGGTTGACATAGCCGGCCGATAGCGGCGGCAGCCGCGGACCGTTCCAGCCATGCAGCACGTAGCTGACGGCTCCCGCCAGGGAGGAGACCACGATCAGGGCGCTGGAATTGCCGACCGCCAGCCGGATGGGCAACCGCAGGAGGATCACCATCAGCGGCACGGCGATCACACCGCCGCCAACACCGAAAAACGCCGAAAAGGCGCCACCGGCACTCCCCACCAGGACCAGCTGCCAGAACGGTACCGGCCGGCCGGCCCCGACAGGCCGATAGCGGGGAGAGCGAAACATGCGCAGGGCAACGATGATCTGCATCAGGGCAAAGAGAAACTGCAGGCTGTCGCCCGTAAGATAGGCGGCGAGTGTCGAACCGGCACCGGCACCGGCGACACCTCCCAGCGCCAGTCCGTAGACCTGTGACCAGTCGACGTTGCCCCGCTTGCGATGGCCGAGCGTACTGCTGACGGCGGTCGGCAGGATGAGCCCCAGGCTGGTTCCAAAGGCCATGTGCACCATCACCGACGGGTCGATACCGATCAGGGGAAAAACGTGGAGAAAGAGGGGAACGAAGATGATGCCGCCGCCGATGCCGAGCAGGCCGGCAAGCAGCCCGGCCAGGGAACCGAGCAGGATGAAGAGCAGAACGATGTCCGGCGCAAGCAGGTTCATCGAATACGCGGCGACTCGCAGAAAAAAAGCCAGCCCGACGAGGGGCTGGCCTGTTGCTGAGGTGGAGGCCCCGACCAGATTCGAACTGGTGATGGAGGTTTTGCAGACCTCTGCCTTACCACTTGGCGACGGGGCCGTCGCGACCCGACGGGCCGCCTGAAAAGTGCGGTATTGATAACAAATCCACCCGAGACTGTCAACAGGAAAGACCGCAGACCCTCACGGCACCCTTTCCACCAGCAGCCAGAGCTCCCGTGACGTTTCCGCCGTGCCGGCCCGGTAACTCAGGGGAATGCCGGAAACGCGGCTGCCGGTGGTCACGGAGCGGCCGATATTGATCCAGCGGCCGGGCGGAACCACCACCCGGGTGGCCAACTCCTGGAACAGAACCGTCTTGCGGCGTCCCTCCCCCTGCACTTCCTCCATGCGCGGCACCAGCTCGAGGGAGACCCGGTCACCGCTTTTGCGGGGCGTCACCAGAAAGCCGGTGGTCACCCGGCGATAGTCGATCGACTCACCGAGCCCCTCGATCTCTCCTGCCAGCACCAGCAGTTGCCGGACGAACGGCTCGTCCCGACCGATCTGAATCAGACCGCTCTCGCCGTCGGCGACCTGGAGCGACTGTTCCTGCGAGTCATCCGTGGTGCTGAGCCGGTAACCGGCCCGGCCGGCGGTATCCAGGGTTTCACCGATCCCCCGACGCGACTGGCGGACCCGGATCCGCCACTGTACGGGCTCGACATCGAGCTGACGCAGCGCCTGACCGACGAAATCAAGCTCCGACGCCTCGCCGCGGGCAACGATCCGGCCGTTCGCGATGGTCAGCTTCACCCCCCTGCCCGCCAGGTCCCGCAAGGCAGGCAGAAGTTCGGCGGCAGCCCGGTGGTGGGGCTCGAAGGTCCGGATCTGCTCGGCCGCCAGGGCCGGCCCGGCCGACAGCAGTACAATCATCAGGACAGCGGCCGACAGCAGCGGTCCGAAGATTCTAGCCATCGTCTCCTCCAGGTCTGAAAACGATCCGGTAGACGACTCCCGCCCGGTCGTCACTGAGATAGAGAGCGCCATCAGGGCCGACGGCCAGTCCGGCCGGCCGTCCCCAGGCCCTCCCGCCATCGAGCCAGCCGGCCAGAACATCCTCGGGGGGACCGGCCGGTTTCCCCTGCCGAAAAGGTATGCGCACCACCTTGTAACCGGCCCGCCGCCGGATTTCCGAACCGTGCAGGGCGACGAACATGTCGTCCCGCCAGGATCGGTCGACCGCCAGCCCGGTGCCGAAGGCCAGGCCGAGCGGCGCCGAACGCGCCGGCAGTTCGACGGCGGGCGGTTGCCGGCCGGGAAAACCGTTCGGGCGGACCCGGTTCGCCACCGACCAGGCGAGAACGGCCGCCAGCGGCAGGGCCACGAAGAGATACCAGCTGTTGAAACGGCGGAGAAAAAGCCCCAGGCCCGGCGCCAGCAGCACCAAGGGCAACAGCCAGGAGAGGCTCGAGGGCAACGGCATCCGGTCGATGACGGCGCCGGTGAAGATACCGGCGGCAAGCAGCAGCGTGAGCAGGACGAAGGCGAGCCAGGTCGGTCTGCGGTCGGTACGCGGTCCCATGCAGCGAGATTATCATATTCCGCCACGAGCGCAGGGAGAGACGGCAAACTTTCGCGTCAGGCCGTATCGACCGGCAAAAACCTGAGCCGTGGATCTCAATCGCGGGCATCCGACAGCAGAACCCCGCCGCTGCCGGTCGTACTCCATCCCAGGACAGTGCCATCGGCGCCGAAATAGATGCGCAGCAATCGCCAGGTTCCCTGAAAGGAGCGTGAGTCGAGGATGCCGGCTCCCGTGATTTCGGTCCGGAAATAGCTCCAGACCTCGACCGTCCCCGCCGGAACCCCGCGGCAATCGATGTCGTGCCACCAGACGGCCGGATCGGTCCATGACATCCGGTCCGGCCAACCGAACAGGCCGACGACCCGGTCGCGATCAACCGGTCCCGCTGCGAGCAGGCGACCCGCCTGACGCAGATCCGGCATCCTGCCGGCATCGAGCGCCGGCGAGCAGGCGGCCGTCGGCAGCAGCAGCACCAGTATGAGAATCTCGGACAGTCGCATCCGCACCTCTTGGCATTGGCAAAAGGATCTGTCTCTCTTGTCGGCGGATGCGGCTGTTGTCTTCAGTCGTTTTGCAAAAGGGAAAGACCGACGCCTGCAGGCGGTCAGCGCCCCCGGTCGCGGGCTTCGATCTCCTGTTGCAGTTTGAGGAAATGACGGTAACGGACCTCGTCGAGCCGGCCGGCAGCCACCGCTTCCTTCACCCGGCAGTCGGGTTCACGGTCATGGCGGCAATCGGTGAACCGACAGCCTCTTCCGAGTTCGACGACATCGGGAAAGGCTTCGTCCAGGGTGGTCGCCTCCTGCAGCAACTGGATTTCGCGCATGCCGGGATTGTCGATCAGCAAGGCGCCGCCGGGCAGCACGAGCATCTCGCGGTGGGTGGTGGTGTGCTGCCCCTTGCCGTCCCGCTCACTGACACGGCCGACCGCCTGCCGTTCCTCGCCGAGCAGCCGGTTGGCCAGAGTCGACTTGCCGACCCCCGAGGAACCGAGCATGGCAAGGGTCATGCCCTTCTGCAGCCAGGGGGCAAGGGCATCGAGCCCCTCCCCCTGCCGGGCGCTGACCGGCAGGACGGCCTGGCAACCAAGGCCGCGCACCTCTTCCAGGCGACGGTCGAGATCGCGGCAGAGCTCCATCTTGTTGAGCACCACCACCGCCTCGGCGCCGCTGCCGCCGACCAGGGCCAGGTAACGTTCGATGCGCCGCAGGTTGTAGTCCTGATCGAGGCCGGTGACGATCAGAACCGTATCGACGTTGGCACAGATGACCTGGAGGCCTCTCCTGCCGGGCGCCTGACGGACGATCGCCGACTTGCGCGGCAGGACGGCATCGACCATTCCTTGCCGTCCCGGCCGGTGGAGAACCCAGTCGCCGACGACCGGCAGCAGCCCTCCCCGGCGGGCGAGATGGTGCAGCCGGCCGGGAATGCGACTCTGCAGTTGCCGGCCGCCGACGGCCATTAACGTACAGAAAGTCCGGCTGGCCGCCATCACCCGGGCTGCCTGAAGCCCCCGTGCCGTCCCTTCGGCAAGCATCGGTTCCAGTCCGGAATACCAGCCGAGATCATGCAGCCGTTGGTCAGTCATGGTCGAGTTCCAGCAGATGGTCGATCATTGGAAAATAGAGCGCCGCCCTGACGCTTCGCCGCTCATCATAGAGACGAATCAGCGCCAGGTAAAGGTCGAGCTGCCGCCGGTACCTGGCGGCTTCGCGGGCGAGAAAGGCGTCGATGGACTCGCCCCGGGCCGGCTCGCTGGTCTTGAAATCGACGACCCAGCGGCAACCGTCGGCATCGACGAAGCAGCGATCGATCGCCGCGTGCTGCAACCGACCGTCGACCAGGCCGTGCAGCGCCAGCTCGACCCGCACTTCGGAGACGTCGCCGAACAGGCGCTGCCAGTGGCGGCCATGGCAGGCATTCTCCAGGGCCTGCAGCACGCGGGAGGCAGCCGCCCGGCGCCGGTGCCGGGGAATGCCGTCCTGCACCAGAAGTTCTTCCCAGGCAGGAACCATGGCGGCCAGTTCCGCGCGAGAGGGCCGCTGCTCGGGCAGCTGCTCGAGCAGCCGGTGAACCAGGGTGCCGACCACCTTTCCCTCCATGGCCCGGAGGCTGACTTTCTGCGCCCCGGCCGGCTCCTCACCACTGCTGCCGGACGGCTGCTGGCCGGTGATGGCCCGGGTATCGATCGGCGGCGCCAGTTCCGGCCGTTTCCAGCCGGCCGGCAACCTCCAGAGCAGACCGCCCCGGATCCGCGGCTCCGAACCCGGAACCTCCGCCGCCGGCAGCAATGCGGCCTGGTCGGCGACGGCCGGCCAGATCCGTTCCAGGAAGGAGCCGGCAACCGGCCGCAGACCACCTTCGCCATCTTCGCGGACCTGGCCGAACAGGTGCAGCCGCCGTTTCGCCCGGGTGGCCGCGACATAGGCCAGGCGGGTGATCTCCTCACGGTCCCGGTCCTGGCGGATGCGCTGGATCGCCTCGTAGGTGCGGTCGGGTTCCGGGTCGTCGGCCCGCCGGATGGAGGCGAGCAACAGACCGAAATCGGGATGGTCGAGCCAGTTCAGCAACGGCCGGGCACTGGCCTGGGTGGTGCGGCCGAGCCCCGGCAGGATGACGACATCGAATTCCAGCCCCTTGGCCTTGTGGATGGTCATCAGCTGTACCCGGCCGTCGGCCTCCGGGTCCGGAGAGGCGAACAGCTGGTCGAGCCGCCGGTCGAAACAGGCGAAATCACGAATATCGCCACCATGGTCGAATTCCTCCAGCAACTCGAAGAAACGGGCGGTATCGGGCAGTTCGGCCGGCGGAACACAGGCCGGCCCGCCGAGAGCCAGCCAGGTCGCCTCGACCAGTCTCCGCAGCGGCACCCGCCCCCGCCAGGTCATCGCCCGCTCGAGAGCCGGCCGGATCCGCTGCCAGCGTTCCTGCCCGTCCGCCGACAACCGGCCGAACAGCTCCCCCTGTGCTCCGTCTTCGGCGAGCAGTTCCCAGAGGCTCCGCGTTCGGTCCCCGGCAACGACCGCTTCGAGGTCGCGCAGGGTCAGGCCGCACCAGGGAGCGCGCAGCAGCGCCAGCCAGCTCACCCGGTCGGCGGGATGCAGCAGGGCCCGGGTCAGCGAACGCAGATCGAGAATCGACTGCCGTTCCGCCAGACTGTCCAGATCCTGTCCCTGAAAACGGATGTTCGCGGCCTTGAGCCGTTCGACGATGGCCCGCAGATGGGAACGGGCCCGGACCAGGACGGCGATGCTCCAGTCGGGCCGGGTTCGACGGTAGTCACGGATCAGGGCAACGACCCGGCCGGCCTCCTGTTCCCCGTCATTTTCGAGCTGCACCTCGAGACCGACCGCCCTCTCCGCATCGGTCGGCCGGCTGGCGACAGCCGGACTGTAGGGAATGGCGCAGCGCAGGCTGTCCTCGTTGGGGGGGAAGGCACGGCGGAAGGTGGCGTTCACCCAGTCGACGATGCCGCCCTGCGAACGGAAATTGGCACTCAGCCGCAGCAGTTGCGGCCGGACCTGGCCCAGCCCGTGCCGGCAGACCCGGAGAAAGAGTGAAACCTCGGCCTGACGGAACCGGTAGATCGACTGCATCGGGTCGCCGACCAGAAAGAGGGTGCGACCGTCGTCGCCGCTCCAGCCGGCGGTCAGGCGACGCAGCAGCTCGAACTGGACGATCGAGGTATCCTGGAATTCGTCCACCAGAATATGGCGAATCCGGCTGTCGAGCTGGAGCAGCAGCTCTTCCGGATGCTCCTCGTCACCAAGGGCACGCATGGCGGCGCCGGCGACCTCGACGAAATCGACCTGGCCGGTCAGCCGGAAAACCTCGAACAGTTCGACAACCGCCAGCGGCAGCAGTTCGAGCAGGGCGTCGAGCATCTCCCAGCCGGTATCCGGATAACGGGACGCCGGCCGATCCCGGTAGGCCAGCATGGCCGCCTGGGCCTCGTCATCCGCCGCCAGGGCGGCGAGCAGCTCCAGCATCCGTTCCTTCATCGCGGCCCCCGGCCGGCCGGCGGGGAAACCGAGTCGGCGATCGACGCTCCTGCGCAGCTGCCCCTGGGTCGTCAGCAGCAGTTGCAGCAGCCGGTCCCAGAGGGGGAAGGAGGCGTCCTCCCCGTTGCCGTTTTCCAGGCAGTCCGCCAAGCCTGCCAGGGGTGAATTTTCCTGGCCGTCCAGGTTGCCGGCGGCATAGCGGGCCAGCGCGAACAGTTCGTCCCGCCAGGGGGCCAGGGCCTGCTCCAGTCGCTGCAACAGCCCCTGACAGCAGGCCCGCAGATTGGCCTCGAGCTGATGCCGCGCCTGTTCGTGCCGCTTGTCGAGGACCGTGCGCAACCATTGATCGCGACGGGCCAGCATGTCGACCAGCATGTCACGGATCAGCGTCGGCCGGTTATCGAGGTGGTCGAGCAGACAGGCAAGAGCATCGGCTTCCGGGCCGCGGCCGTCGAGCCGGGCCAGCAGCCGGTCGACGGCCTCGCGGTAGAGTTCGTCGGGAAAATCGGTGACCTGTGGCGAACCGCCGAAGCGGCTGAGCCAGGGCATCCGCCGGGTCAGATAGGCACAGAAGCTGTCGATGGTCGTCAAACGCAGTCGCGAAGGGTTGTCGAGCAGGTTCCAGCCGCCCCGCCGGTCACGCGCCAGTGCCGCCCGGGCCAGCTCCATGGTCCGGCGGCGGTGCTCTTCTTCGGGAGCGTCGGTCCCGGCCAGGGCCTCGCCCAGGGCCCGCAACAGCCGGCTTTTCATCTCCTCGGCGGCCTTGCGGGTGAAGGTGATGGCCAGAATCTCCTCGGGCTGTTCGACGACCGCCAGCAACCGGAGCAGCCGCTGGGTCAACAGTTCGGTCTTGCCGGAACCGGCCGGAGCCTGGACGATGAAGGAGCGGCCCGGATCGAGGGCCCTCTCCCGTTCGCCGGCATCGGGTGGCCGGACATTCTGCATCCGTGGGATATCGGTCATGCCTGCGCCTCACTGTCCGGTTGGTTGGGCGGCTGTTCGAGCAACCGGCAGACTGGCAGCCCGTCGCAGTAACGGCAGGCCTTTTCCCGGTCGACCGGCGCAACCAGCGCCCGCCCGGCGACGAATTCATCCGCCACCGCGGCAAGCGCCCGCCGCCAGTGAGCCACGAGCTGTTGCCAGTCCTTCCAGCCCTTTTCGGCGAAGAGCCTTTCCTGCTGCCGCTGCAGGCCGCCCCGCCACGGGCTGTCGGGATGAACGACACCATGGAAGCGGCAATCGGACGGCCGGCAATGCACCCGGGCGAAAACGGCCCCGGCCATCTCATCTTCCGGCAACTGCAGGCAATACAGCGGCAGCTGCGGTTCGGTGACCCGCTCGTCGAACCACTGCCGGTAGTCCGGCTGGCCGGTCTTGTAGTCGATGACCAGCTTCCGGCCGTCCGCCAGCCGGTCGATACGGTCGATACGGGTGCGCAACAGCAGGGCCCCGATCCGTACCCTGGCATCCTTTTCAAGCGCCTCGACACAAAACGGCTCGCGCTCCCTTTCCACCGCCAGCCAGGTACGACCGAGCCGCCGCAGCCGTTCGATCTCGAGATGCCGCTGCCGCGGCGGCAGATCCCGCTTCTCCCGGTTTTCGAACGTCGCGACCGCCTTCTCGGCGGCAGCGGCGAGCAGTGTCTCGAGTCCGCGCCCCTCCTGTCGACGCAGTCCTTCGCTGTCGTGCAGCCGCTCCCAGAGTTCCTGGAGCAGGTTGTGCACCAGGGTTCCCCGACTCATGCCGTCGAGTCCGCTTTCGGCCTCGGGCAGGGCTTCGGCCAGCAACCGGTAATGGAGGAAGGCGCGAAATGGACAGAGCGCCTGGTCCCGGAGGATGCCGGTACCGCCGCTGAAGACCCGGCCGGGCGGCAACGGCGACCCGTAACCGTCGTCGATCACGACCAGCCGACGGCCGCCGGCGATGACAGTGACGGGATCGGCGGCGGCATGTTCGGCGGCGAGCACCTTCATGCCGGGGTCGATCAACGGACTCGGACGGTAGGCGGCGCCATCGACCATGGCCGGCCAGCTGACCACCACCTCACCGGCGGCCTGCAGCAGCCGGTGCCAGCTGTTGCGGGCGAAATCGAGTTCGCGTCCGGCATCGGCATGCGGCATGCCATACTGCCGCTGCAGCGCCAGGGGCAGGAAGGGGTTGGGCGACGGCGCAACGGGCAAGGCGCCGTCGTGCAGTCCCATGATCCACAGGTGATCGAACTGCTGGCCCGCCGATTCGAGAAGCCCGAGAACCTGAACGCGGAAACCACTCCGGTCGGTCTGGAATTCGGTCTCCCGGGCCATGCGCGCCAGCAGGGCGACCGCGTCCGCCCGCGCCATCGGGGAGGCGACGGGATCGAGCGAGGCCATCTCGCTCAGCAGCTCGAGGAAGCGGTCGACCGCCTGCCAGTTGCGGCTGTCGAGAGCACCGTCGCCCGGCCACCCGACGGCATCGAGCAGATTGGCGATCCGCTCGGCCCAGCTTCCGGGCAGATGCCGCCCCTGCTGCCGGTTCCAGTCGAGCAGGCGGTCGAGCAGGGCAACGAAATCGGGCAGATTTCCGTGGCGTTCGGTCTGCCGCCGCAGGCGGGCAAGAGTGGTCACCGGCTGTTCCCTCTCCCGCAGGACCAGGTCGAAACGGGCCCGCTCCAGTCGCTCTTCACCTCCTCCGCGCACGAAGGGTGAACGCAGCAGCCAACCGACGTCGGCCAGTTCGACCTGGCCGGTCAATCCGATGAGGGTCAGGGCCGCCCGCACCGGACCTTCCCGGTCGAGAGGCAGGCCGAGGGAAAAATTGACCGGTGCCCCCCGCTCCGGATAGAGGCTGCCGGGGGCATCCAGTTCGGCCAGCAGGGCGCCGTGCAGCCGGGAACGGTAGGCGTCGAGCCGCGGTACGACGATGCCGATCCGGCTGTCCGGTTGCCGCTCGAGCCAGTACCGGACCCGGCGGGCGCAACGGCGGACCTCGTCCTCCGGGTCGGCCGCCCGGCAGAGACGATAACCGGTCGGCAGAGCCTGCCGCGGCGGCTGTTCGACCTCGACATCGCACCCCAGCCGGCGCAAGACGGCGAGCAGCCGCAGAATCACCGGCTCGAGACTGTCGAATCCGGCCAGAAAGAGTCGCGGCGGCGGCGTGAACCGTCCCTCTTGCAAAGCCTCGATCAACAGTGCCGGCAGATGATACAGCGAAAGCCACCCCCGCCTGGCGGCTCTCTCCTCCCACCGGTGCAGCCAGCGGGCGAAGACACGGCACTCTTCACTGGCCTGAGCGTCCCAGTCCCGCACCTCATGACTCAAAAGAAGGCGCTGCGCCTCGGCCGCCTGGCGGGCGCTGGCGGTGATACGCAGCAGCGACAGCCCGGCATGAGCCGCCAGGTCGTTTTCGATCACCTCTTCCCACAGCCGCAGTGCCTGGCGTTCGCTCAGGACGCGCTCCTCGAGCGCGAGGGACCGGCTGCAGCCGGCAATCCAGGCCTGCAGAGGAAGAATGTCCGGCCGCGGCCAGAGGGTGTGACCCTGCTGCAGCATCCGGCGATCGAATTCGGTCGTCAACCAGCCGGCCAGCCGGCGGTTGACGGTCAGGACCAGCCCGCCCGCTGCCGCAGTCTCCAGTGCACTGTCGACCATCGTCATCCATCGCTCCTTGCGCCTTGCTGCTGCCGCCTCGTCGCCAGCAGCATCCCGGACGCCACCAGGATACCGGCCAGGTCCGCCAGCAGGTCGCCCCATTCCGCCTGCCGGCCGGCGGTGAAGAGGGCCTGGGCGACCTCGATGAAGGCACCATAGACAAGACTGACCAGCCCCGCCAGGTAGAGCCGGCGTCGCCGGGAAGAAAAGGCAAGAGAGCCGTCCCAGAGGCAGGCCAGCACTCCGAAAGCGAGTGCGTGCGACACCTTGTCCTGACCGGGAAAAAGAACGGCTATCGCCGGACTGTCGTCGAGCGCCAGCATCAGAATCGTCAGCATCCAGCCCACGGCCAGCAAGCGGAAGAGCCGCAGGCGGCCGGCCGCCACCGATTGAACCATAGAATCTTCCTCCTCAGACGACAGACGATGATAAGATGACCTGGCTGATGAGAGCGCAACGACCGTTTTGTATCCCGACCAGGAGACAGAATATGACATCGCCCCCCCGTCGACGGTTCTTTTTCGCCCTTTTCTTTTTGCTGGCGGCAGGCGGCTGTGCCGCCCTGCGGCCGCAGCCACCCCGGGTCAGCCTGGCGGCACTGCAGTTGGTCGACGCCGATCTGAGCCACGCCCGGCTGAACGCCCGGCTGGAACTCGACAATCCGAACCCCTATGCCCTCGATATCCGGGGGGCCGACTACCGACTGACGCTGAACGGCGTCGAAGTCTCGCGCGGCCGGTCCGGCAGACCGGTCCGGATCGCGGCCCACGGCAGGGGCTATCTCGATATCGATCTCGTTGCGTCCTACCTCGATCTGCTGAAGCTGCTCAGGGGGATGGAAGGAGCCGACACAATCGACTACCTGCTGGAGGGCACCCTCGATCTCGGCGGTCCCGGCTTCGTTCACCTCCCCGTCCCCGTCCGCCGCCAGGGGACACTTCGCCTCGACGAGCTGCTCCCCTGAGCGGCACCTCACACCCGGACGGAGGCTAGTCCGCGCCGGTCAGGGGGACACTCAACCGCTGCTCACCGTCGCGGAAGATCACCCGGTCACGCAGAATCTTCTCGACCCGCCAGCCGTCGACGACGGCCCCGGTCATGACCGGCAGATCGTTGACGATCGCCATGCGCTTTTCCGGGGCATCCTGGTAGACGATGCCGGAAACGGTCATGGTGACGGTATCGGCTGCCTTGCTCTGCACCAGAGGCGGTCGTGCCGGATGTCCCGGAGACTCTTCCGGAAGCCGGACAGCGCCGGCGGCTGCCGGCGAAACCGATCCTTCCCGACCCGGCCGTTCACCGCCCCGGCCGGAGGACGGTTTCTCACCCACCGTGCCGGCCGACGGCAGCGGCGGCGCCTCGCCGACGACCTGCTGTCTGCCGGCAGGCCCGCCCCCGGGCTGAAACAGCACAAGGTAGAGACCGCCGCCCAGCAGGACGCCCACCGCCAGCAGCAGCAACCAGAGGGCCGGCCGACCGCCGGTCCTCTTTCTCCCCCCCTCTCCGCGCAGGATGTCGGCGGCGATATCGACCCGGTTCTCGCCGGAGCGGACCTTCTCCTCTTCGAGTTTTCGCAACGCCTTCAGGATCGAACTCATGACGCATCCTGTTCCTTTCCGGAAGTTTTGCCCAGACGGACTTCAGGATAGCCGCATCGCCGGTAGAGCAGGATCAGACTCTGCGGTCCGACCCGTCCGTCCTGGACCAGACCGTTTTCGGCCTGGAAACGGGTCACCGCCTCGATGGTCGGACGGTCGTAGACCGCACTGGACAATTCGCGGGCGAAACCGCCCTTGACCAGCAGCCGCTGCAGGCGGGCGACGGCCGGGCCGTCCTGACCGGGGTTGCCGACAAAAGGGATCGTCTCGTGGTTCTTCCACAACAGATAGGCCCGGCCCGACCAGAGACCGGCGAGTTCGTCCTTCGTCAACCAGCCCCCTCCCAGCCGCCCGGGAAAGACCCGAAAACGGCTGTCACGACGGGCGAGCAGGGCCAGATAGCGCGGTGATGGCTCGCCCGGCAGAACCAGTTCGAGCAGAACGGGCAGGTCGAAACGAAGCAGATCGTCCAACGCACCGTCGAAACGGGTCAGGGTGAGCCCCTGCCGACGACAGGCCGCCGCCAGTTGCGGCAGGGACGTCGCACCGTCGAGCCTGAGCTCCACACCCCAGAGGGAAGCCAGCCGCCCGGTCCCCGGCCCCGGCCGCCGGGCGGCGGCCTCACCGGCGAGCTGCCGGCGCAGCTCGCTGATCCGGGCATAGAGTCTTTCCCGGGCCGGCCGTCCGGTCACGGCCGCCGCTCCATTCCGGGACGCGGCCTTCGTCGGCACCGCCGTGTGGTGCAGGAACGACCAGCCGGCAGGATGCAGACGCTCGGCATCGCTGAAGTGGTTGAGCGTTCCCGGCAGCAGCGCCAGGGCCAGCAGCACCCCAACCAGCAGCACAGCCCCGGAACATCGCCGCAGCCAGGGCCTTTCCAGTTTCCCTTCGCGCCCTTCCCGTCCCAGTTCGGCCAGAGCCCGGCGAACATGGCGGCGCTCGACACAGGAAGCATCATCGGCATAGGCGGCGAGCAGGGCCCGGTCACACAGCACGTTGATCAGACGCGGATTGCCGCCGGTCCGCTCGACGATGCATTTCAGTGCCCCCCTGTCGAACAGGCCGCGGGTCCGGCCGCCGGCGACGGCGATGCGGTGCTCGATGTAGCGCCCGGTATCCTCCGGCGTCATTGGTTCGAGCTGGTAGCGGACAGTGATGCGCTGCCGCAACTGGCGCAAATTGTCACGGGCGAGCATGCGGGCGAGTTCGGGCTGGCCGACGAGGACGATCTGGATCAGCTTGTCGGTTTCGGTCTCGAGGTTGGAGAGCAGACGGATCTGCTCCAGCACCTCGGGCGCGAGGTTCTGCGCTTCGTCGATGATCAGTACGACGGTGCGGCCGGCCCGGTTTTCCTCGAGCAGAAAGCGGTTCAGGGCCTGCTGCAGCTCGTCGAGGCTGTCTTTGGCGCCATCGATACCGAATTCACGCACGATATTGCGCAGCAGTTCGAGCGCCGACAGGCTCGGATTGAGGATCAGTGCCAGCCGGTAGCGATCGTCGGCCAGTTGGTTGAGCAAGGTACGCAGAACCGTGGTCTTGCCGGTACCGACCTCGCCGGTGATTTCGATGAAACCGCAATGACTCTGGATGCCGTAGAGCAAGTGGGCGAAGGCTTCCTTGTGGGTAGCGCTCAAAAAGATGAACTCGGGATTGGGCGTGATGTTGAAAGGTTTTCTGTCGAATCCGAAATGCCGCAGGTACATGCCTCTCCCCTTGTCAGAAACCAGGCATTAATGTTCCATAACCCCGCGGCCATTGCAAGGGAAAGCCGGCGATTCTTCCCGACAGCGAGGCGCTTTCAAGCGCCGGGCAACCTGTTATTATTGAGGCTGACCTTTTGCAGGAGACAAACCATGGAAGACTGGAAAGTATACACCCACAGGGAACGCATCGCCTATTTTTCGATGGAGATCGGCCTGTCGCAGGACATTCCGACCTACAGCGGCGGACTCGGCATTCTCGCCGGCGACACCATCAAGAGCGCCGCCGATCTCAAAATCCCCCTGGTGGCCCTCACCCTTTGCCATCGCAAGGGCTACTTTCGCCAGACCCTGGACGAACACGGCTGGCAGCACGAGCACCCCCGCCCCTGGCAGCCGGAAAAATACATGGAACTGCTGCCGGTCAAGACCCTGGTCAACATCGAGGATCGTGACGTCAAGGTTCAGGCCTGGCTCTACCGGGTGAAGAGCCCGACCGGCGGCGTGGTTCCGGTCCTCTTTCTCGACACCGACATTCCCGGCAACGCCGACCAGGACCGCCGGCTGACCGACCATCTCTACGGTGGCGATCTCGCCTACCGCCTGAAGCAGGAGATCATTCTCGGTATCGGCGGCACCCGGCTGCTCAACGCCCTCGGCTTCCGCATCCGCAAGTACCACATGAACGAGGGGCACGCCAGTCTGCTGACCCTCGAGCTGCTCAACCGCTGCCGCCGCCACGTCGAGGACAGCTGGGAGGAGCGAACCGCCTGGGACACCCAGATGGTCATCGACCAGTGCGTCTTCACCACCCACACACCGGTCGAGGCCGGCCACGACCGGTTCCCCTACGACATGGTCGAGCGGATCATGGGGCAGCAGATCCCCTATCCCCTGTTGCGCGAGCTGGCCGGCAGGAACGAGCTGAACACCACCCTGCTGGCCCTCAACCTGAGCCGCTACGTCAACGGAGTCGCCAAAAAGCACGGCGAGGTTTCCAAGGCCCTCTTTCCCGGCTTCGAGATCCACGCCATCACCAACGGTGTCCATCCCTTCACCTGGGTCTCTCCCTACTTCGTCAGCCTGTATGACAACTATCTGCCGGGCTGGGCCAACGAACCGGAGATGCTGGTCAGGGTCGACCTGATTCCGGACGACGACATCTGGGATGCCCACATGGGCGCCAAGGCCTACCTGTTTCAGTACATCCGCGAGACCACCGAGGTCGAACTCGATCCCGAGGTCCTGACCATCGGCTTCGCCCGGCGGGCGGCGACCTACAAGCGCGGAGATCTCATCTTTACCGATCCCGAAAGGCTGCTGGCGATCGCCGGCGGCCGACTGCAGCTGATCTTCGGCGGCAAGGCCCATCCCCAGGACACGCCAGGCAAGGAGATCATCCAGCGCATCATCGGCAACATCAGGAAATACGGCGACCGGATCCGGGCCGTCTATCTGCCCAACTACAACATGGAGGTCGCCTATCGGCTCATTCCCGGCGTCGACCTCTGGCTGAACAACCCGATCCGGCCGCTCGAGGCTTCGGGAACCAGTGGCATGAAGGCGGCCCTGAACGGTGTGCCCAATTTCAGCGTCCTCGACGGCTGGTGGATCGAGGGTCACATCGAGGGGGTTACCGGCTGGAGCATCGGGCCGAAACCGAAAGACGTCAGACCGGAAGTCGACACCAGGGAGTCCGACGCCCGGGATCTCTACGACAAGCTGGAAAAGGTGATCATGCCCCTCTATTACCGGGACCGGACAGGCTGGATCCGGGTGATGAAAAACGCCATCGGCAAAAACGGTTTCTATTTCAACACCCACGTCATGATGCGCCGCTACGTCACCGAAGCCTATCTCGCCTGAAGCCGGGCCCTGCCTGTCGCCCCGGCGGAGACAGGATCCATCCCGCAACGAAAGCGCATGAACAGGCCGGACTACAGAAGGGAATCGATGGCATCGAAGTCGAGCGACTCCTCGGCCAGGCGTTGCACCAGGTTGATCTTCTCCTCGTCTTCGGCGGTGATCTTCGAGACGTAGTTCTCCAGGGTGGAGAAGATCTCGGCGGTGGTCCGCCGTTCGCAGCGCAGGTAGGGAATGCCGCTGTCGTCGATGATCTTCTGGGTGATGTCGGAGACGGCCGCCACCCCGGTGATCACCAGGCCGCAGATCTTCTCGTAATACTCCGGCATATGGTAGAGGGTCGACAGGGTGACCAGCAGCTCGTCCCGCGAACTGGTCACCACCAGCAGTGTCGACGGCTGCAGCAGGTCGACGACGCGCTGGGTCGACGCCGCCCCCAACTGGACGTGATGCACGATGCGGGCGGCCTGCTGGCTGTCGGCCTCGAGCCTGAGGTCGAGCAGGCGGGAGACATTGAGCAGGGTCGGGTTGGCCAGAATCTGCGAATAATCGAAACCACCCAACACCCTGATTCCCCGTGGTGAAAAGGCCTGGCCGAGATAGTGCAGCACCATCTCCCGTTTTTCGGGCAGGATCTTGTTGGGAAGCACCAGTTTCACCTCGGCGCCCTCAGCCTCGAACAAGGCCAGATTCAGATGGATGGCGTCGATGGCACTGCCGATGCCGCCACTGGCGATAATCATCACCGGCGCATCAAGGGCCCGGGCGATACGGGCGTTGTTGATGCCGGCCACCGAGCCGACACCGGTATGACCGGCCCCCTCGATGACCAGAAAATCGCATTCCTTCTCCAGCTCGGCACAAGCCGTACCGATGCGTTCCATCAGCGCCTCGGGACGGATGTAACCGTCGAGAATCCGCTTGGTGTCCCCGGGGTGCAGCACCACCGGTGACATCAAGCCGATCCGGTCGCCAAGCCCGTAGACCCGCGCCATCAGCTTGGCATCCATATCGACATCCCGGCCCTCGAACCTTGCCAGTTTGGGGCCGAACGGTTTCATGAAACCGATCCGGTCATATTTCTTGCCCGCCATGTGCAACAGGGAGAGACTGATGGTGGTCTTGCCGCAGTGCTGACCGGTCGCCGCTACAAAAACCTTCTTTGCCATGGAGGTCACCGCATCCTTTCGTCGGATTTTACGCCCACAAACGATAGCACAATCCGGCAGGGAACGAACCTGCGGGGCAGATCGTTTGCACCCGTCGCCCGAAAACAGAACGGCCCGTTCGAAGAACGGGCCGGAACCGCCTCGGGCACACCGCCTGAGTCAGGCGCCCTGCCAGAGCCGGTAGCGGCCGGTGTCGAGATGGACAAAATTCGATTTCGGGTAATAACCGACCCCGCCAAGGCGCAGCTCGACAGCGGCACGGTGCAGGCGCTTCAACTCATAACCCGGCAGGCGGATGTCGATCGCCCGGCCCTGCATGTGCAGGCTGTGCTTGGCCACTCCCTTGCTTCGCCGGCGCAGCAGGGCGTTGGTCGCCGGCGAACGGTAACCGGAGATCACCTCGATTTCGGTGCAGACCCCAAGGTTGCTTTCGGTCAGGTACAGCAGGTCGAACAGACGCGGATCGATGGTGGTCATCTCACCGGTGCGGTGATCACGCAACAGACGGTTCAGTTCCGCCAGCACGTCAGGCTGATAGGCCCCGTCGACACAATAGGGGGCCCGGCGCAGGCGCTCACCCGTATGCAGATTGTGCAGGCTCAGACAGCGGGTTGACGTCAAATCCTTGCCAGCACGGGCAAAAACCGGCACCGGCAAAAGCAGCGCCAGACCGCAGAGCATACCGTTTTTCAGTAAGGTTCTTCGACTCAACATGGCGAAACGACGTGATTTTTTCCTGAACGATCGGTCAACGGAATCGACAGCGGCCATATGCCGCCCGGACAGGCGAAATTTTCGACCTGCCTCTTATGCAAAATGGTGACCAACATTGACGCGGTGGGAATGGCGGCCCCGACAGGATTCGAACCTGTGACCCTTCGCTTAGGAGGCGAATGCTCTATCCTGCTGAGCTACGGGGCCTCTGAGATCAGAACTTGAGCAGACTGAAGACCTTTCCGTCCGGCAGCCGTTTACGCCCTTCGAGAAACTCGAGCTCGGCCATGAAGGCACACTCGACGATGTCGGCTTCGAGCTGACGGACCAGATCGACGACGGCGGCGACCGTACCGCCGGTGGCCAGCAGGTCGTCGGCGATCAGCACCTTTTCCCCCGGCTTGAAGGCATCGACATGGATCTCGAGGGTATCGGTGCCGTACTCCAGCTGATAGGTTTTCTGCAGGGTCTTCCAGGGAAGCTTGCCCGGTTTGCGCACCAGGGCGATGCCGGCGCCGAGCTTGTAGGCCAGGGCCGAGCCGAGCACGAACCCCCGGGCCTCGACACCGACCACCTTCTGGATACCCCGTCCGATATAGCGATGGGCAAGAAGATCGATCATGCGCTGGAAACTGGGCCCGTCCGCCAGCAGGGTGGTGATATCCTTGAAGACGATCCCCTTCTTGGGAAAATCGGGGACATCACGAATGATTTTCTTCAGTTCCTCCACAGCAACCTCTCATTCCTCGACCGGATCGCGGCCGTCGGCCCTCTTTTCTGCCATAATCCGCCGCAGCTTTTCAAGGCTTTTGGCCTCGATCTGACGTATACGCTCGCGGGTCACCCCGAACCGGCGACCGATGGTGTCGAGGGTCTGCGGCTCCCGGTCGTCGAGACCGAAACGGAGGCTGAGAATCTCCCGTTCGTTTTCGCTCAAGGTCTCCATCCATTCGGCGACATGTCGGAAACGGTCGAGATCTTCCGCCAGGGTCAGGGGATTGATGGCCGTCGTGTCCTCGACGGTATCCATCAGACTGTAGTCGTTGTTCTCTCCCATCGGGTGCTCGATCGAATAGGTCTTCTTCACCAGAACGAGCAGCCGGCGCACATAGGCGGGGTCGACCCCCATGGCCTCGGCGACCTCTTCCACCTCCGGTTCACGGTTGAGCTGCGGCACCAGCTCACGGGTGATCTTGATCAGTTTGTTGATATCGTCCGAAACGTGCACCGGCAGCCGGATGGTCCGGCTCTGATTGACCAGGGCACGTTCGATCGACTGCCGGATCCACCAGGTGGCGTAGGTGGAAAAGCGGCACTCCTTGGACAGCTTGAAACGCTCCACCGCCTTGATCAGCCCCATGTTGCCCTCCTCGATCAGGTCGAGAAAAGGCAGACCGCGGTTCATGTACCGCTTGGCGATCTTGACCACCAGACGCAGATTCGACTCGATCATCCGGTCACGGGCGGCCATGTCGCCCTCGGCGATCCGGCGGGCCAGCTCCCTTTCTTCCTCGGCGGTCAGAAGCGTGGTCTTCTGGATGTCCTTCAGGTAGATCTTGATGGCGTCGTCCGAGTGGCCATCCTCTTCCTCGGCCGCTTTCTTTTCTTCGGCCTTCAGTTCCTCGATGGTCGGCTCCACCTCCTCGATGTCGGCAACAGCAGGCGCATCCCCCCCCTGCTCGATCGAGACTTCGGAAAAACCGTCGACAATGTCATCCATGGCTGCCTCCGCTGTTGTTGGTGCCGGGCAGGTTGAAGTCTAGGAAACCCGTCCCCATCAAGGCAAGTAAAAAATGGGGTTTACCGGTGTCTTCCCCTTCCTGATCTCGAAATAAAGGCGGGGCGATCCTCCGACGGGAGGCACCCCGGAAAGAGCGATCTTCTGTCCCTTGCTGACGAAGCTGCCGGCCGTGACCAGATTTTTTCGGTTGTAGCCGTAGATGGAATAGTAATCCTTTTCATGCTGGACGACGATCAGGTAGCCATAGCCGCTGATGCCGTTGCCGCTATAGATCACCTTGCCGGCGGCCGCGCTGAAGATCGCCGTGCCGGGCGGCATGGCGATCTCGATACCGTTGCTGACACCACCGAACCGACGCACGATCTTGCCGCGTTGCGGCCAGCGGAAGAACCCTTTCTCCAGCCGGCCCGCACCGGCTGCGTGCCGGCGCCGCATGCCGGTCCCGGCCTTCTTCCCCGCCGCTCCATCTGGATTGCGCACGGGCGGTGTCCTGCGGGCCACCGCCCGCTTCCCGTGGCCGGTCGAACCGGATGTCACGGAAGAACGGGCCGACTTTTTTCCTCCGCTTTTGACCGTCGGGGGTACGTAACGGGTGCGGGTGGCTCCGGGGATGAACAGTTGCTGTCCCACCACCAGCCGGGTGGGATCGTCGATACCGTTGATCCGGGCCAGGTAGGCCTCGTCGACCTGGTAGGTCTTGCTGATCTGGTACAGGGTTTGTCCCTTGGCAACGGTATGATAGACCCCACGGGGCGGCGCACATCCCGCAAGCAGCAGAAGAACCGTCAGCAGCAGCAAACCCCTCGAAAAGCACATCGATCCGCCTGAAGACAACAACCTGAATCAGTGAGCTTGTCACCGGCGAATAGCGCAAGCCATTGACCTACCTGCGCTTTCCAAAAATCACCGGCGAACCTAAGGGTGCGCCTTGCGATTTTTGAAAACCGCATTCAGGCCAAGCGCCCGCACTCTTCTTCCGGCACAAACCCACTGATTCAGGAACAAGAAAATACAGGGCCCCTGTCAAACTAGCAAAGCTCTCCCCCACCGGTCAAACCTTTCACATCAGGTGCCTGGCAAGCAGAAAACCGCCGATCAGCAGCAGGAGAAGCAGCAGGGAGAAAAGATTGAAATAGCGTTCGATCAGCTCTCGTACCGGTGGGCCGAATCGTTTCAACAGCCCGGCCACCAGCAAAAAGCGCAGCCCCCGACTGACGACGGAGGCCACGACAAAGACCGGAAAACTCACCTGGAAGATGCCGGCGGTAATGGTAATGAGCTTGTAGGGCACGGGCGTGAAACCGGCGGTGAAGACAGCCAGGAAACCGTACTGTGCGAACAGGGAACGCACGGTGACAAACGTATCGGCGTTGAAACCGGGAACGTAGTGAAAGAAAAACGGTGCCGCCGCTCCCCAAAGGGCATAGCCGATCAGATAGCCACCAATCCCCCCCAGAACCGAACCGGCCAGAGCGATGCCGGCGAAAGTCCAGCACGCCGCCGGCAGTGCCAGACACATGGCCATCAGCAGCACGTCAGGCGGGACGGGAAAGAAAGAAGCCTCACTGAAAGCGAGCAGAAAGAGCGCCGGTCTGGCATGCGGACTTTCGCTCCAGGAGAGAACCCAGTCGTAGAGCCGTCGCAACCATCGCATCACGGGGGTCCTTCGTCCGCCCACCCGTGCTCACCGATCAGGGGCACGAACCGGCAGCCGAGGAGACTCTCCGTCGTGAAACGATCTCCCCGCCGGGTGACCTTTTTCAGCAGCTGGCCGTCCCGGCCGCCGACGGGAATCACCAGCCGCCCGCCATCGGCCAGCTGTTGCAGGTATTCTTCGGGAATGTCGGGAGAGGCGGCGGTAACGACAATGGCGTCGAAGGGGGCTTCGGCAACCCAGCCGAGACTACCGTCGCAGACCTTGAGATGGATATTGTGCAGTCCAAGCTGATCGAACAGCCGGCGCGCCCGCCGGGCCAGTTCGGGGATGCGCTCGACCGTACAGACCTTGCGGACGATACGGGACAGAACGGCCGCCTGGTATCCCGAACCGGTACCGACCTCCAGCACCTTCTCGTTCCCCGCGAGTTCGAGGGACGCCGTCATGTAGCCGACCATGTAGGGTTGCGATATGGTCTGCCGAAAACCGATGGGCAACGGGCTGTCGGAATAGGCCTGACTTTCCAGGGCCGGCTCGACGAAGAGATGCCGGGGGATTTCGAGCATGGCATTGAGCACCTTCGGGTCACGGATGCCCCGGCCGCGGATCTGCCGTTCGACCATCTTTTTTCGGGCGATGGCGTAACGCATGTCACTCCGTTCGGTCTTGCTGTCCGAGCTCGTCCAGCTCCCAGGAAGAGAGCTGCCCCAGGGCCCGGTAATTGGTCAGGTCGAGATGCAGGGGAGTCACCGAGACATGCCCCCGGGCGACGGCATGGAAATCGGTTCCCGGCTCATCGTCGAATCCGAGTTCCCCGCCTCCGATCCAGTAGTATTTGCGGCCGCGCGGATCCACCTTTTCGACCACCAGTTCGCCGTAGCGGCGTTTTCCCTGCCGGGTCAGCAAAACCTCCCCGGAATGTTCCCTGGGGACATTGACGTTGAAAAAGGTGTCAGGCGGCAGCGCCCGTTCCTGCAGCAGGCGGCTGAGCCGAACAGCGATGCCGGTCGCCGGAAAGAAGGCCTCGAGAGGAAAGGGACCGTCGACCAGGGAAATGGCAAAGGCGGGAACCCCCATCAGGGTTGCTTCCATGGCGGCGGCGACCGTTCCCGAGTAGGTGATGTCGTCCCCCAGGTTGCCACCACGATTGATGCCGGAAACAACCAGGTCGGGACGCCGCTCGAGCAGCCCATGGATGCCGAGATTGACGCAATCGGTCGGCGTACCGTCGACGGCGAACCAGCCGGGACGCAGCTGCTCGGCACGAAGCGGGCTCTGCAGGGTCAGGGCATGACCGACGGCACTGCGTTCCCGGTCCGGGGCCACCACGACCACCTCTCCGACAGTCCGCAACCCCTCCGCCAGGCTGTGGATGCCGGGCGACTGAATGCCGTCATCGTTGGTTACCAGAATGAGCAAGGACACCTCAGGACACAAGCGGCGAGCGGAGCCGGTCACGCAGCGCACTGAGCTCGGAGTGAATCTGGCGCAACAGGCTCCTTTCCCGATCTCCCGCCAGCGGAAGCGCCATCTGCCCCTCCTCCCTCCTGCCGGAAACCGGTCTTTCCTTCAGCTTCTTGCGCGCACCGGCGATCGTATAGCCCTGCTCGTAGAGCAGATCCTTGAGCCGGAAGACCAGTTCGACATCCTTGCGACGGTAGAGCCGCTGGTTGCTGCGGCTTTTGACGGGCCTGAAGGACTTGAACTCGGATTCCCAGTAGCGCAGGACATGCGGTTTGATCCCGGTCAGTTCGGCCACTTCGCCGATCCGGAAATAGAGCTTGTCGGGTATCTTCGTGTCCATGCACCCGGAACCGGGGAGCGAAGCAGCCGGCCCGCGGCTACTTCTCCCCGTTGATCATGTTCTTGAGCACCTGGCTCGGTTTGAAAGTCAGAATCCGGCGGGAGGTGATCTCGATTTCCTCTCCGGTCTGCGGATTGCGTCCGCGACGCGAGGCCTTGTCCTTGACAACGAAGTTGCCGAAACCGGCGATCTTGATCTTTTCCCCGCCCTCCAGAGTCTCTTTCATCAGGTCGAAAACCATCTCGACGATTTCAGCGGATTCTTTCTTGGAATAACCGGTTTTGAGGTATACGCGCTCGATCAGGTCCGCCTTAGTCATAGAACCTCCACGTGCCAAAAGGGCCAAGTTGCCTGAATTTATGGGCTTTTATAACACAGCACCATACCCTTGACAACAGGTTTCGGCAAGAAAGTTTCCTATTTTGCAAGGGGTTAGGCTTCGGTCGCCGGCAGAGGGCGGAAATCACCGACCGCCGGCGACCGAAAACCGGACCTGCCAACACCCGGGTCAGCGTATCCGGGCACCGAGCTCCTTCTCCAGTCGGCGCACGATCCTGTCGTGCACCCGGTTGACCTCCTCATCGGTCAGGGTTCCTTCCGCCGAGCGGTAACGGACCCGAAACGCCAGGCTCTTCTTTCCTTCAGGAACCCCTTTGCCGCAATAAAGATCGAACAGGACGATATCTTCGGCAAATCGCGGGCTGGCCGCCCTGACGACCTCGAGCAGCCTGGATGCCGAAACCGTCTCGTCGACCAGGACGGCGGTGTCACGGAAAAGGTCGGGAAAGCGGGAAAGCTCGCGGAAGCGGACACCATCCCCGGCATGTCTGTGCAGGGTTTCGACATCGAGTTCGAACAGCAAGACGGGCTGCTCGATGCCGTATCGGTCCTGAACCTCCGGATGCAGCTCGCCGATCGTCCCGAGCAGTTCGTCACCGATGACGATCCGGGCCGATTTGCCCGGATGCAGAAAGGGTTCCTCGCCATCGGCAAGCCAGGCGGCGTTTCCTATACCGGCGGCGTCCAGAATCCTTTCGATGACGGCCTTGAGATCATAGAAATCGACCATGCCCTGTTCGGACGCCCATCCCAGAGGCGAGCGCCGACCGGTCATGACCGCCGCCAGGCGGCAGGGCTCGGCGTGTCCAGCACCTTCGGCGCGCAGAAAAACCGGTCGCAATTCAAACAGGCGCAGGTCGAGAGAACGGTAGGCAAGATTGCCCGCCACGTTCTGCAGCAGACTGGGCACGAGGGTCGTCCGCATCACCGACTGATCCTCGGTCAGCGGGTTGAGAATGCCGATCACATCCCGCCGCCGGTCGCCGGCCGGTAGGCCGATCTGATCGAAAGCGGCCGGCGAAATGAAAGAGTAGTTGATCACCTCGCTGAAACCGGCGGAGACCATCCGCTCGCGCAGGGTGCGGACGAACTCCTGCTGCGGATTGGGGCGTCCCGCCAGGATACGCGTCTCCGGCATGGTGACCGGGATCCGGTCATAACCGGCCAGTCGGGCCACCTCCTCGACCAGATCGATCTCCCTTTCGAGATCAGGACGAAAGGACGGAACCGTGCAGGTGATGCGGCCGTCTTGTGCCGGCCCGGTGACCACGCCGATCGATTCCAGATGCCCGCGGATCGCATCGGTGTCGAGTTCAAGCCCGAGGACATCGCGGCAGCGCCCCGGCGAAAGGTCGATGCGAACCGGAACGAAAGAGCGCGGAAAGGCATCGATACTGCCCCGGCAGACCGTCCCGCCGGCCAGTTCGGCGACCAGGGCAGCGGCCCGGTCGAGAGCCACCGGTACCATGTTGATGTCGGTCCCCCGCTCGAAACGGTGCGACGATTCGGTATGAATGCCGAGCCGCCTGCTGGTGCGGCGTACCGTCGTCGGCTTGAAGCAGGCGCTCTCGAGCAGGATATCGGTGGTCTCGTTGCGGATTTCCGAATTCTCGCCGCCCATGATGCCGGCCAGGGCCACCGGTCCCTCACCGTCACAGATGACGAGATCATCCCGTCCGAGCAGGCGTTCCTGGCCGTCGAGAGTGGTGAACCGGCTGCCTTCTTCGGCCCGCCGGACGACGATCCGGCCACCGCGCAGCAGGTTGAAATCGAAGGCATGCATCGGCTGTCCGAGTTCGAGCATCACCAGGTTGGTGATATCGACCACGTTGTTCACCGACCGCTGGCCGACCGCCGCGAGCCGCCGCACCAGCCACCGGGGAGAGGGGCCGATCCTGACCCCACGGATCAGCCGTGCCATGTAGCGGGGGCAATGCTCGGGCTCTTCGATGGTCACCGACGTCTCACCGTCGATGGGAGGACCCTGCTCATCGACGGTGACGGTGGGAATCTTCAGCTGCCGGCCGTAAAGGGCGGCGATTTCGCGGGCGACCCCAACCACGCTCAGGCAGTCGGGGCGGTTGGGTGTCAGACCGATCTCCAGCCGGGTATCCTTGAGACCGAGAGCCTCGAAGACGGGGCGGCCGAGTTCGAGACCTTCCGGAAGGATCATGATACCGTCGGCCTCCTCGGAAATCCCCAGCTCCCTTTCGGAACAAAGCATGCCCTGCGAGACCTGACCCCGGATCTTCGATTTCTTGATCTTGAAATCCCCCGGCAGCACACTGCCGACCTGGGCCAGGGCCACCAGGTCGCCCGCCCGGTGGTTGGTGGCGCCACAGACGATCGGCAGTTCGTCACTGCCGGTATCGACCCGGCATACGGTCAGACGGTCGGCGTCGGGATGCCGTTCGACGCTGAGCAGACGGGCCACGATGACGCTGTCGAGATCATGGCCGATCGGCTCCACCGACTCGACTTCAAGTCCCGCCATGGTCAGACGATGGGCCAGCTCGGCGGCATCGTCTTCGAAATCAACAAACTCCCTGAGCCAGTTGGTCGTAACAATCATGAATACAGTTTTCCCTTTAGGTTTTCAGTTGCAACTACCTGAACTGAGAGAGGAATCTGACGTCGTTTTCAAAGAAGAGCCGCAGATCGTTGACGCCGTACTTCAGCATCGCCAGACGTTCCAGCCCCATCCCGAAGGCAAAACCGCTATAGACATCGGGATCGTAGTCGACAGCACGGAACACCGCCGGGTCGATCATGCCGCTGCCGAGGATCTCGAGCCAGCCGGTCTGTCCGCAGACCCGGCAACCCTTGCCCCGACAGATGACGCATTCGATGTCGACCTCCGCCGAAGGCTCGGTGAAGGGGAAGAAGGAGGGGCGGAAACGCACCCCGAGCCCCGGCCCGAAGAAGCGCTCGATGAATACCGTCAGAATGCCCTTGAGGTCGCCGAAGGTGACCTTTCTGTCGACCAGAAATCCCTCGATCTGGTGAAACATCGGGCTGTGGGTCAGGTCGGAATCCCGACGGTAGACGGTTCCCGGGGCGACGACCCGCACCGGGGGCTGCTGCGCCAGCATGGTGCGAATCTGCACCGGCGAGGTGTGGGTGCGCAGGACGGTGTCGTCGTCGATATAGAAGGTATCCTGCATGTCCCGGGCTGGATGGTCCTTCGGAATGTTCAGCGCCTCGAAATTGTAGAAATCCTGCTCGATTTCCGGGCCTTCGGCGACGCCGAAGCCAAGAGAGGCAAAAATGCCGACCACCTCTTCGGTCACCAGGGTGATTGGATGCCGGTGGCCGTTCCACACCGGACGTCCCGGCAGGGTCACGTCGATCTTCTCCGCGGCCAGACGGCGGGCAACCTCCTGCCGCTTCAACTGTCCGCTCCTGTCGGCGAAGGCCTGTTCCAGCTCCTGCTTGATCCGGTTGGCCAGAGCCCCGATGACCGGTCGTTCTTCGGGAGAAAGACGGCCCATCCCCTTCATGACCGCTGTCAGTTCACCCTTCTTGCCGAGAATCCGCACCCGGATCTGCTGTAGCGCGGCTTCACTGTCAACGGCAGCGATCGCCGCAATGGTCTCACGGGCCAGGGTTTCGAGTTTTTCCTTCATGCGTGTTTCCCATCCTTGCTGATGATGCAATCCCCTTGGGGCGGCACATAAACCTGAATCCGTGGGTTTGTGCCGGATGAAGAGTGTAAGTGCTTGGCCTGGATGCG
>CAYTVY010000016.1:0-16303 GCA_964441925.1 uncultured Geothermobacter sp.
CTAAGGTGTTGTGCGGGCAACCGTACCGAGGGTTCGAATCCCTCCCTCTCCGCCACAATCCACGCGGGCTCCAGGAGATTCGAGTGGGGGGTGCCGTGGGAGAAGGGCCGGTGGTTGGCGGCAGGGCCGGCTCCGGGTCCGTCCTGCTGGCAACTTCCCCATTGCCATTTTTAATTGCGCAGATGAATACCGCAACTGGCGGGGATGGCTGCGGCACGATGTCTGCGTGACAGCGAGGTGCCTGATCGTGAAAAGAGCTGGTCTCGTGGTTTTTGTCGTGATCGTTTTTGCTGTTTTCGGCCTGGGCGGTTGCAGCAAGCAGGAGGAAAAACAACCCGATATCGAGACCGGACCGGTGACGGCCGAGGTTCAGGTCCGCAAGAGTGCCACGCCGGTCGAGGTTCCCGATTCGGTCAAGGGGCACTGGAAAGCGGTCAAGATCAGCGTCAGAGACAAGGATGCAGGGAGCGAAGAAATCTACACGGTCGACATCGGCCATTCGTTCGAGCTGCCCGGAGCCGGCATAACGTTCAAGGTCAATACCTTCCTGCCTCATTTCGTGATGGACGGCAAGAAGCTGACCTCGGTGAGCAACGAGCCCCGCAATCCGGCGGTTCAGGTCGAAATCAGGGAGAACGGCAAGATGGTATTCGACGGCTGGCTCTTCAGCCTGTATCCGAACACCCACGCCTTCAAGCATCCCCGCTATACCTTCAGTCTGGTTGGATATATTCCTGCGGAGGGAAAAAGGGGTTGACAAGAAGCCGAAAGTAGGAGATAAACGCATCTCTCTGCGCCGCTAGCTCAGCTGGATAGAGCGTCTGACTACGGATCAGAAGGTCGGGAGTTCGAATCTTCCGCGGCGCGCCACTTACCGGAGAAGGGCTACGGATGGATGTCCGTAGCCCTTTTTGCATCCGGCGTGTTTCTCAGCGCAGCCGGACGTTGACGAGGTCGGCGACGACGATGCTGGAGGAATCCAGCATGACCGGGCCGGACAGGTGGGTGATGCTGTCCGGCTCGTTCAGGGTCTGCAGGGCCAGGACGCCCAGATAGACCGCCAGGGCGAGCAGGGTGAAGAGCCCCAGCAGGTCGGTCAGACGATCGCGTTTGCTGATGCAGAGCTGGCGGGACTGGGTGCGGGCCATCGTTGTCCTCCCGGTGTTTGGCGTGTTGCTCTCCTTTTCGGTTCGTTCGCCGGGTTTCTTAAGCCGTTTTCACGGCCGGGGCCCGACGACGGAAGAGGCTTGTTTCCGGGCGGCGGTTCATGTTAAAAGTAGCCTCCGCAGCCGGAGCCCGGGAGGACGGGATGGCGCCGACCTGGAGTGAAACCGATCGGACGATGATGCAGCTGGCCCTGGCCGAGGCGGAACAGGCCGCGGCCCGTGGCGAGGTGCCGATCGGAGCGGTTCTTTGCCGGGGGGACACCCTCCTGGCCCGGGCGCACAACCGGCGGGAGTGCGACCAGGACCCGACGGCGCACGCCGAGATGCTGGTCATCCGCCGGGCGGCGGAACAGCTCGGCTCCTGGCGGCTGCTGGAAACGACGCTCTATGTGACTCTCGAGCCCTGTGTCATGTGCATGGGGGCGATCATCCTGGCGCGCATCCCGCGGCTGGTCTATGCCTGCCGTGACCCGCGGGCCGGAGCGGTCGGTTCGATTTACGAGCTGCACCGGGACGACCGCTTCAACCACCGCGTGCAGGTGGACGAGGGGCTGTTCCGGCAGGAGTGCAGCGACCTGCTCAGTGGTTTCTTTCAGCGTCTGCGGGCAGAGAAGAGGGCCGCCAGGGCGGCCGGAAAAAAGACGGAATGACGGTTTCGGAGGGGTGTCCGAGCGGTCGAAGGTGACAGACTCGAAATCTGTTGTGCCGAAAGGCACCGTGGGTTCGAATCCCACCCCCTCCGCCATATCGGGCCGGGTCACGCAGTGGCCCGGCCCAAACTGTCTCAGGGGGGATTCGAAGCGTAGCGAGCGCGTTCAGTGGACGAAGAGCGGCCAGGGATGGCCGCGGCAGCGAGCGCAGGTGAGTCGACGCAGGAGCCGCCGTGATGGCGGCGACGAAGTGGGCGAATCCCACCCCCTCCGCCAAATAAAAACAAGGGCCTAGCCGATTTTGGCTAGGCCCTTGTTTTTTTTGTTTTCTGCCAAAATGAGAGTTTGGTGGAAAGATTTCTGTTCCCGGTTCAATTCCTGCCCGGGTCGTGGTAATAGATGAAACACTCTCTCTTTCAGGAGTTGTTCATGGTCAAGATTGCTCCCTCGATACTTTCCGCCGATTTCGGCCGTCTGGCCGAAGAGGTGAAGGCGGTCGATGTCGCTGGCGCCGACTATATCCATGTCGACGTGATGGACGGTCATTTCGTCCCCAATATCACCATCGGACCGCTGGTGGTCGAGGCGGTCCGGCGGGCAACCGACAAGCCGCTCGATGTGCATCTGATGATCGAGCAACCCGACCGCTATATTTCCGAGTTCGCCCGGGCCGGTGCCGACATCATTACCGTGCACCAGGAGGCGGTGCCCCATCTTCACCGGACGGTGCAGCTGATCCGTTCCCTGGGCAGGAAAGTCGGGGTCTCCATCAATCCGGCGACGCCGGTCGGTGCTCTCGAGGTGATTCTGGAGGAGGTCGATCTGGTTCTGGTCATGTCGGTCAATCCCGGTTTCGGCGGCCAGGCCTTCATCGGCAGTGCGCTGGAGAAGGTCAGCCGGTTGCGCGAGATCATCGATCGGCACAACCTGGTGGTGGAGATCGAGGTCGACGGCGGCGTCAAGCCGGACAACTGCCGGCAGGTGGCTGCCGCCGGAGCCGATGTGCTGGTGGCCGGCAGTGCCGTGTTCGGGACGGCGGACTACCGGGCGACGATTGCCGACATGAAAGAGCGGGCGGCTGCCGGGCGCTGAGCTGGATCAGCCGGTGCGGTGGCGGTCGAGCAGGGGGTCGAGTTCGCCGAGTTCGTCGAGGGCGAACAGGTCGTCGCAGCCGCCGATCAGCCGGCCGTCGATAAAGATCTCCGGGACCGTCGAGCGCCCCGATCGCTGTTGCATCTCGGCCTCGCGTTCCGGGTCGCCGGTGACGTCGTACTCGGTGAAGCTGACCCCTTTGATGCGGAGCAGTTCTTTGGCCCGGAAGCAGTAGGGACAATAGCTCTTGGTGTAGATTTCGATTCCGCTCATTTTGCTGCAAGCTTCCCGGTGATGGTTGCCATGCCATTGCGAACCGGCAGGTTGCCGACGCAATGGCAGGTTGATGGGGGCGGACGCGGAAGGCGGAATGTCGGGGTGGATGAGGTCGTTCTGCCTGGATGTCGGGTGCCGGGGGAAGGAAGTATCGCCGCGGGCGCCCCTGTCTGCCGGCCTTGGTGTGACCCGAAGCCGCGAACGGGATCCTGCCGGAGCACTTTTCATCCGGTGCGGACCGGTGATTCCGGGTACGAGATCTGATTGTACTCGGGATGAAACGACATGCAAGGGGAAAAAGATGGTTCGAGCCATGCTTGCCTTTCTGTTCTGTTGTCTTGGCCTGCTGGCGGGCTGTGCGGAACTCGGGGATCTCTC
This sequence comes from uncultured Geothermobacter sp., assembly GCA_964441925.1. Classification (GTDB taxonomy): domain Bacteria; phylum Desulfobacterota; class Desulfuromonadia; order Desulfuromonadales; family Geothermobacteraceae; genus Geothermobacter. Next base: position 3,563 of record CAYTVY010000016.1, read on the forward strand.
CGGTGTCGGCAAGGGGCGGGGAGCCTTCACAATGCTCAGCGAGGACTTCGTGCAACGGCTGCGTTGGCAGGACTACGTCGGGGCCGCTGCCCATCTCACGGAGCCGAACCGTCAGGCTTTTCTCGATCGTTTCCGGAAGGACAGGGGGCTGAAAATTACCGATGTCCGTCTTGAATCGCTGGTTTTTGCCGATCAGGGCTCCCGGGCCGACGGTGAGCTGGTGGTCGAATACTACCGGTTGCCCTCCCTGACGGTGAAGACGGCCCGTTTTCCTGTTCGCTGGAGTTTCTACGGCCCGGATGAGCCAACGCCGGTCGGCTGGAAAATCACCATGATAAATCCGCATCTCCCCTAGTGCCCCGTAGCCGTGCAAGGCCCAAAAATAGCTTGATTTGGGTTCCTGCCCTGTGGTAATTAACTGCATACTGTATACAGAATCAGGGGAAGGCGGCAGTCGTGACTGCAGGCTCTTTCCCTTTTTTCAGGCAGTTTGACGCTCCCTGCCCGGCGGGGGTGCGGTTGACATCCGGAGGTAGATTTTGGCTCAGGTCGTATTTTCCAGCTGGGGAAGGCAGATAGTCGACAACCGGCAGGGTGGCGAGGCGGATGCCGCGTCGCTGCAGCTCAAGCTGCCGGAGAACTATCTCGATGAAGGTCCGGTCAGTGCGTTCATGGGCTGGGATGGCCTGGTGGTCTTCGACCGCGATGTCGATATCGTCGCCATGGCCGCCGAATACATGAAGCGGGTGCAGGAGAAGTACTGCTGTGCCAAGTGCACACCCGGCAAGAAGGGAACCCGTGTCCTGCAGGACACCCTGGCCCGCATCGTCTCCGGGCACGGCGAAGAGGCCGATCTGGCGATCATCGGGTCGCTGGCCGACCTGCTGCAGAACTGCAAGTGCACCCTCTGCATGACGGCGGTGACGCCGGTGCTCGACACGGTGAAGTACTTTCGCGAGGACTATCTCGCCTACATCCGTCGCGAGCGCAAGCCGAAGCCGGCCAGGATTTACCACGACAAGCTGACGGCGCCCTGCACCGATCGCTGTCCGGCCCACATCGACATTCCCTCCTACATCGAGGAGATCAAGAACTACCGCTTCGAGGAGTCCCTCGACGTGATCCGCCGCAACATGCCGATTCCGGCGGTCTGCGGCCGGGTCTGCCCCCATCCCTGCGAATCGGCCTGCCGGCGCGCCCTGGTGGATGAGCCGATCAGCATCATGGTGCTCAAGCGGGTCGCCTCCGACCACGAGTGGATGCATCACAAGCAGCCGCCGATGCGGCCGAAACCGCCCAAGGACAAGACCGTCTGCATCGTCGGCGGCGGCCCGGCCGGCATCACCTGCGCCTACTATCTGGCGCTGGAAGGCTTCCGGGTGACCGTGCTCGACATGCTGCCCGAACCGGGCGGCACGGTCGCCGTCGGCATTCCCGACTACCGCATGCCGCGCCATCTGCTGCGGCGTGAATACGAGATCATCCAGGAGCTCGGGGTCGAGATCCGCTTCAACACCAAGCTCGGACGGGACGTCTCACTGCGCGAGCTGAAGGAGAAGTACGATGCCGTCTTCCTCGGTGTCGGTGCCTTCAGGTCGAAGCCGATGGGGGTCGAGGGCGAGGACAAGGGGTACGAGGGTTTCTCCGAGGGGGGGATCAACTACCTGCGGGCGGTGGCGCTCGGCCAGCCGATCAAGACCGGCAAGCGGGTGGTGGTGGTCGGCGGCGGCAACACCGCCATCGACTGCGTGCGGGTCGCCCTGCGCGAGGGGGCCGAGGAGTCGATCCTGGTCTACCGCCGGACCCGCAAGGAGATGCCGGCCGAATACTACGAGGTCGACGATGCCGAGGAGGAAGGCGTCAAGTTCGAGTTCCTCCGCAACCCGACCCGGCTGGTGGCGGAAAACGGCAAGATCGTCGGTGTCGAGGTGGTGAAGATGGAGCTGGGCGAGCCGGACGAGTCGGGGCGGCGCCGGCCGCAGCCGGTGCCCGGCAGCGAATACGTCATTCCCTGCGACATGGTGATCCCGGCCATCGGCCAGGATCCCGACCTGTCGTTTCTGGCCGAGGACGATCTCGGCATCGAGACCACCCGCTGGAGCACCATCGTCACCCGCGGTGGCGTGCTGATGACCGACTGCGAGGGGGTTTTCGCCGGTGGTGACTGCGAGATCGGGCCGATGACGGTCGTCGCCGCCGTCGGCCAGGGCCGGCGGGCGGCCCGCGCCATGGCCCGCTACCTGGAGACGGGCCGCGCCTACCTCGACGAGGAGGACGCGATGGAGGATCTCGTCAACAACCTCGGCGTCTTCGACAAGGACGAGAATCCGGGGCTGGCCGGCGGCACCCACCGCGAGCACCAGCCGAAGATTCACGGCGCGGAGCGGGCGCGAACCTGGGACGAGATCGAACTTGCCATGCCCGAGAGCCAGGCGGTGCGCGAGGCCGAGCGCTGCCTGCGCTGCTACCGGGTCGGCATGCTGGCCGTCGGCTGAGGCGGGTGACGGCGAAACAGCGGTCGGAGATGTCGCGATTTCCAACCGGTTGACGTGAAGGTGACTGCATCCATGATCAAACTGACGATCGACGGAAAAGCTGTTGAGATAGAAAAAGGGGCGACCATCCTGGCGGCGGCGGAGAAGGCCGGCATCGAGATTCCGACCCTCTGTTTTCTGAAGAAGGTCTCTCCCACCGGTGCCTGCCGGGTCTGCGTGGTCGAGATCGAGGGCGTGGAGAAGCCGATGGCCGCCTGTCACACCCAGGCGGTGGACGGCATGGTGGTGACCACCCAGAGCGAGCGGCTGCACGCCATCCGCAAGCAGATCGTCGAGCTGCTGCTGGTCAACCATCCCCTCGACTGTCCGGTCTGCGATGCCGGCGGCGAGTGCCAGCTGCAGGACATCACCTACGCCTTCAATGTCATCCGCCAGTCCTTCGAGGCCGAGGATGTCAATCCCGACACCATCGATCGCTGGCCGCTGATCCAGCAGGTGCCGAACCGCTGTGTCATGTGCGAAAAATGCGTCAAGGTCTGCCACGAGGTGGTCGGTGCCAGCGCCCTTTTCGTCAATGACAAGGGAGACCGGGCCTTCATCGACAAGAAGCTGGATCTCTGCGAGTTCTGCGGCAACTGCGTGCAGGTCTGTCCGACCGGCACCATGATCTCCAAGACCTTCAAGTTCAGGGCACGCCCCTGGGAACTGCGCCGGACCGCCTCGGTCTGCACCCTGTGCGGGGCCCAGTGCGAGATCGAACTGCACAGCAGGCGGGGAGAGATCTGCCGGGTAACCTCCGAGGACGGGGTGACGATCAATGACGGCAACCTCTGCATCGGCGGTTTCTTCAGCTACGGTTTCATCAACAGCGAGCGCCGCCTGACCGCTCCCCGGGCCCGCTCCGGTGACGGCTTCCGGACCCTCGACTGGGAGCAGGCCATCGGGCTGCTGGTGGACAAGGCCCGGTCGGCCGGAGGGACGGCCTGCGCCGGTCTGGCCTCGGCCCGGCTGACCAACGAGGAGAACTACCTTTTCCAGAAGCTGTTCCGGGTGGGGCTGGGCAGCAACAACATCGATTCCGAGGCCCGGTTCGGCTATCTGCGCAGCATCGAGATTCTGCGGCGCCAGCTGGGACTCGGCGGTGCCAGCAACCGCATCGACCGTATCGGCCGCTCCCAGGCGGTTCTGGTCTTCGGCGCCGACGTCACCGCCGAGGCGCCGGCCGTCGACTGGCAGATCGAGCAGGCCTGCCGCAAGCGCGACGGCAAGCTGGTGCTGGCCAACATGCGCCGGGTCAAGCTGTCGCGCCATGCCCATGTCCATCTGGCCTACCGCCCCGGTACGGAGGTGGAGCTGGCCCAGGCGTTGCTGAAACTGATCGTCGAGCGGGGGCTGGCCGACCGCGACTATCTCGACCAGTACCTGCAACAGCCGGAAGAGCTGGATCGCCTGGTCGCCGGTATCGACATCGAGCAGGCGGCCAAGGCCACCGGCGTGGAGCGGGCCCTGCTGGAAGAGGCGGCCGATCACCTCGGCCAGGCCGGGTCGGTGGCCATCGTCTTCGGTGCCGACCTGATCCGGGGGCTCAATGCCGAGGCGGCGACCGGAGCCCTGGCCAACCTGGCCCTGGTGGCCGGTGCCCTGCACGGTGATGTCGGCGGCCTGTTTCCGATCGACGAAAAGGGCAACATTCAGGGCGTGCTCGACATGGGGGTGGCCCCGGAGCTGCTGCCCGGCCTGCAGGACTACGCCGCCGCCCGGCCGGCGTTCGAGCAGGCCTGGAAGGCAGGTCTGCCGGAAGGCGGCCGCGATGCCGCCGGCATTCTGGCCGGCATCGAAAGTGGCGAGATCCGTTTCCTCTATCTGGCCGGGGTCAATCCGCTGGTTGCCTTCCCCGAGGCGGGGCGCTGGCGCCGGGCCCTGGAAAAAGTCGAGTTTCTCGTGGTGCAGGATATTCTCGCGTCCGAACTGACCGAGATGGCCGACCTGGTTCTGCCGGCGGCGAGCTTTGCCGAGAAGACGGGGAGTGTCACCAGTTTCGACGGCCGGGTCGGCTATCTGCAGCCGGCCATCGGCGCTCCCGGGGAGGCCCGTCCCGACGGCTGGATTCTCTCCTCCCTGCTCGGTGCCCTGACCGGTCAGCCGGCACCGTCGGAGCAGGCGCTGCAGCAGGAAATCCGTCAGCTGTGCGGGCTCTACGAGGATGTCTGCTTCTCCGGTGCGGGGCGCCGCAGCTGCCTGAAGCTTCCCTGGCGGCCGGAGAACCGGAGCCTGAAGCTGGCCGCCGGTGCCGGTGCCGCTCCCGGCGAGGGGCCGTTGCTGCTGGTCGGCAAGCACTTTGCCCATTTCGGGACCACCACAACCGCTGCCGCCGGGCCTTGCCAGGTGGTGGCCGAAGGGTTCGTCGAGGTGAACCCGGACGACCTCAAGACCTTTGGTCTGAGCGAGGGCGGAGCCGTCACCCTGACCACGTCGCTCGGCGCAGTGAAAAGCCGGGTGCGGGTCAATGCCGGCCTGCCGCCGGGACTGCTCTTCGCTCCCTGTCACTTTGCCGACACGCCGGTGATGCAACTGGTGCCGGCCGGCAGCAACTGTGTACCGGTGCAGGTGAGCAGGGGCTGAATGGTGCCGACGAGGTTTTTCCCACAAGGGGGAACTTTCAGGGTAGAATCAGGGCGCCCGGTCGATGGACCGCGGCGCCTTTTTTGATTCTCTCGTTCCGGGTGGAGTACACGAATTCGGAAGCGGTGGCAAAACCCAGAACTCGCCACGGAGGTTGCGGAGAAGAAAATCCAGGGTGGAAGGATTCTTCCAGGGATTCTGAGGTCTTCGCTGTCGCCTCGGTACCTCTTCCCGTTGGCTGCTGGTGTCTGTTCGTTTTCAGGACAGGAAGAGCGGAGGAATAACGATGGAAACTGTCAGTTGCGACTACAGGGAGCATATCGCCTACAGCGAGCAGAAGGCCAACAAGGTGGTGCTGGCCGAGCTGGCGCATTCTCGTACCACCCTCTGGTGTCTGCAGCCGGGACAGCGGATCGAGCCGCATATCCATGCCGGCGATCATGTCTGGGTGGTGCTTGAAGGGAACGGTGAATATCTTGGTGCGTCGTCACGTCGTTCCCTCGCGCCAGGCAGCGTCCTGGCTGTGCCGGCGGGGGAGGCGCACGGGGTGGCCAATACCGGCGAAGCCGGACTGGTCTTTCTCAGCATCTCGGCGGGGGAGGGATGATGAGCGGGATCCGTCTGTCTCAGCGGGCCACCGGGGTGACCCCCTTTCTCGCCATGGAGGTGATGGAGCGGGCCAAGGCCCTGGAGGCCGCGGGAAAAGAGGTCATCTATCTCTGCCTGGGCGAGCCGGACTTTCCGACGCCGGAACCGGTGATGCAGGCGGTGGCGGAGGCCCTGCGGGCCGGCGAGACCGGCTACACCCATTCGCTGGGCCGGCTCGATCTGCGGCAGGCGATCGCCGGGCACTACCGACGGCGTTACCGGGTCGATGTGGCGCCGGAACGGATTCTTGTGTCCGCCGGCACCAGCCCGCTGATGCTGCTGCTGTTCGCCGCCCTGCTCGAGGCCGGAGACGAGGTGATCCTGCCCGATCCGTCCTATGCCTGCTATCCGAACTTCATCACGTTTTTCGGGGCCCGGCCCCGCTACCTGCGCACCCGGCCGGAGGACGCCTTCCAGCCGCGACCGGAAGATGTCCGCCAGGCCCTCGGCAGCAGAACCCGGGCGGTGCTGATCAATTCTCCCTCCAACCCGGCCGGTTCGGTCATGCCCCCGGAGTGGCTGGCCGAGCTGGCGCAGCTGCCGGTGCCGGTGGTGGCCGACGAAATCTACCACGGCCTGACCTACCAGGGGGAGGAGCATTCGATTCTGGAATATACGCCGGACGCCTTCGTCCTTGGCGGTTTCTCCAAGACCTACGCCATGACAGGCTGGCGGCTCGGCTACCTGATCTGTCCGGCGGAGGTGGTGCGCACCCTGCAGAGCCTGCACCAGAACTTTCTGATCAGCGCCAACAACTTCGTCCAGGCGGCCGGGATTGCCGCCCTGCAGCACTGCGAACAGGATGTCGCCCGCATGCGGCAGGCCTACGACCGGCGGCGCCGGCACCTGCTGGGGCGGCTGCCGGAGCTGGGGCTGAAGGTGGAGCGGGCGCCGGTGGCCGCCTTCTACGTGCTGGCCGATGCCCGGCATATCAGCAGCGATTCCCAGGCGCTGGCCCTGGAGATTCTCGAGCAGACCGGGGTCGCCCTGACGCCCGGCATCGATTTCGGCCCGGCGGCCGAGGGATTCCTGCGCTTTTCCTACGCCAATTCCCTCGCCAACATCGACCGGGCGGTCGACCGGCTGAAAGACGATTTCGCCCGGCGCGGCTGGCTGCCCTGATCGGGCCGACACCCGCTTCAGTGCTCGTGGTAGCCCATCACCACCAGAACGCAGGAACCGTCGGCGATGACGTTCAGGCCGGCGGCGCGGGCGGTGTCGACGGCCTGCGGGTCCTCGGCGCCGGGCTGCATCCAGAGGTTCTCGATGCCGTGCGCGATCGCCTGCTCGACGATCTGGCGGGTGACCGCGGGCGGAGTGATGATCGAGAGGCTCTTCACCTCGGGTGGCAGCAGCCCGACACGGGCGACGCAGGGCTGCCCCTCGATGGTTTCCTCCTTCGGATGCACCGGAATCGCCCGGCGGCCGTTCTGCAGGTAGCAGCGCAGCACCTTGTTGCCGTACTTGTCCGGGTTGCGCGAGGCGCCGGCGACGCCGAAGGCCGCCGAGGCGAGGAAGCGTTCGATCTGCTGTTCGATGGTCATGTCCGTATCCCCGTGATCTGAAGTGTACTGTTCATTCTAGCCTGAATCGGTGGGTTTGTACTGTTTGCCGACGGCAGGCTCGCTGATTCAGGTATAACCGATACGGTCATTTTTTGCCGGCGAAATGCAGGATAGTCCTTAATTCCCGTTTTCTCCCGCCGATAAGGTGATCAGGAACCCGTCCGGTTCACGGAAGGAGAAGGCAGAGGTGGGATTCGTCCTGGTCGACAGTCTCGAAGAGGGCATGGTTCTGGCCGAGGATCTGTTCAACGAAAAAGGACAGTTCATCCTGGCCAAGGGCGCCATTCTCGACGCCCGGCACATCGAGGCCCTGAAGCGCTTCGGGGTGCTGGAGGCGGACATCGTCGGCACCTCGCAGGCCGAGCTGGATGGGGGGGAGCTCGATCCGAGCCTGATGGAGAATGCCCGGGCCTACCAGCGTGAACGGTTCCGGCTCTGCGACCTGGAGCACGAGGGCATCCGGGCCATCTTCGAACTGGCGGTGGAGAAGACCGCCCGGCACCTGCAGGCGGGCTGGCAGCCGCCGGAAGCGATCGCGCAGGTCGAGGTTCCGGCCGGGATCGACTGGTCGGCCAAACCTTCATCCGATGCCCTGGTCCGGGGCAAGGTGCGCATGGCGGCCCTGCCCGATGTCTACAGCAAGATCGTCGAGGCGATCAACGCTCCCAACGGCGCCGTCGAGCATCTGGCCGAAATCGTCAGCAAGGACACCAGTATTTCCGTTCGCCTGCTCAAGCTGGTCAACAGTGCCTACTATGCCCTGCCGCGCAAGACCGATTCGATCAGCCGGGCCATCACTCTGCTCGGCACCCGGGAACTGCTCAGCCTGGCCCTCGGTATCAGCATCGTCCGCAAGTTCCGCAATCTGGACCACGGACTGGTGTCGATGGAGGTCTTCTGGAAACACGCCATCCGTACCGGGCTGTTCGCCCAGCAGCTTGCCCGACGCAGGAAACTGAAGGAAACGGAAACCTTCTTCGTCGGTGGTTTGTTGCACGACATCGGCCGGCTGGTGATGCTGGTCGAGATGCCCGAATACTACGCCAGTGTCCTGAACGACTATTACCGCAACGGTGAGATCGCTCTCTACCAGGCCGAGCGGCAGATCCTGGGCTACGACCATGCCCAGGTCGGCCGGCTGCTTTGTGAACGCTGGCATCTTCCTTTCAACCTGGTGCAGATGGTCGGCTGGCACCACAAACCGCAGGGCAGCCGGTTTGCCCTCGAGTCCTGCATCATTCATCTGGCCGATTTCATGGCCCAGGCCATGGGACTGGAGATGCCGTTGCCCGGCCGGCTGCCCCCCCTGCATCCCAAAGCCTGGGAAGTGGTCGCGCCGGACCTTTCTCTGCTGGCCGTCTCAACCCAGCATGTCGAACACAGCTTTCGGGAGATCGCCGGCAGCTTCCTTGGCGAAGAGTCGCAACCGGCCATCTAGCCTGGTTTGTCCGGTCGCCAGCTCTGTCGGCCCAGGTGGACGATCAGGGTGGTCATGTAGCCGAGTGGGGATGGCCGCCAGTCCGCCAGATCCTCCACCAGCAATTCCGTCTCTCCCTGTTCGGTGCCACTGAAAAGACGGGTCGCGCCGAGCAGGTTCCGCTTTGCCAGCAGATTGTACAGCGCTTCGATCACCGGGCCCGCCTTGTAGAGCACCAGGGTTTCACAGTGGTCGAGGGCCTCGGCGACCCGGGCCAGATCGGTGGCCGACATCAGCACCAGCCGGTCCTCCTGCAGGGTCAGGGCTTCGCCGAACCGTCCGGCACCAGCCTGGAAGGCGCTGATCCCGGGAACGATATGGATGCGATCCGCCGGCAGGAGCGGTTGCAGCTCCCGCAGCAGATAGGAGCTGGTAGCAAAGATCAGCGGGTCGCCGAGGGTCACCTGGGCCACGGCACGGCCCTGCCGGCAGTGGGCTGCGACCTGGTCGGCCAGCTGTTGCCAGCGCTGGCGGGTGGCCGCATCGTCACGTTGCATCGGATAGGCGAGGCAGAGCAGCTGCTGGTCCCGCAGAAAGGGGCGGATCGCCTCCAGCGCCAGGCTGCGTTCGCTGCCCTGGGCCCGGGGGGCGATGACCAGATCGGTGCTCTCGATCAGCCGGGCGGCGCGCAGGGTGAGCAGGTCGGGGGCGCCGGGGCCGACGCCGACCGCGTAGAAGTGGCCCGGCCGGGCAGGACTGGCGGGATTCATGGCGTCGCCTCCCGGAAGAAACGGTTGAGCATCAGCACGTTGTCGAAGCTGCGGGTGTTGGCGCGGGCGAACTGCAACTCGTCGACCCGCAGGATACGGGCCGCCAGGCGCCGGTAGGGGCCGCGTTCGGCCGGCGGCAGCGGATTCCTGTTCATCGGTCCCACCTGGTAGATGTAGATGTCCGGTCGGCGGGCGAGCACCGCCTCGGGGCTGAAGCGGACGAGCTTGCGTTCGCCCGGAGCGAGCAGGATGCCGCCGGCGCGGGCGACGATGTCGGCGACGATGTGCCGGCGGCCGGCGACCATCAGGGGCATGGCCGTCACCTCGTAGATCACCCGCGGCGGCGTGGCCGGCGCTTCGATGGCGGCCAGCTTCCGGCGCAGGCGGGCGACCAGTTGCCGGCCGGCCTCCCGGCGGTCCAGCCGTTCGGCCAGCGCCGTGATCTGCTGCAGGATTTCTTCCAGGGTGTGCGGCTGGTAGGTGAAGACCGGAGCGCCGACGGCGGCCGCCATCTGCTCGGAGAAGAAGCGGTTGGAGGCGATGACCAGCAGGTCGGGCTGAAGCGATCGGATGATCTCCAGGTTGGGCCGGATGTGCGAGCCGACCCGCCTGGCGCGGGGAAATTCCTCCAGGCTGCGGGTCACCCCGACCACCAGATCCTCCGCGCCCAGCCGGAGCAGGATGTCGCCGGCCGCCGGCGCCAGCAGGACGATCCGCTGCGCCCCCCGGGCCTCAGCGGTGAAAGAGAAAAGCAGCAGTACCAGTAGCAACCTGGACATCGTAGGTCTCCGCAAGCAGTTCGGGGCTCAGATCCTGCCGCGTCACGTCGGCCAGCAGGCGACCGTGCTTCAGCAGCAGGAAGCGTTCGAAGAAACGGTGGGCGAGATTGATGTCGTGCACCGGCGCGACGATGGTCTCCGGACGCCGTTGCAGCAGGGCGAAGATCTCCAGGGCGTGACGGACGTCGAGGCCGGCGTTCGGTTCGTCGAGGAAGAGCAGCGGCGCCTGCTGGTTGAGCACCCGGGCCAGCATCACCCGGCGCTTCTCGCCGCCGGAGAGCTGGTTGAAGGGGCGTTCGGCCAGCGGTTCCAGGTCGAGACGGGCCAGCAGCCGGGTGCTCAGCCGCCGGTCCTCGGCGCTGAAGGTGTTGCCCCGGCGACAGGGGAAGCGTCCCAGCAGGACCACCTCGAGTACGCTGAAGGGGAAGATCACCTCGCTGAACTGGGGCAGCAGGGCGAACAGTCGTGCCCGGCGGGCCACCGGGATGGCGGCCAGCGGCTTGCCGTCGTAGCGGATGGAGCCGGCGGCCGCCGGCAGCAGCCCGGCCAGCAGCTGCAGCAGGGTGCTCTTGCCGCAGCCGTTCTCGCCGAGGATGGCGACCTTCTCCCCCGGCGTGATCGTCAGCCGGTCGATCTCCAGGCGGAAATCGCCACGCGCAAAACGCAGCCTGTCGACACTCAGCTCAACCATGCCAGAACCTTTCCCGGCGGGTCTGCAGCAGGTAGAGGAAGAACCCGCCGCCGAGCAGGGCGGTGACGATGCCGACCGGCAGCTCGGCGCCGCCGGGGATGATGGTGCGGGCCAGGGCGTCGGCCGCCGTCAGCAGCAGGGCGCCGAGCAGCGCGGCGTAGTGGAGGTTGTCGCGCATGTCGCTGCCGAACAGGCTGCGGGCGATGTGCGGCACGATCAGGCCGACGAAGCCGATGATGCCGGTGTGGCTGACGGCGACGGCGACCAGCAGGGTGGCGGCGACGAAGGCGAAACCGCGCAGCCGCTGCACGTCGACCCCCAGGGTCTGGGCCGAGGCCTCGTCGAGGGCCAGCAGGTTGAGCTGCAGGCTGCGGCGGGCGAGCAGCAGGTAGACGCCGCCAAAGACCGCCAGGCAGAGCAGCAGCTTGCCCCAGTCGACCACGAAGAATCCGCCCATCAGCCAGAAGACGATGGACGAGAGGGAATCCTCGAAATAGTACTTGGAGAAGCTGATCACCGCCGAGGCGACGATGTTCATGACGATGCCGGCCAGGATCATGCTCACCGGGTTGATCACCCCGTTCTGCCGGGCCAGCCGGTAGACCAGCAGCAGGCCGCCCAGGCCGGTCAGCAGGGCGACCAGCGGCACCAGCGGCAGGGGCAGGCCGAGGGCGATGGCGAGCACCGCGCCGAGGGCGGACGAGGCCGCGGCGCCGGTGGTGAAGCTGTCCGCCAGGGGGTTCTTCAGGGTCAGCTGGTAGACGCTGCCCGACAGGCCGAGCATGGCGCCGATCACCGCACTGAACAGCACCCGCGGCAGGCGCAGCCCGAAGAGGATGTCCCGCTCCACCGCGCTCAGGCTGAAGGGGTGGATGGCGGTGGCGCCGAGCAGGCAGGAGCCGGCCAGGGTCAGGACGAATCCGATCCAGAGCAGCCGCTTCATGCCTGCACCCTGGCGACGACGCGGCCGGCGAGCAGGAACAGGACGGCCAGCATCAGCAGCAGAACCGGAAACAGCCCGCTCTCGACCGGCACGCCCGGCAGCAGGGTCGAGCGGATCAGCCGGGTGGAGTAGGTCAGCGGCGAGATACCGGCCAGCAGGCGGATCGGCAGCGGCATCTGCGCCACCGGGAAGAAGGTGCCGGAGAGGAACATCATCGGGGTGATCAGAAAGGCGTTCATGGTCGCCTGGTCGCTGTGATTGCGCACCAGCAGGGCGACCAGCAGGCCGAGCAGGGCGAAGATGCCCAGGTGCAGCAGCAGCGCCAGCAGAAACAGCGGCCCGAACTGCAGGTGGATCCCGCACAGCAGGCTGTAGGCGGCGATGACCCCCACCGGGATCAGTCCCCGGGTGATGCCGTAGCCCATCTCGCCAAGCACGATCTCCCAGCGCCGGATCGGCGCCAGCAGGTATTCCTCGAACACCCGGAAGTAGAAGCGGGCGATGTTGATCTCGGTGGCGATGCCGTAGCTGTGGTTCATGCTGCTCATGGTCAGCAGGCCCGGCAGCAGGAAGGCCAGGTAGCTCAGGCCGTCCACCCGGGCGTCGCGGCCGACTCCGTAGCCGAAGGCGATCAGGAACAGTCCCGGCGATACCGCCGCCGAGAGCAGGGTCTTGACCAGCTTGCGGCGCAGGATCAGGACCTCGCGCAGGTAGATGCCGCGGACGCCGTTCAGCATGCCTCCTCCAGCCGCTTGCCGGTCAGGCGCAGGAAGACGTCCTCGAGGGTCGTCTCGCGGATGCGCACCGGCAC
>CAYTVY010000016.1:16403-28272 GCA_964441925.1 uncultured Geothermobacter sp.
TCCCGGTTGACGCGGCGCAGAAAGGCCCACATGCGGCGCCGGCTGTGCGGGTCGAGGCCGACCGTCGGCTCGTCGAGAAAGAGGATCGTGGGTCGGTGCAGCAGGGCGCGGGCGATGACCAGCTTGCGTTTCATGCCGCCGGAGAGCCGGCCGGCCGGGGTGTCGCGCTTCTCATGGAGCCCGGCGAAATCGAGGCAGAAGTCGATCCTCTGCCGCAGCTCGCGGCCGCCGAGGCCGAACAGAACGCCGTGAACCCGCAGGTTTTCCCGCACCGTCAGTTCCTTGTCGAGGTTGTTGTGCTGCGGCACCACGCCGATCAGCTGCTTGACCGCCGGCTGTCGCGGGTCGAAGTCTTTCCCGCGATAGCGGATCCGGCCGTGGTTCGGGCGGAGCAGCCCGGTCAGCAGGTTGATGGTGGTGGTCTTGCCGGCGCCGTTCGGGCCGAGAAAGGCGAACAGCTCCCCTTTCTCGACCCGGAAACTGATGCCGTCGACCGCAAGGGTCTTGCCGTAGCGGCGGCAGAGATCGCTGACTTCGATTTCGGCAGGCATGAAACCGTCAACAAAAAAGGTCCGCACCCCTATAAGTGCGGACCTTGCGTTTTTAAGGTCCCGAAAGTTCCGCTCTCCCTGTTTCCCGGGGAGTTTCTGCGGGTGGTTCGTTCCGGCAGGTCTTCTGGCTCGCGAATCATCCTCCAGGCCGCCTTCCCGATCCGGTACGGATCAGTGGTCTTCGGCCCTTCGTCCTCGCTCACAGCGGCGGGTCCGCGGGGGACTTGCACCCCTCTTCCCTTTTCAACTCCCGGTGGGAGTGCCGGCGAACAGTCTCACAACTGCCGATTACTTATCATGAAGCCGTGCGGACTGACAAGGATGTTCCCTGCTTCGGGGGGACTGGCCGGCTCCCGGTTTTGCCGGACCTGAGGCAAAGGCAGATGGGGTGTTGTGATAAAATTAAAGCGGTGATACCGGCCGGTCGATAAGAATGAGGACAGGCCTGCACGGGCAGGTGTCCGACAGGCCGGAATCTGGTACCCCGAGGATTGGTTGGTGAACCAGCGCTTGCAGATATCGTCGGTTGACGAGATGGCGGAAGCAGATGTCGGGACTTCGTCCGGACCCGGGGTGGCAGGGTCTGCCCGGGATGAGGAACAGGACCGTTACCGTCTGCTGGTCGAGGCGGCCAGTGACGTTTTCTACCAGATCGACGGTGAGGGAAACTGGACCTATCTCAATCCGGCCTGGGAAGAGGTGACGGGTTTTCCCGTCGTCGCCAGCCTCGGGGCGCCGTTCTGCGACAGTGTCTACCCCGCCGATACCGCCAGGGCGCAGACCCTGCTCGAGACGGTGCTGGCCGGCGAGGTGCCCTGCCTCAAGACCGACCTGCGGCTGAAGACGGCCACCGGCAGCTACCGCTGGGTGGAGATGGTCGCCCGGCCTTTCGGCCGGCTGGGGAAGGGGGTTACGGGGGTTACCGGCACCCTGCGCGACGTGACCGCCAAGCGCCTGGCGGAGGAGGCTCTGCGCGAGAACGAGGAACGCTACCGGCGGATCTTCAGCAATATCCAGGATGTCTATTTCGAGTCGAGCATGGGGGGGCTGATCATCGAGGTCAGTCCGTCGGTCGAACGGGCGCTCGGATTCCGGCGTGACCAGCTGATCGGCATGCCCTTCGGCATGCTGTGCGACGATCCGGGCCAGGCGGCGGAAATCCGCAAGGCCCTGCTGCGGGAGGAGCGGCTGAAGGATTTCGAGATCCGTCTCCGGCAGCGGCGCGGCCGGGTCATCGCCTGCTCGATCAACGCCAGCCTGGTGCGTGACGAAAAGGGCAAGCCGCTGAAGCTGGTCGGCTCGATTCGCGACATCACCGAGCGCAAGCAGGCGGAGCAGGAGATCCGCAAGCTGGCCTATCATGACATCCTCACCGGCCTGCCCAACCGCAGCCTGCTGCGGGACCGGCTGCAGCAGGCCCTGGCCCAGGCCCGGCGGCATGACCGGTCCCTGGCCCTGCTCTTTCTCGACCTCGACCGTTTCAAGGATGTCAACGACACGCTCGGCCATGATGCCGGTGACATCCTGCTGAAGATGGTGGCCGCCAAGCTCAATTCCTGTGTCCGCCAGAGCGACACCGTCGCCCGGCTCGGCGGTGACGAGTTCGTGATTCTGCTCACCTCGGTGAAGAATGAGTGCGACCCGGCCATCGTCGCCGAAAAGGTGCTGCGGCTGCTCAGCGAGCCGTTCGAGCTGAACGGCAAGGAAGTCTTCACTTCGACCAGTGTCGGCATTTCCATGTACCCCCATGACGCCACCGACGCCGACAGCCTGCTCAAGCATGCCGACATGGCGATGTACGAGGCCAAGGAGAAGGGGCGGGGCAATTTCCAGTTCTTCTCCGAGGAGATGAACCGCAACGCCCTCGACCGCAACGCCCTGGAGCACAAGCTGCGCCGGGCGATCGAGGAAAAGCAGTTCGAGCTCTACTACCAGCCGCAGTGGGACATGTACAGTCGTACGCTGATCGGGGTCGAGGCCCTGGTTCGCTGGCGGCATCCGCAGGACGGCCCCATTTCTCCCGGCCGTTTCATCCCGGTGGCCGAGGACACCGGACTGATCCGCCCCCTCGGCGAATGGGTGCTGCGGACGGCCTGTGCCCAGGTCAGAGCCTGGCAGGACCGGGGCTATCCGCCGGTGCGGGTGGGGGTCAACATCTCGGGGCGCCAGTTTCGCCAGCCCGATCTGGTGGAGATGATCGACCGCATTCTCGCCGAGACGGGACTCGATCCCCGTTTCCTCGAACTGGAACTGACCGAGACCTACCTGATGGAGGATGCCAGATCGACCAGCCGCATCCTGGAATTCCTCAAGGTGCGCGGTGTCGAGCTGGCCATCGACGACTTCGGTACCGGTTACTCGTCCCTCAACTACCTGAAGCACTTTCCCATCGACCGGATCAAGATCGACCAGACCTTCGTTCGTGAGGTGACCAGCAGTCGGGATGACGCCGCCATCGTCGAGGCGATCATCGCCATGGCCGGCAGCCTGGACCTGGACGTCATTGCCGAGGGAGTGGAAACGGCACAGCAGCTCAGGTTTCTCAAGGCGAAGGGTTGCCGGGAAATGCAGGGCTACTTCTTTGCCCGGCCGATGCCGGCCGACGAGATGGCCCGTTATCTCGAGGAGCACCGGGACCGGCTGCGGATACCGACCCGTGGTCTCAGGGACGAGCTGTCCGAACTGACGCCGGAAATCGAGTACGTCCCCCGTCTGTTCCACTGACGGCTCATTCAGCGGGGCCATTCCGGACGGGTATGGTCGACGCCCGGCCCAAATCCACCCGCCATTTCGGGATTCGGTTGTCGTTGCTGATGGAATCTGCCGTGTCGTCATTGCCGTTTCGGCGCCTCGCATCTTCCCCCGCTTTGCCATCCCCGGCCGGCAAAACAGCCGGTGGATTTGGGGGGCAAAGAACCTTTACAGCCCCAGGGGCATCGTGTATGCTACGCAACCTGCGGAGAGGTGACCGAGCGGCCGAAGGTGCACGACTGGAAATCGTGTGTACCGAAAGGTACCGAGGGTTCGAATCCCTCCCTCTCCGCCAGACCCAAAAAACAACGCGGCGTTTCGGGAGGGATTCGAAGCGCAGCGAGCGCGTCCAGTGGACGAAAAGCCGGCAGAAAGCCGGCGTCAGCGAGCGGAGAGGAGGTTACGCAGGAGCCGCCGGGAAGGCGGCGACGTAGTGACCGAATCCCTCCCTCTCCGCCACCTTGACCCTCTTCGTGGCGGCCGGCCTTGCCGTCAGAAGTGACAGCCGGGTCCCGCGCAACGGGCGGTTGTGAACCCCGTCAGGCCCGGAAGGGAGCAGCGGTAGCAACTTTCCCCGTGTGCCGCGGGGGTGCCTGGCTGTCACTTGTGCCGGCGACGTCAGCCGGATTCTGCACGGAGAAACCACGCATGTCCTACCTGGTTCTGGCCCGCAAGTGGCGTCCGCAGTCCTTCGCCGACCTGATCGGCCAGGAGCACGTCAGCCAGACCCTCGCCAATGCCATCCGTTCCGGCCGGGTGCACCACGCCTTCCTCTTCACCGGTGCCCGAGGTGTCGGCAAGACTTCGGCGGCCCGCATCTTCGCCAAGGCCCTCAACTGCGAGACCGGCGTCACCGCCGAACCCTGCAACCAGTGCTCGTCCTGTCTGGAGATCGCCGAGGGGAACGGCACCGACGTGCTCGAGATCGACGGTGCCTCCAATACCGGCGTCGACGATATTCGCGACCTGCGGGACAATATCCGCTATCTGCCCTCGAAATCCCGCTACAAGATCTTCATCATCGATGAAGTCCACATGCTCTCGATCAATGCCTTCAATGCGCTGCTCAAGACGCTGGAGGAACCGCCGGAGCATGCCAAGTTCATTTTCGCCACCACGGAACCGCACAAGATACCGATCACCATCCTTTCCCGCTGTCAGCGGTTCGATTTTCGCAAGATCCCGCTGAAGCGGGTCGTCGAGCGCCTGCGGCAGATCGTCGACACCGAAGGAATCGTCATCGGCGACAAGGCACTGGCGATGATTGCCCGGCGGGGAGAGGGGAGCATGCGTGATGCCCTGTCGGCCCTCGATCAGGTCATCGCCTTCTGTGGTGACAAGGTGCCGGACGAAGACGTGCGCGGTCTGCTCGGCTTCATCGACCGCCGGCTGCTGTTCGAGACCCTCGAGGGGCTGATTCAGCGTGATTGTCCGCGACTGCTCGATCTGGTGCGTCGGGTCGATCATCTCGGCCATTCCTTCCGCCAGTACTGTCGCGACCTGGCCGAAGCCTGCCGGGCGCTGGTGCTCTGCCGCATTCTCGACCAGCCGGAAGAGGCGCTCGACGTCACGCCGGAAGAGCTGGCCGAGCTGAAGACGCTGGCCGGGCAGACCAGCCTCGAGGATCTGCAGCGGCTGCAGGGGGCGTTGCTCCGGCTGGAGCCGGAGGTGGCGGCCTCCTCGATGCAGTACCTGACGGTGGAAAGCGCCCTGCTGCGGCTGGCGCTGCTGCCGCCGGCCGAGGAGATCGGGACTCTGCTGCGCAAGCTGACCGACCTGGAAAAACGGCTGGTGATGACGGTGGCCTCCGGCCGGGCCGGTAGTGGGCCGCGGCCGACGCCGTCTCCCCCGAGCGACCGACAGGAGCCTCCGGCAAAAAAGGCTGAGGCCCCGGTCGCCCCGTCGCCTGCAGCGGGCGGGTGGCCGGGGCTGGTCGCGCAGGTTCGGGAGCGCCGGCCCCTGCTGGCCGCCATCCTGGAGAAAGCGAGTCCTCTGAAACTGGAGCCGCCGGAGATCGAGGTCGGCCTGCCGAAAGGCTCCTTCGAGCTGGTCCAGCTCGGCGATCGCGACATGCAGCAGGACGTGGCCCGGCTGGCCTCCGACTATTTCGGCTGTCCGGTGAATCTGCGGGTGCGGGGTATCGAGCCCGACCGGGAACCGGCACCGCCCTCGCTGGCCGAAGAGAAAAGGCGGCAGGAATCGGATCGCCAGCGACGACTGCGGCAGGACGCTCTCGCCCATCCCCTGATCCGGTCGGTGCAGGAGATCTTCGGGGCCGAGGTACTCGATGTGCGTCCCATCGACAAGGGGTTTGTCTGAACCGACATCAAGCGCCCGCGAGGGCATGCGGAGGAAAGAAGACATGGCAAAAGGACTGGGCAACATCATGAAACAGGCGCAGCTGATGCAGAAGAAGATGGCGCGCCTGCAGGAAGAACTGGCCGAACGCAAGGTTGAGGCCTCGGCGGGCGGCGGCATGGTGACGGCGGTGGTCAACGGCCGGCAGCAGCTGCTGGCACTGACCATCGATCCCGGCGTCGTCGACGCCGAGGATGTCGAGATGCTGCAGGATCTGGTGCTGGCGGCGGTCAACGAGGCGTTGAAAAAGAGCCAGGAGATGATGCAGGAAGAGATGGGCAAGCTGACCGGCGGCCTGAGTATCCCCGGGATGTTCTGAACCGGCTTCGCCAACGCCTCCCCCGCGGGAGGCGTTGCTGTTTGGAGCGGCCAAAGCGTCTTTTGACATCGACGAAAGTCGCGATAAAACCTTGATTTCTGGCGTGAAGCCATGGTATTACAACCAGCATGGCCTGACCAATTTACCGGCCGCTTTTAAGGGTCGTTGTAAAGTTTTTTTGGTGATCCTGTAAAAATAAAACGGCGTTCCATATTGTTGGATTTTTGGAATTTCTCATGCTAGACTCCATCCCGTCCTTCGCCCGTCTGGTTGCCGAACTGGCCAAGTTTCCCGGTGTCGGCAAGAAGACGGCAGCCCGGCTGGCCTTCTCGTTGCTGTCGCGACCGCCGGCGGATGCGGAGGCCCTGGCGGAGGCCGTGCTCGACCTGCACCGGAAAATCGGGTTCTGCTCGGTCTGCTTTCATCTGACCGAGACCGATCCCTGTCCCATCTGCCGGGATCCGGCGCGGGACGAACGCCTGCTGTGCGTGGTCGAACAGCCGCAGGACCTGCTGGCCATCGAGCGCAGCCGGTCGTTCCGCGGCCGCTATCACGTGCTGCAGGGGGTGTTGTCGCCTCTCGACGGTGTCGGCCCGGACGATCTCCGGATCGACGAGCTGTTGTGCCGGTTGCGGCAGGGGGGAGTGGAGGAGGTGCTGATCGCCACCAATTTCACCGTCGAGGGGGACGCCACGGCGCTCTATCTGGCGGAACAGATCCGGCCGCTGAACCTGCGGGTGACCCGGCTGGCGCACGGGATTCCCACCGGCAGCGATCTCGAATACATCGACGATGCCACCGTTCATCGGGCGGTGGAGGGGCGGCGCGAGCTCTGAACGTTTTTTTCTTCTGTGGTGTATACTGCATGCTGTGTGCTCTTGCCGCGAACCGGCTCGAACATTCGCTCATGGGGGGATGAGTGACGGACAGGACAGGTTGAACCAGTCATCAAGCCAAAAGGAGGACGTATATGTCACGCAGGATGGTCTGTATCGACGGCAACACGGCGGCGGCGCACGTTGCACACGCCACCAACGAAGTGATTGCCATCTATCCCATCACCCCTTCCTCGGTGATGGGCGAAATCTCCGACGCCAAGAGCGCCAGGGGCGAGAAGAACATCTGGGGCACGGTGCCCAAGGTGGTCGAGATGCAGTCCGAGGGCGGTGCCGCCGGTGCCGTGCACGGTTCGCTGCAGGCCGGCGCCCTGACCACCACCTTCACCGCCTCGCAGGGGCTGCTGCTGATGATCCCCAACATGTTCAAGATCGCCGGCGAGCTGACCCCGACCGTCTTTCACGTCTCGGCCCGTGCCATCGCCGCCCAGGCGCTGTCGATCTTCGGTGACCACAGCGACGTCATGGCCTGCCGTTCCACCGGCTGGACCTTCCTCTGCTCGAACAATCCGCAGGAGGTCATGGACTTCGCCCTCATCGCCCAGGCCGTCACGCTCGAGTCGCGGGTGCCGGTGCTGCACTTCTTCGACGGCTTCCGGACCTCGCACGAGGTGCAGAAGGTCGAGGAGCTGACCCATGACGACATGCGGGCGATGATCGACGACGAGCTGGTCGCCGCCCACCGCGCCCGCGCCCTGTCGCCCGATCATCCGGTGCTGCGCGGTACCGCCCAGAACCCCGACGTCTACTTCCACGGCCGCGAGTCGGTCAATCCCTACTACCAGAAGGTGCCCGCCATCATGCAGGCGCAGATGGACAAGTTCGCCAAGCTGACCGGCCGCCAGTACAACCTGGTCGACTACGTCGGTGCCGCCGACGCCGAGCGGGTGGTGGTGATGATGGGTTCCGGCTGCGAGGCGATGGAGGAGCTGGTCCTCTACCTCAACTCCCAGGGCGAGAAGGTCGGCCTGATCAAGGTGCGGATGTTCCTGCCCTTCCCGGTCGAGCAGTTCTGCAAGGCGCTGCCGGCGACGGTGAAGAAGATCGCCGTTCTCGACCGCACCAAGGAGCCCGGCTCCATCGGCGAGCCGCTCTACCAGGCGGTGCGGACCGCCATCGGCGAGGGCATGGTCGATGGCTTCACCAGCTTCTCCGGCTATCCCGTCATCGTCGGCGGCCGCTACGGCCTCGGTTCCTTCGAGTTCAACGCCGGCATGTGCAAGGCGGTGCTCGACAACCTGCTGCTCGACAGGCCGAAGAACCACTTCATCGTCGGTTTCGAGGACGACCTGCTCGGTCTGAGCCTGCCCTTCGACGAGAACTTCAAGGTGCCGTTCAAGGGCTACGCCGCCATGTTCTACGGTCTCGGCTCCGACGGCACCGTCGGCGCCAACAAGAACTCGATCAAGATCATCGGCGACTGCACCGACTACAAGGTGCAGGCCTACTTCGTCTACGACTCGAAGAAGGCCGGCAGCATGACCACCAGTCACCTGCGCTTCGGTGACGAGGTGATCAAGGGGACCTACCTGATCTCCGACAACGAGGCCGACTTCGTCGCCTGTCACAACTTCTCCTTCCTCGAGAAGTACGACATGCTGAAGAACGCCAAGCAGGGCGCCACCTTCCTGCTCAACGCCCCCTACGGCAAGGACGAGGTCTGGAGCAAGCTGCCGAAGAAGGTGCAGCAGCAGATCATCGACAAGCAGCTGAAGTTCTTCGTCATCGACGGCGTGCACCTGGGCGAGAAGATCGGTCTCGGGCCGCGCATCAACGTCATCATGCAGACCGCCTTCTTCAAGATCTCCGGCATCATTCCGCTCGAGCAGGCGGTGCGCGAGATCAAGGACGCCATCGTCAAGTCCTACGGCAAGGCCGGCGAGAAGGTGGTCAACATGAACAAGCAGGCGGTCGACATCGCCCTGGAGAACGTCTTCGAGGTCGCGGTGCCCGCCAGCGCCGACAGCACCATCGAGATGCAGGTCGGCAAGTGGGAGGGCACCCCGGAGATGGTGCGCAAGACCCTCGGTCCGATCATCGACGGTCTCGGCCACAAGCTGCCCCTGTCGGCGATGCCGGCCGACGGTACCTTCCCCACCGGCACCGCCGCCTTCGAGAAGCGCAACATCGCCGTCAACGTGCCGGTCTGGAAGGAAGATCTCTGCATCCAGTGCGGCATCTGCTCCTTCGTCTGTCCGCATGCCACCATCCGGATGAAGATCTACGACGAATCCGAGCTGAAGAGGGCGCCCGAGTCCTTCAAGGCGGTGCCGGCCAAGGGCAAGGACATGGACGGCAAGATGTTCACCCTGCAGGTGGCGGTCGAGGACTGCACCGGCTGCGGCGCCTGCGTCTACAACTGCCCGGCCAAGAGCAAGACCGAAGAGGGTGTCAAGGCGATCAACATGGAGCCGCAGTTCCCGCTGCGCGAAAAGGAGCGGGCCAACTGGGAGTTCTTCCTCTCCCTGCCCGACACCGACCCGGCGCTGGTCAACCGCGCCTCCCTCAAGGGCAGCCAGCTGCTGCCGCCGATGTTCGAGTTCTCCGGCGCCTGCGCCGGCTGCGGCGAGACGCCCTTCGTCAAGCTCTGCTCGCAGCTGTTCGGTGACCGCATGGTGGTGGCCAACGCCACCGGCTGCTCCTCCATCTACGGCGGCAACCTGCCGACCACGCCCTGGACCAGGCGCAAGGACGGCCTGGGTCCGGCCTGGAGCAATTCGCTGTTCGAGGACAACGCCGAGTTCGGTTTCGGCATGCGGCTGGCCATCGACAAGACCACGGCCTACGCCCGCGAGCTGCTCAAGCAGAACATCGCGTGCGGCTGCAAGGCCTGCGAAGGTACCGCCGACCTGAAGCGGGAGATCCTCGCCAGCGCCCAGGACAGCCAGGAGGAGATCGAGGCCCAGCGCGGGCGGGTCGCCCGGCTGCGCAAGGTGCTCGGCGCCTGCACCCACGAGACCGCCCGGCCGCTGCTGGTCAACATCGACTACCTGGTGGCCAAGTCGGTCTGGATTCACGGTGGTGACGGCTGGGCCTACGACATCGGCTACGGCGGTCTCGACCACGTGCTCGCCTCCGGCGCCAACGTCAACGTCCTGGTGCTCGACACCGAGGTCTACTCCAACACCGGCGGCCAGGCCTCCAAGTCGACGCCGCTCGGGGCCGTCGCCCAGTTCGCCGCTGGCGGCAAGCAGATGCCGAAGAAAGACCTGTCGATGATCGCCATGACCTACGGCAACATCTACGTCGCCCGGGTCTCCCTGGCCAATCCGGCCCAGTGCGTCAAGGCCTTCCTCGAGGCCGACGCCTATCCCGGACCGTCGCTGATCATCGCCTACAGCCACTGCATCGCCCACGGCATCAACATGACCACCGCCGTCGACAACTGCAAGGAGGCGGTCAACTCCGGTTACTGGCCGCTGTTCCGCTACGATCCGCGCCTGGTCGAGCAGGGCAAGAACCCGCTGCAGCTCGACAGCAAGGATCCCTCGATCAGCTTCGGGGAGTTCGCCAGCCACCAGAACCGTTTCCGGGTGCTGAAGAAGGCCAATCCCGAGCAGGCCGACGCGCTGCTCGAGCGCAGCGCCAGGGATGCCGCCACCCGCTACGATCTCTACAAGAAGCTGGCGGCCATGCAGGCCGACTGCGGCAAGGACGAGTAAGCGGAAAACCCGCCATGCCAATGGCCAGAACCCCGGCGCACAAGCGCCGGGGTTCTGTTTTTTCGGCCGGTTCCGTTCCGGTTCGGAAGCGGCCCCCGGCGGGTAAAGTCCTTGCCCGTACAGGGGTTTGATGCTATATAACGACGGATGCGCAAACCTGCCGAAGGAGCTTTCGCATGTTCGGGACCCATACCTCTCCCTTTGTCATGTACGAGGAGGAACTTCAGCAGATCAACGCCGTGCTGGGCAAGCTGCTGAGGGAATCAAACTCCAAGGTCATCTTTCTGGTCGACAAGAACGGCCAGCTCATATCGTCCACGGGGGAGACCGAGCATCTCGACACCACCAGTCTTGCGTCGCTCACCGCCGGCAACATCGCCGCTACCGGCGGTCTGGCCAAGCTGATCGGCGAGAAGGAATTTTCCATCCTCTTCCACGAGGGGGAGAAGGACAACATCCACATCTCCATCGTCGCCCAGCGGGTGATCCTGGTTGTCATCTTCGACCAGCGCTCCTCCCTGGGGCTGGTCCGCCTGCGGGTGAAGAAGGCCAGCGACGAGCTGGCCCGCATCTTCGAGGCGCTCGGCCGCAAGACCGAGCAGATGGAAAGGGCGGGTCAGACCCAGAGCCCCTTCGCCGAGATCACCGACGACGACATCGACAACCTGTTCAAGTAACGGGGTAGCGGAGCATGTCCTTCATCAACTACGCCTCGCGCGAAATCAACTGCAAGATCGTCTACTACGGCCCCGGCCTGTGCGGCAAGACCACCAACCTGCAGTACATCTACCAGAAGACCGACCCGGCGGCCAAAGGCAAGATGATCTCGCTGGCGACCGAGACCGAGCGCACCCTGTTTTTCGACTTTCTGCCCCTGGCCCTGGGAGAGATCCGCGGCTTCAAGACCCGCTTCCATCTCTACACCGTGCCCGGACAGGTATTCTATGACGCCTCGCGCAAGCTGATCCTCAAGGGGGTCGACGGCGTCGTCTTCGTCGCCGACTCGCAGGAAGAGCGGCTCGACGCCAACATCGAGAGCCTGATCAACCTCGAGGAGAATCTCGAGGAGCAGGGCTACAAGCTCGAGAATCTGCCCTTCGTCATCCAGTACAACAAGCGCGACCTGCCCAATATCACCCCGGTGGAGGAGCTGCGCCGGCTGCTCAACCCCCGCGGCGTACCCGATTTCGAAGCCTGCGCCACCACCGGCGAAGGGGTGTTCGAAACCGTCAAGGCGGTCGCCCGGCTGATTCTGCTCGAACTGAAAAGAGGCGGATAATCAGGTGGTTGGGGCCTGTCCGCCGCCGCTGGCAGGGCAGGTCATTTTCAGGC
>CAYTVY010000017.1:0-27939 GCA_964441925.1 uncultured Geothermobacter sp.
GGGGCGTCGGTCATTTTTGCATTCCTCCCTCGGACGGTATGGACCGTCGATCGAAAATCCTCTGCATCCATTCTAGCAGCCGGTGGACGGGTTGGTTGTGCCCGCCTGCCGGTTTTACGCAAGTTTTACCCGGGTATATCGGCTCGTCCGGCAGGCGATTGGGGCTGCGATTGGGGCTGTCGGCCGGCCGGAGAATCGGTTAGAATGGCCTGGTACATGAACCTGCATGCCCCGTTGGATCCGGGGCACTCAGGGTTTGCCAGATGTCAGGAAAGGAGTCGTCCGATGCGTAAACCGATCGTACTGCTGATTGCGTTGCTGTTGCTGCCCCTGCCGGCCGTTGCCGGCGAGAAGGAATCGCAGACGATGCGTGATGCCACCGAAGTGGTGCAGGAAATCATGCAGATTCCGGAAAAAGGGATTCCACCGGCCATGCTCCGTAATGCCCGGGCCGTCGCGATCATTCCCGGCATGATCAAGGCCGGTTTCTTCGTCGGCGGCAAGTACGGCCGGGGCGTGTTGGTGCTGAAGCGGAACGGCGGCTGGACGGCGCCGGTGTTTGTCCGCATGATCGGCGGCAGTCTCGGCTGGCAGATCGGAGCCCAGTCGACGGATGTGGTTCTGGTGTTCATGAGCGAAAAGAGTGTCAATGATATTTTCGACGGCAAGATCACCCTCGGCGCCGATGCTGCGGTGGCGGCAGGTCCCGTCGGTCGGCGGGTCGAGGGAGCGACAGATGCCAAGCTCAAGGCGGAAATCTATTCCTATTCGCGCAGTCGGGGGCTGTTTGCCGGCGTTTCCCTGGAGGGAGCCGCGCTCGATATCGATCATGCCGCCGACAGTCTCTTCTACGGCCGGGAGGGAATCCTTCCCCAGGCGATCGTGAAACGCGCTGCCTCCAGCCTGCCGGTGCCCGCCCGGCGGCTGCTGGACGCTCTGCGGCGGGCTGCCGCCGGCCGCTAGCCGTTTTCCGGCCGGGCGCACAGTCCGGTGCCGTGGCAACGCGCAGCCCTTGGGGGGCGGCGGGACGCTGCGACGGCCTCTTCTCTGTGTCAGAATGAACAGACCATGATTCTGCATCCCCCGTTTTGACTGGTGACGAACGGGCGGGTTCAGGAAAAACCGTGCCGTTGTCGGCACCGGAAGGAGGCTGCCATGAGAGGCCGTGGATGGTTCAGGGGGCTGACCCCCGTCGTTCTTTTGCTCTTCGTCGTCGCCTGTGCCCCCGACATGGGGCCGAAGGAGACCGGCGGCACCATGATCGGTGCCGGGACCGGTGCTCTGCTCGGCTCCCAGATCGGTCACGGCAAGGGACGGCTGGTGGCCGTCGCCGTCGGCACCCTGGCCGGGGCGCTGATCGGTCAGGGGGTGGGCAGGACGCTCGACCAGGCCGACCGGGCGGCCATGCAGAGGACGGCCCAGCAGACCCTGGAGAAGAATCCCGCTTACCAGCCGGGTTACTGGCGCAATCCCGACAGTGGCAACGAGGGATCGATCACGCCGACCCGGACCTATCGCAAGGCCAACGGCCAGTACTGCCGCGAATACACCCAGGTGGTGATGGTGGCCGGCGAGAAGCAGCAGGCCTACGGTACCGCCTGCCGGGAGACGGATGGCAGCTGGAGAATCGTCAACTGAGGCATTTGGAAGTACCGGCCGCCATCAACCTTGAGTCCTTGGGGGGGCGGTCAATCGAGAAAGGTTCCCTTCAGGCAGGTTCTGTTGTGCTCGAGGGTGGGGTAGGTCCGGCAGATGTCGGGCTTGACCTCGTGAATACCGCAGATGGTTCTGCCGGGACCGTCTGGAACCAGGAAGGGACAACAGCTCAGCCGTTCGCCGCTGTCGGGGTCGAACCAGAGCATGCCCAGTTCGTGTACGTAGGCGAGAATGTCGTCCCGCCCCGCTTGCCGCCAGCGTCGGATGTCCCGCGGTGAGGCCTGCAGGTGCCAGCTGAAGCGGCGGCAGCAGTCGCCACAGGCCAGACAGGCCACCTCTTGCCGGCGCAGGGTCTTGCGCCGGAATTCACGATATCTTTCCTTCAGTTTCATTCGGTCTTTTCTCGTCCCATTGCGGATTGTGTCTTGCGGAATTGTCTACAGCCGGAAATGGCGAGACGGATGGCTTCCTGCCGTATGTTTATGTATCCTCTTGAAAAGAGAGCTGTTTTTTGTCTGGTGTGTTTTTTTTTGGTAATCTTGGGCCGGCACCACGGGCCTGAGCAACGAACAGGAGCGGACACAACGAATGAACGGCAAAAAACTCGGATATCGGCTTTGCGACTGGCTTGGCCTGGAGAACAGCGACCTCCGGGCTTTTCTTTTCGCTGCCGGCGCCCTGTTCTTCATCGGCGCCTCCAATGTGCTTTTCAACAATTTCGCGGAAACGGTTTTTCTCAAACGGGTTGGCGTAGACTACCTGCCGACCATGATGTTGGTCAACGCCCTGCTGACCGTTTTTGTCATGGGAGTCGTCGGACGCTGGCTCGGCCGGCTGCCGGGGGAGGTCGTGCTGCGCCGGATTCTCGCTTTCAGTGCCCTGAATGCCCTGCTGGTACGGCTGCTCATTCCGCTGCAGATTCCGCTGCTCTATCCCCTGGTCTATGTCATGAAGTCGCAGTTCGAGTTGCTGCTGACCTTTCTCTTCTGGAACCTGGCGAATCAGACCTTCTCCACCCGCCAGTCGAAACGGATCTTTCCGCTCATGGTCTCCGGGGGGCTCGTCGGTGGCATGGGAGGAGGGTTCGTCACGCCGCTCCTTTCCGGTCTGACTTCGGTCGACAATCTTCTGTGGCTCTACCAGCTGACGATCGTTCTGGCCTTTCTGCTGGCAGGGAGGATTTCGAAACCGGTGGCGGAGGATCCGGTCGAGGCGGGAGCCGCGAAGCTGCGGCCCCGCTCTTCCTTCCGGACGAGTCTGCAGCGGGTCATGCCGGTTTTGCGCGGGTCGTCGCTGGTTCGGGGGCTGGTGCTGCTCACCCTGATTCCGAACATGATCGTGCCGATGCTCAATTACCAGGTCAGTTTCGCCATCGACATGACTTACGCCGATGAGGCTTCGATGGCACATTTCTTCGGTCTTTACCGGGGAGCGCAGTTCACTCTGGCCCTGCTGGTCAGCCTCTTTGCCGGCAGAATCTACCGGAAATTCGGAGTGACCGGCGGTCTGCTGGTGCATCCGGCCAACTACCTTCTGGTTTTTGTCGCCTTCATGGCACAGTTTGACCTGATGACGGCCGTGTATGCGGGGATCAGCACCGGGGTTTTCCGGCGGGCGATCCAGACCCCGGCCCGGGCGGCGCTGGTCGGGCTCTTCCCCGACGAGCAGCGGGTCTTGCTGATGCCGTTTCTGCGCGGAGTCGTGGTTCGCCTGGGGGTCTTGGTCGGTGCCGCTTTCGTGCTGGTTTGTCAGTCGGGCTATCTCGTCATCTGTCAAGACCTGCTGCATCCGCGCCATCTGGCCCCGTTCGGCTTTGCTTTCGCCCTCGTCTGGGTGGGAGTCGCCCTGCGGATGAAAAAACATTATCCGGAGCTGGTACTCGAGACTCTGGGCTGGAAGGGGCAGGCGCGCGGACGATTGCAGCTGCCCGGTGACCTGCAGACGGCATTCCGGCGCGAACTGTCCCGGGGGCGGACTTTTCTTTTCCGGGCTGCCGCCATTGGTGAGCGCTACGCCGGGCCGGAGGCCGAGGAGTTGGTCGCCTGCCTGACCGAGAAGGCCTATCGGATCGGCATGTCGGTACTCGCCCGGCTGGAGCAGGAGGATTCCTCGGGTCGGCTGACGGCCATCCGTCGGGCTGTCGAGGATGGCGACGCCCGCCGTCGGGCCAATGCCATCGAGGCTCTTGAGCAGCTGCTTCCCTCGGCCCTGGCGTCGGGGCTGGCACGCTGTCTGGAGCGGACTTTGCGCGGCGGCCGCTATCGGGTCGGCCGTGTTCTCGAGGAACTGGTTGCCGAGCAGGACGGGCGGATCAGCATGTTGGCCAGGGCGCTTCTTGCACGTTCGGAGACGGCGGCTTCCTGAGTTGTCGTCTTTGCTGTTGGATATCCGGCAGCCTGATGTAGAATATTCTTCAGCTTGGAACTCCCGGTTGGGGACGAAAAACTTCATGAAGAGAATTAGTCGTTGCAGGACAGATGGTTAGGGTTTCAGTGTGGGGTTGGCACGGCCTGTGATAGGACCAGGGGAGCGGTTGAGGAAGACTGTCCGGGTTAGGACGAAACGATATTGGCAAAGAGAAAGGACGACCGGACCCCATGAAGCGAAGCAGACTGATGGCCATCCTGATCCTGGTGGTTCTTGCCGTTGCCGCCGGTTGGTGGTTGCGGCCGGCCGGGTTCGATCCGGCAGGGGCCGCCCTGGCCGAATACCAGGTGGAAAAGCTTTCCTGCGGCTCCTGCGTGCAGAAAATCAACGAGGCTCTGGCCGATCCTGGTGTCGGTGAGGTCGAGGTCAGTCTGACCAGTGGCCGTTGCCGGGTCGTTTTCGATCCGTCGCGCATCAGCAGCGAGGCCATTGCCAAGCGCATCACTGACGCCGGCTATCCGGCCAGGTTGCGCCAGGAGCTGAGCCCGGAGGAGTACGCCGGCCTGCGCCAGGAGCGGGCCCGTCTCGGTGCCAAGTATGTCGCCAGGGTCGGTTCCCGGTTGATCTCCCGGGACGATTTCGAGCTGGCCCTGAAATTGCGCCTGGGTGACCGTGAGGGCTCTCCGGCCCTGATCGACCAGTTGCGTCGCCAGCTCTGGAACGACCTGCGGCAGCGGGAGATGCTGCTGGCTGCCGCCGACAAGAACGGCATCCTGGTGCAGGCGGGTGAAGTCGATGCCCGTCTTGAACAGTTGCGAAAGGGACATGCCAATCTGGACGAACTCATCGGGCAACGTTTCGGTGACATGGAGACCTTTCGTCGCCAGTTGCGCGAAGACATGACCATCGACCGGCTGGTCGAGCAGAAGGTGCTGGCCGGCGTGACCGATCCGGGACAGCGGCGGTTGCGGTTGCAGCAGTGGCTGAACGATCTCGTCCGGCAGACCGACGTGGTCATTTTTGATTCCCGGCTCAAGCGGGTTGTCGCCAGTGGAGGGGACTGCGGCAGCGGCTGCTGCGGCTGAAACGATCCGGTAGAAAAAAGGCTGAAAAACGGCTGAAAAAACTTTGGATACAAGGAGTTCATCATGTCTGAACGGCAAGCAAAGCGTGATCAGTTCGAGAAGAAGGATGCGGGCAAGAAGGCGACCGGCAAGCTGTTGCTGTCCGGCCTCGTGGTGTTGTTGGTAGGCGTTGGTGCCGGTGCCTGGCTGTTGCTGGGGAGCGGAGGTGGCGGCAGCGTGCAGACGGTTCGTGCCGGTGAAGGCGGCATCGTCCGTCTGCCCGCCAGCGACTTCGAAGATGGCCGGGCGAAGTTCTTCCAGTATCAGGGGCAGCGTGGAACGATCCGGTTTTTTGTTCTCAAGAGCCGTGACGGGGTGATCCGCGCCGCCTTTGATGCCTGTGACGTCTGCTTCCGGGAGAAGAAGGGCTACCGGCAGGAAGGAGACGCGATGATCTGCAACAACTGCGGACAGTCCTTCCCTTCCGACATGGTCAACGTGGTCAAGGGTGGGTGCAATCCCTCTCCCCTGCAGCGTGAGATCGTCGGCGGTCAGGTCCAGATCCGTGTCGCCGCCCTGGAACAGGGTGGCAAGTATTTCTGAGAGGGAGACGGTGGTCTGTCCCGTCCCCTGGAATTCTGACTCCTGAGACCCCTGAGGTATCAAGCATGCGCCTGGAAACGATTACCCTCAACAATCTGCGCCGTCGCAAAGGGCGGGCGCTCTTTCTGCTGACCGGGTTGCTGATCGGCGTGGCGACGGTGGTGGCACTGCTGTCGCTGACCGAAGCCCTGGCCGATCGGGCCCGGGACGAACTGGAGCTCTTCGGAGCCAATATCCTGATTACCCCGCGCAGTGACCAGCTCGCCCTGAGCTATGGCGGCATCAATCTCGGTGGTGTCAGCCTGACCAGCCACGAGATCGACCAGCGCTCCCTGGCCGCCATCGATACCATCCCCAACCGGCGCAACGTGGCCGCCGTCGCGCCCAAGGTTCTGGGGGCGGTGGAGGTCGCGGGGCGAAGGGTTCTGTTGATGGGGGTCGACTCCGAAGTCGAGTTCGGGCTGAAAAAATGGTGGCAGCTGACGGGCAGCCGTCCCGTCGAGGCCGATCAACTGGTGCTCGGCAGCGCGGCCGCTTCCCGGCTCGGGGTGACCGTGGGCGATGAACTCGTGGTCTCGGGACGGCCTTTCCGGGTCAGCGGTGTGTTGCGGCCGACCGGTAGCCAGGATGACCAGTTGCTCATTGCCCAGCTTCCCGTGGCCCAGGAGCTGCTCGGCAAGCCGGGACAGGTTTCCCTGGTCGAGGTCGCCGCCCTGTGTGCCAACTGCCCGATCGAGGACATGGTCAGCCAGATTGCCCGTGCCCTGCCGGATGTCGAGGTCAGGGCGGTGCAGCAGGTGGTCAAGACCCGCATGCATGCCATCTCCCAGTTCAAGATCTTTGCCTGGGGAGTGGCTGCCGTGGTGATCCTGGTCGGTGCGTTGCTGGTCTTCGTCACCATGATGGGATCGGTGCGTGAACGGACCCGTGAGATCGGCATCTTTCGTGCCATCGGTTACCGGCGCAGTCATGTGTTGCGGCTGGTGCTGGTCGAGGCCGGCGTTGTCAGCGCCTTTGCCGGCCTGTTCGGATATCTGGCCGGGGTCGGTGTGACCCTCGGCGCGCTGCCGCTGCTCGGCGACGGCAAGGCGGTCTGGCATTTCGAGCCGCTGCTGGCTGCCGCGTCCCTGCTGGCAGCGGTTGTCGTCGGCCTGGTCGCCGCCCTGCATCCGGCCCTGCATGCCAGCCGGCTGGAGCCGAGCGAGGCGTTGCGGGCCCTGTAAAGGAGACAGATTCATGACCCTGATTCAGCTCAGTGAACTGACCAAGCACTTTGTCAACGGCAGCGATTGTGTCGCCGCCCTGCACAGCGTCGATCTGGCGATCGAAGAAGGGACCTTTCTCGGGGTGATGGGGCCTTCCGGTTCCGGCAAGAGTACGCTCCTTTCTCTGCTGGGCGGTCTGAGTCGACCGACCACCGGCACGGTGAAGATCGACGGCATCGACATCTACGGGCTGTCGGCCGAGCGGCTTGCCGATTTCCGTCGCGAATATCTCGGTTTCGTCTTTCAGAGCCATAACCTGGTTCCCTACCTGACGGCGCTGGAAAACGTCATGCTGCCGCTGGCCGTCTGCCGCATGAAGCCGGCGGAGAAGAGACGGCGGGCGGTCGATGTGCTCGAGCGGGTGGGGCTGAAGGACCGGATGCTGCATCTGCCGTCGCAGCTGTCCGGCGGTGAACAGGAACGGGTCGCCATTGCTCGGGCGCTGGTCAACAGCCCTCCCCTGATTCTCGCCGACGAGCCGACCGGCAGCCTCGACAGTGCCACCAGTCGCCAGATCATGAAGCTGTTCCGCGATCTGCACCGCGAGGGACAGACGATCATCATGGTGACCCATAATCGGGAAAATCTCGACTGGTTCGATCGGACGGTTTTTCTGCGTGACGGCCGCATCGTCGAGGAGGTCAGCCGCCGGAACGAGCCGGCCGTCGTCGAAGCAAAGAGGGAGTGTGCATGATCCTCATTCTGTTCGTCACGCTCGGGTTGCTGCTCTGGCAGATCTGCTGCCAACTCGACCGGCGGGGACAGGAGGTCGAGTCTTTTATTGTCGGGTGTGGTGATTGTGGCGCCGCCATCGGCAACGACTGGCTGATCTGTCCGAGCTGCAAGGCCCTGGTGCAGAAGCATTGTGCCGAATGTGGCGGGCTGCACGCGGTCACCGCCGCCTTCTGCCCCTGGTGCGGCCGCCAGCATGGAAGAAGGGTGGCGGCATGAAGATTCGCAGCCTGTTCGGGCGTGAGGCCCGCTGGCTGGGTTTCTGGCTGCTGGCCGCGGCCCTGTCGGTTCTGGCCTACAACACCTGGCTGGTCTGCTGTGGCGTCTGCACATTCGAGACGCTGATGACGCCGGGGCCGGCCGGGTGGATTCTGCTGTCGGCCAACCTTGCGGCCGGGCTGGCTCTTGTTATACTCGTGAGGGTCAATCGTTCGAAATCTAAAGATAAAAACTGCGATTGTGGACAGTGCTTGGGTCAGGGATGGAGGTTCTGTCCGCAATGCGGAAAGGGGATACGATGAAAGTTCTGTTGCCGATCGTGATGCTGCTGCTCGCCGGCACCGCTTTTGCCTCGGGCAAGGGGCAGCATTCCCATGGCGGCGATGATCATATGGCGGCCATGGGGGCGGCCAAGCAGCGGATTCCGGCCGAGTACCGGGTGATGGACCGGACGCCGGTGGTGCCGACGGCAGCCTCGCTGCAGAATGGTGCCGAGCTTTTCGCCCGCAACTGCGCCGTCTGCCATGGCCCCGATGGAAAGGGAGACGGTCCCGCCGCTGCCTCCCTGCAGACGCCCCCGGCCAATTTTCACGATGCCCACCACAGCGGGTTCTACGGTCCCGGAGAGAAGTACTGGATCATCAGTCACGGTCTGAACAGCGGCATGCCGGCTTTCGGCGACCGCCTGACTCCCCGGCAGCGCTGGGACCTGGTCAACCACCTGCTAAACCTGCCCCGGCAGGATGCCGAAGAGCTTTTTAACTAGAGTGCTCGCCGTTGCGGCGGATCGGGTGCCGGCTTCATGCCGGTCCGGTTTGGCGGCCAGGGACGGTGGATGCCGACCTGCGTCCCGGGCCCCGTCGTGCGCGGCCATGACCAAGCGGTTTGTCAGACAACTTTACGGAGGACAGTCAACCATGAAATATCTGCTCAGCATCGTTCTGCTCGTCCTGCTGGCACCCCTGCCGGCACTGGCGGCCGATGACCTCGACAGGCTGATCGGGGAGGCGCTGAAGAACAATCCCGATCTTCAGGCCGCCGAAGCACGGTGGCATCTGTTCGAGCGCAAGATCATCCCTGCCAGGTCGCTGGACGACCCGATGCTCTCGTTTGCCTTCGTCAACTATCCGACCGATTCGTTTTCGGATGGTGATACGCCGATGACGGGTAAGGATTTCCGGTTGTCGCAGAAATTCCCCTTTCCCGGAAAACTGATGACCAAGGGCGAGATGGCGGAACAGCAGGCGCTCTGGTACAAAGGCATCTACGAGGATCTCAAGCTGCAGCTCGAAAGGAAGGTCAAGGACGCCTGGTACCGTCTCTATTATCTCGACCGGGCGGTCTCGATCACCAAGAAGAACATCCGCATCCTGGATGACTTCATCAGCCTCACCGAAACCCGCTACCAGGTCGGCACCGGCATCCAGCAGGACGTTCTCAAGGCCCAGGTCGAACGCTCCAAGCTGATGGATCAGCTTTTCACCCTGAAGCAGCAGCGCGAGACGGTTCAGGCCGACCTGAACAGCCTGCTGAACCGGGACACGGCGACGCCGGTGACGACCCCCGATGTCGTGGAAATGACCGAGGTCGACCAGACCCTGCAGAAACTGCAGACCATTTCGGAACAGCAGCGGCCGCTGTTCGCCGCCTACCAGGCGATCGTCGAACGCTACAAGGCCCAGCGCAAGCTGGCGAAACTGAACTACATGCCCGACTTCGACGTCTGGGGCGGGTACCGGATTCGCGAGGACATCCGGAGCGACCCGGTCAGGGGACAGGATTTCGCCAGCATCGGGGTCAGCATCAATCTGCCGATTTACCTCGACAAGCGGGATGAAGCGGTCGCCGAGGCCGATTCCGGTATCCGTATGGCACTGCAGCAGTACAACGATTTCCGCACCCGGGTCAGCTTCAACATCCACGATGCCTTTGCGCAGATGACCAAGGACCGCGACCTGGTGCTGCTGTTCAAGACCGGCATCGTGCCGCAGGCCGACCAGACCTTCAAGGCGACGCTGGCCGCCTATCAGGTGGGCGACGTCGATTTTCTCAGCCTGCTCGATGCCCTGCTCAAGCTCTACCGCTACGAAATGGATTACTACCGGGTGCTGGCCGACCATGAGCGTGACGTGGCCCGCCTGGAAGCCGAGTCCGGTGTCCGGTTGACAAAATAGCCATCACGGCCAAGGTACGGCCTTGACTGAATATCTGCAGCCGCAAGAACTGAACGTCAAAAAGGAACGAAACATGACCCGAGCAGAAAAGATCAGCCTCACACTCTTTCTCGTTTTTTCGACGGTCTTTGCCGGCGAATTCGTTGTCAACCAGATCTGCAACCTGGTTCTCGAGTGCCCGGAGAAATGGCACGTCGGCGAAGTTCAGGCCGCGGGTGAAAAATACACCTGTGGCATGCATCCGATGATCATTGTCGACGAGCCCGGCTCCTGTCCCATCTGCGGCATGGAACTGGTGCCGCTCAAGGCGGGAACGGCCGGTGGTTCTCAGGACGGCAAGCCGGCGGGCAAGCGCAAGATCAAGTACTGGCGGGCACCGATGGATCCGACCTACATTCGCGACAAGCCGGGCAAGTCGCCGATGGGGATGGACCTGATCCCGGTCTACGAGGATGAGGTTCCCGGCGGGTCGATGATCTCCATCGATCCGGTTACCGCCCAGAACATGGGTATCCGGACGGCGATCGCCGAGAAGCGGGATCTGAGCCGGACCATCCGGACGGTCGGTCTGGTCGCCTACGACGAACCGAAGCAGTTCTCCATCAACAGCAAGATCGCCGGCTGGGTCGAGCGGCTGTATGTCAACGAAACCGGCCAGTTCGTCAAGAAGGGCCAGAAATTGCTGGAAATCTACAGCCCGGACCTGGTTTCGGCGCAGGAGGAATTCCTGCTGGCCCTGAACAACCAGCTGGCCCTGGCCAACAGTGCCTTTCCCGAGATCGCCGAAGGGGCCAGGAGATTGCTCGAGTCGTCCCGCAAACGGCTGCGGCTGTGGGACATCTCCGACGATCAGATCCAGCGGCTGGAAAAGACCCGCAAGGTCGAAAAGACCATGGTGCTGCAGGCCCCCTACGACGGCATCGTCAACATGAAGATGGTCTACGAGGGGATGTACGTCAAGGCGGGCATGGAGCTGTTCCAGATCTCGGACATCTCCAAGGTCTGGGTCTATGCCGACATCTATGAATATGAACTGCCCTGGGTCCGGGTCGGCCAGAAAGCGAAGATCCTGCTCCCCTTTGTCGGTGAACAGAGCCTGACCGCCACCGTCGACTACATCTACCCCTATGTCGAACCGAAGACCCGGACGGTCAAGGCGCGGCTGGTCGTCGACAATCCCGGTTTCAAGCTGAAGCCGGACATGTATGTCAACGTGCGCCTGAAATCGGAGACGGTCAGGGATGCCCTGGCGATTCCGGCCGAGGCGGTCCTCTATTCCGGCGACAAGAAGACGGTGTTCATCGCCCTGGAGGGGGGCAAGTTCGAACCGCGTCAGGTCAAGGTCGGCATCCAGGACGACACCGGCCTGATCGAGATCAAGCAGGGCCTGCTGCCGGGAGAGCGGGTCGTCACCAGCGCCCAGTTCATGCTCGATTCGGAAAGCCAGCTGCGTGAGGCGATCGCCAAGATGCTCGAGGCCAAGTCCAAGCCGAAAGCGGCGGCCGACAAGAAGCCGGAAGGTGGTGACGAGGATCTTTTCGGCGAAGAGAAGCCGCAGAAGCCTCAAAAGGCGGAAGACCTGTTCAACTGAAGTGAGAAAAAGCGGCTGAGGGCTGAGGGCCAAGGGGGCGGCCCCGTGAATATTTGACTCCTGATAACGGCTTCATCGAGGCATCTATGCTTGAAAAATTAATCGATTGGTCAATCCAGAACAAATTCCTGGTTATGCTGGCCACCGTCTTCTTCATTGTCGGTGGCACCTACACCATGTTCAAGACTCCGATCGACGCCATCCCGGATCTGTCGGACGTCCAGGTCATCGTCTTCACCGAGTATCCGGGGCAGGCGCCGCAGGTCGTCGAGGACCAGGTCACCTACCCGCTGACCACCCAGATGCTGGCGGTTCCGGGGGCGAAGGTCGTACGTGGTTACTCGTTCTTCGGTTTCTCCTTCGTCTACATCATCTTCGAGGACGGTACCGATCTCTACTGGGCCCGCTCGCGGGTTCTGGAATATCTCAACTACGCCGCCGGCCGCCTGCCGCCGGGGGTGACGCCGGCGCTTGGCCCCGACGCCACCGGTGTCGGCTGGGTCTACGAGTATGTGCTCGAAAGCGACAAGCACGACCTGCAGCAGTTGCGCTCGATCCAGGACTGGTACCTGCGCTATGAGCTGACCAGTGTGCCCGGCGTTTCGGAGGTCGCCTCCATCGGCGGTTATGTCAAGCAGTACCAGGTCGAGGTCGATCCCGACAAGCTGCTCGCCTACCATATCACCATTCCGCAGATCAAACGGGCGATCCAGCGCTCGAACAACGACGTCGGCGGCCGGCTGGTCGAGATGGCCGAGACCGAGTTCATGGTGCGTGGACTCGGCTACATCAAGTCGGTCAAGGACCTGGAGAACGTGGTCGTCGGCACCGACCGCCGCGGTACGCCGATCCTGTTGCGCGATCTGGCCAAGGTGCATCTCGGACCGGAGTTGCGGCGCGGTCTGGCCGAGCTCGACGGCGAGGGCGAGGCGGTCGGCGGCGTGGTGGTCATGCGTTTCGGCGACAACGCCCTGAAGACCATCGAGGGAGTCAAGAAGAAACTCGAACAACTGCAGGCCGGCCTGCCGGAAGGCGTCAGGATCAAGACGGTCTATGACCGCAGCGACCTGATCGAACGGGCGGTCGACACCCTGAAGGAGAAGCTGATCGAGGAGAGTATCGTCGTGGCGGTGGTCACGGTCCTCTTCCTGTTCCACCTCTCCAGTTCCCTGGTGGCGATCTTGACCCTGCCGGTGGCGATCCTGATGGCCTTCATCATCATGTACTGGCAGGGGATCAATGCCAACATCATGAGTCTCGGCGGCATCGCCATCGCCATTGGCGCCATGATCGACGCTGCCATCATCATGATCGAAAACGCCCACAAACATCTGGAAAGGGATCGTGACAGGAAGCCGCACTGGGCGATCATCGCCGACTCGGCCAAAGAGGTCGGCCCGGCGCTCTTCTTCTCGCTGCTGGTGATCACCGTCTCGTTCTTCCCGGTCTTCACCCTCGGCGAACAGTCGGGCCGCCTGTTCAAGCCGTTGGCCTACACCAAGACCTACGCCATGGCCGCGGCGGCGCTGCTGTCGGTGACCCTGGTCCCGGTGCTGATGGGCTGGTTCATCCGCGGCAAGATTCCCGACGAGGAAAAGAACCCGGTCAATCGGGCCATGATCCACGCCTATCACCCGGTGGTCGACTTCGTCCTCAAATGGCGCTGGCCGGTGCTGATCGTCGCGCTGGTCATCTCCGTGACCAGTATCTATCCGCTGAAGAAGATGGGTTCGGAGTTCATGCCGCCCCTCTACGAGGGGGACCTGCTCTACATGCCGACCACCCTGCCGGGGATCTCGATCACCAAGGCGCGGGAGATCCTGCAGCAGACCGACCGGATCATCCGGCAGTTCCCCGAAGTTCACCATGTCTTCGGCAAGATCGGACGGGCCGAGACGGCGACCGACCCGGCCCCGCTGTCGATGGTCGAGACGACCATCATGCTCAAGCCGGAAGAGGAGTGGCGCAAGGTGCCGCGACACCGGTTCTACTCCGACTGGCCCGACTACCTGGAGTTCCTGAAGAAGCCTTTGCGCTGGATCCTGCCGGAGAAGACGACGATCACCGTCGAAGAGTTGAAGACGGAGCTGAACAACGCCATCAAGTTCCCCGGCCTGACCAATGCCTGGACCATGCCGATCAAGACCCGGATCGACATGCTCTCGACCGGCATCAAGACGCCGGTCGGCATCAAGATCATGGGCGCCGATCTGGAAAAGCTCTCCGCCATCGGCGAGCAGATCGAGGCGCTGGTCAGGGATATCCCCGGCACCCTGAGCGTCTACTCCGAACGGGTGGTGGGCGGCAATTACCTCGATTACGAGATCGATCGCGAGGCCGCGGCCCGTTACGGTCTGACCGTGGGGGATGTCCAGGATATCATCCAGTCGGCGATCGGCGGCATGAACGTCACCCAGACGGTCGAGGGACTGGAGCGCTATCCCGTCAACGTGCGCTACGCGCGTGACTACCGCAACGATCTGCAGTCGCTCCAGCGGGTGCTGATTCCGCTGCCGGACGGCAAGCACATCCCGATTTCACAGGTCGCCAAGATCAGCATCAAGAAGGGGCCGCCCAGCATCAAGAGCGAGAACGCCCGGCAGACGGCGTGGATCTATGTCGACCTGAAGGATATCGATGTCGGTACCTATGTCGCCAACGCCCAGAAGGTCGTCAACGAGAAGATCAAGCTGCCGGCCGGCTACAATATCGTCTGGAGCGGCCAGTACGAGTACATGCAGGCGGCGGCGGCCAAGCTCAAGGTGGTCATTCCGCTGACCCTGCTGATCATCTTCGTCATCATCTACATGAACACCAAGAGCCTGGTGAAGACCGGCATTATCTTCGTCGCCCTGCCGCTGTCGCTGGTCGGCTGCTTCTGGTTCCTCTACGCCCTCGACTACAACATGTCGGTGGCGGTCTGGGTCGGGGTCATCGCCCTGGCGGGGATTTCCGCCGAAACCGGGGTGGTGATGCTGCTCTACCTCGATCTTGCTTTCGAACTCTGGAGGGAGAACGGCCGCATGAACAATCTGGGCGACCTGACCCAGGCGATCCATCACGGGGCGGTCAAGCGGATCCGGCCGAAGGTCATGACCATCTGTGTCATCATCGCCGGTCTGATGCCGATCATGTGGTCGCATGGCGCCGGTGCCGACGTGATGAAGCGGATCGCGGCGCCGATGATCGGCGGCGTGATCACTTCCGGCCTGATGGAACTGCTGGTCTTCCCGGTG
The DNA here is from genome assembly GCA_964441925.1 of uncultured Geothermobacter sp. Taxonomy (GTDB): domain Bacteria; phylum Desulfobacterota; class Desulfuromonadia; order Desulfuromonadales; family Geothermobacteraceae; genus Geothermobacter. The sequence continues at coordinate 14,908 of CAYTVY010000017.1, forward strand.
ATCTACTTCATGTGGCGCGGGCTGAAACTGCAGCATGAATTCACCCCGACGTCGATGGAAGAGATTCACGACTGATGGCGGAGACGCAAACCATGTTTGACCCGGGCGAACGCCCATACCACAAACAGCAAGGAGAACGACATGAAAATCGCAGCAAAAATGATTCTGGTCACCCTCGTCATGCTGACGTTGCCGCTGACTGCCATGGCCGACAAGGGCATGCAGCACGGCATGGATCACAAAGAAGGCATGAAGGGCATGAAGGGCATGAAACATGATGGCCAGATGGGCCATGACGGCATGAAGATGGGCAAGGGGATGCTGATGCTCGGCACCGACAGCGAGGACGGCATCAAGGCCATGGCTCATGCCAAGGTCTACGACGAGGCAGCGCGCGCCTCCATGGCCAAGATGGGAATGAATGCCACCCATCACTTCATGATCATGTTCACCGACGAGAAGACCGGCCAGCTGGTGACCGAAGGCAAGGTGGCGGTCAAGGTCAAGCCCAAAAACGGTGAGGCGGGCAAGCCGGTGATGCTGATGGCCATGAAGATGGATATGGGCCCCGGTTTCGGCGGTGACATCAATCTGCCCGAAAAGGGTGAGTACGAAATCAAGGTCGGCACCAAGCTGGCCGACGGCAAGAAACGCCAGTTCAAGTTCGAAATCACTGTCGACTGAACAACGTCGGACCGGGGGGAGACGCCATGTCTCCCCCCGGTTTTTCCTGGTTACGGAGACGTCGTTGACGCAGCATCACAGGTCCGGTCGGCGCAGGGTCCTCGTTGTCGTGTTGGGGGTTCTCTGCGTCGGCGCCCTGCATTTTGCCACCCGTACCGACGATCCGTCTCTGCACGTCTGGCACATCTTCTTTCGCAAGCTTTTTTTTCTGCCCATTCTCGCCTCCGCCGTCTGGTTCGGATTGCGGGGTGCCCTGCTCGCCGCGGCATCCATCAGCACCATCTATTCCCTGCATCTCTTTCTCAACTGGCCCTGGCTGCGGTGGGAGAGGATGAACCAGATCGGGGAGATGGCCAGTTTTCTCATTTTCGCCGGCGCCGCCGGCGTGCTGGTGGAAATGGAAAGGCGTGCCGAGGCGAGGGCCGAGCAGGCCAGGAGGCGGGCGGAGCGGGACAAGGTCAATGCCCTGGTGGCTTCTCTCAGCGAAACCCTGGCCGCCCGGGACGAGGCGACCCGGGACCATTCCCGGCGGGTCGCCCGTCTGGCCAGCGAATTCGGCCGTTTCCTGGAGCTCGAGCCGAACGTGATTCAGGATCTCTATCTCGCCGGGATTCTGCACGATATCGGCAAGATAGGTATCCGCGACGACGTGTTGCACAAGCCGGACGTGCTGACAGCCGAGGAGCGGAGCAAGATCATGCATCATCCGCAGATCGCCGAGAAGATCCTTGCCCCCGGTGGATTCCGGTCGGTCAGCCGCTATGTGGCCGTGCATCATGAAAACTGGGACGGTTCGGGCTATCCGGCAGGGATCGGCGGGGAGGCCATTCCGTTTCCCGGCCGGATCCTGGCGATTGCCGACACCTATGACGCCCTGCGTTCCGACCGGCCCTACCACAAGGGGATCGCGGCGGACGAGCGTGTCAAGCGGATGATGGCGGAAATGGCCGGGCACCGGTTCGATCCGGAACTGCTCGCAAGGTTTTGGGATTTTCTGGAAAGGCGAAAAGGCGCCGGCCGGATGGAACGCGGGCGCCGATGGACCGGAATTGGAAGGAAACAGGGATGAAACTGCGGATGTCTGGAAAATTTCTGCTGGTGCCACTGCTTCTCGGTTTGCTGTTGTCCAGTGGTGGCTGTATGCTTTTCATGCACCACGATCATGGTGGAGACGGGAAAGAGGCCGTCGTTTCGCAAGGTCCGGGGGACGAACAGGCCGCCGGGATGGCGAAGGCGGAACGTCCGGCCCCGGCGGCGGGCAATGCCCTGATGTCGGGAATGATGGCCCACCACGGAGGGCATCTGTTCACCGACGGCAGCCCCTGGGCCTGGTTCGTCGGTGGCGGCATGGTGCTGATGATGGCCTTGATGCTTCTTTAGGGATACCTGTCATCGCGGCCGCATCTCGTCGGCGACGGCCGGGCCGCGAGGCAAAAAGGGGGCGCAGGGTCAAACCTCGATGCAGGGATGAACATTGAGCGGAAAGGACGAAGTTGATGAGAAAATCACTGGGCTTTGTGTTGTTGCTGTTCACTCTGGCGGTCTTGCCCCTGTCTTCCCTGGCCGCCGGCTATCCGGTCGGCAAGGGGGTGCGGCTGGTGCTGGATGAGCCTCCTTCGCCGTGGCAGGTTTCGACCCAGCCTCCCGGTTTTCTGGTTGCGGAGCGGGCTGCACAGCTGCATCCACAGCAGCTGGAGGCGGCACGCCGGGCCGGCATCGACGATCCCAAAGAGGCGGCACGCCGGATGCTCAGCATCAATGAGCTGTTTCTGTCCAATGCCGTGACCGGTTCGCACCTCGAAATCGACTTCAGTCCGCTGAAGCCCGGAGAGGCGGCGCCTTCACCGAAGATGCTCGAGCGGTCGGCACGATATGCCGCCGAGGATTTGTCCGGAGAGGAGGGGCTCGATCAGGTCAGTGCAAACGTCCGGGCCTTTTCCCTGCCCGGGGCCTTGGCGAGTTACCGGATCGATGCCGAATTCGTCTCGCACGATCGGCCGACCCGTTTCATCGGCATCGTCGGTTTTGCCGCCGGCCACTGGTTCTATCTCTATTACACCGGTCCCCGGGCAGCGACGGACGATGTCGAGATCGTGGAAAAGATACTCTCTTCCTGCCGGATAGAAGCCCGGTGACTTCGGATTGAGAGCCGGTTCGCCGGGCGAGACCGCTACGGACATCGAACACGACGGAGGGCGTACAGTGCCGATCCGCTGGAAGCTAGCCTTGTTGTTGCTGCTGGTCGCCCTGTTGCCGTTGCTGGTCGTCGGCGGCATCCAGCTGGCATCCCTGTTTCGTTTCGGCGTCCATCTGGCGGACCATGAACGACGGATCCTGACGCAGAAGGCTCATGAGCAGCTGGTCGGCATCAAGAACGACTATGCCGGCAGAATGGCTCTGCGGCGTGAGGTTTTGCGCATGCTGCTTCTGCGCGAACGGGAAAGGCTCGAGCAGGCTCTGGCCGCCGGTCGGCCGCCGGCGGCGCTGGTGGAGCGGGTCGGGCACGATGTGCGCCAGTTGATCGCTTCCACCCCCCTGGCCGCCCCGTTGGAACCCGTTCGGGCCAGGTTGCGGCTTCTGACCCCGGCGGATCGTCTGTTGCCATCTGCCGGTGAGCGCTGGTTCCTGTCGACGAATGGCTCGTCTGCTCCGGAGGTCGGTCTTGCCATGCCGCTGCAGCGTCCCGGCGGCGTCCCGGTCGGTGTTCTCCAGCTCAGTGTCGCGCCGGATGTCTGGTTCTTTCCCGTCGCGGTGCCGGACTCCTGGGCCGGGCACGCCCGCCAGCTGCTGCTGCGGCCGGTCGGCGACGGCGCCGGTGACGGACGGTTCCCTATCGTTGCCCGTTGGGACAGCTCTCAGAAACGCTGGATCTGGAACGCCGACGAAGCGGCCATCGTCCGGCGTCCCCTGCCGGAAAAGGTTTCAGTCGTGCCGGAAGAGGCCCGGCGCAGCATGTTTCTGGTCGACGGTGTGGCGACACACTGGTTGCAGCTCGCCTCGGGAATGGATGGTCTGCTTTCCGTCCTTCTCGTTCCCCATCGTGCCGTCGTGGCGGCCGCCGACCAGGTACGGGAGCATGCCCGTTCGGAACTGGCGAGCGGTTTGCGCAATCTGGCCGGCGGCACCGTTCTGGTCGCCCTGGTGATCCTGCTGCTGGCGGTCCGGCTTTCCCGCCGGTTCACGGCTCCGATTCTCGAACTCGCCCGGGTGGCCGAGCAGATCGCGGGCGGCGAATACTCGGCCCGGACCAACCTGACCAGCCGGGATGAGGTCGGCGAGCTGGCCCGGGTCCTGAATGCCCTGGGACCGCGTCTGGCCGACCGCGAACGGATGATGCGCGATCTCTCGGCGGCGCGGAAGATCCAGGAGCATCTCTGGCCGCGGAGTGTTCCGTCTCTGCCGGCGGGAGGGACCATCGCCGGCAGCAGCCGGCCGTGTGAAGAGACCGGCGGCGACTATTACGATTTCATCCCGTTGGGCGACGGCGGAACCGGGCTGGTGGTCGGAGACGTCACCGGACATGGGCTGGCGGCGGCTCTGCTCATGGCGTCGGGGCGTTCATCACTGCGAGCCCTGGTGGCGTCGGGAAATTCGGATCTGGGTACGCTTTTCCTCCGCCTGAACCAGGCTTTTCTCCGGGATGCCGGCGACGACAGGTTCATGTCGCTGTTTCTTGCCGTGTTTTATCCCGAAAACGGACTGTTGCGCTGGAATTCGGCCGGCCAGGCTCCCGTGTTCATCTGTCGGAATGACGGTTCCGGTCTGCTGGAGCTGGAACCCAGCGGCCCCCCGCTCGGAATCTCCGACAGGGTGCGCTATGAGGAGCCACCGCCCGTGCAGTTGCAGGCCGGGGATCTGCTGGTTGCCGCAACCGACGGGATCTGGGAGGGACGCAATGTGGAAGGGAGTCCTTTCGGCCTGGAGCGCCTGCGCAACCTGATCCTTCGGCATCGCAGGCTGACCGCCCCTGAACTGCTGGAAAGGATCTTTGCCGAGGTCGGAGACTTCTGTCGAGGCCGTCCGCCGGAAGACGATCTGACGTTGGTGATTCTCAAGGCCGGGGGCAGGCCGAACGAGGTCTCGGGCGCGGACACTCAGGCCGTTGGACGGTTTTCCTGAAACAGTCCAGGCGGTTCATGCCGCGCGCCCGGTCCTTGGCCGCATCCCGGCGCAGGCAAAAAAGAACATGCTCGTTAAGGCCCGATGACGGTTGCCCGCAGGTCCGTTTGCCTGCAACCGGGCGCGGCAATCGAGGATGGTTCTGGTCGGCGGTGAGCTCAGGTCGCGCGGAAGGTGTTGCCGCCCGGTCTGAAAAAGCACCCGGAAATCGCGCAGCGTGCCCGCCGGCGCCAGCGGGGAGCTCCCTGATTCACCTGTCCGAGACGGCAATCAGCGGCCGCCGTCCGCCGGTGCTTCAAACTGGTAACCGCAGGCCGGGCATTTCACCTTGGCGGGGGCCTGGGTGCCCATGGTGGCGCAACCAGCGACGAACAGGGCGACGGCGAGCAGGCTTCCGGTCAGGAGAAGACGGGTTTTCATGTTGTGACCTCCTTGCGGTGTTCGTTGCTTCTTTATTAATCCAAGTTTAGCAAGAAAAATGCCAATGGTCCAGCTGGGCGTCATCCTGTTATTTCAGCAGGTTATGTCCTGATGTTTTGTTGTTTTGGCCTGCCAGAAGGGACGGGTGTTGAATATCGTGCAGGCTGGTTGTGGAGTATTCGGCAGATTTCTCAATGGAGAGTCAGAACGGCCTCGCCGGTTGTATCTGCTGTCCGGTGGGTGACGAAACGGCCGATGTAGCTGTCGAGAGCACCGGCGGTCTCTTCGGGAACACGCAGAAACTCGATGCCGATACCGTGCGGCAGGCGGTAGGCCTTGCGGTTGTTGTGCCAGGCGACGCGTCCCCGCAGTTTGAACAGGGTGGCGGGTTGGTTGGGCAGGGTGAAAATGACCTCGAGCTGGTTGCCGACATCGATGGGATGGTCGGTGGCAACGAAGATGCCGCCACTGCTGAGATTGGCGCTGGTGCCGGCAACGACCCGGTTGCCGATCTGGCAGGAAACATGGGTGCGGCAGGGGATGCGGACCTTGCGCCGGTCGATGCCGTCATTTTTCGGTCGGTCCCGGTCGACCAGGCAGATCCTGGTTTCGTTGATGTAGGCGAGAAAGGCGTCGACCACTTTCTTGTCGAAATGGACCAGGCTTTCCTCGGCCAGCAGCTGCAGGGCCTCGGGAATGGGCATTGGTTCCCGGTAGTGACGTTTCGCGGTGATGGCCTCGAAGAAATCGGCCACGGCGATGATGCGGGCACCCAGGGGAATCTCTTCCCCTTTCAGCCCTTTCGGATAGCCGCTGCCGTCCATCTTTTCGTGGTGGGCGCCGACGATCTCCGGAATCTGGCGGTAAATACCCTCGAAGGGGATGCGTTCGAGGATCTCGCGGCTCTTGTCGGGGTGGGTGCGGATCAGGGCCTTTTCTTCGGCCGAGAGTTCTCCGTCCTTTTTAAGGATGAAATCGGGGACGGCCAGTTTGCCGTAGTCGTGCAGCATGGCGGCGATCCGGACCATGTCGGTGTAGTCTTCGGCAAGGCCCAGCTTGTTGCAGATGCCGACGGCGTATTCGGTGACCTTGGCCGAATGTCCCGCGGTCAGAAAGTCGCGGGCGTCGATACTGGCGGCCAGCACCTGGAGAATCGACCGGAACTGGCTCGATTGCTGCTGGAGCAGGCGGGTGTTCTGCAAGCCGATGCCGATCAGCGGGGCCAGCCCCTCGAGCAGCTGCAGATCGCTTTTCTGCAGTTGCCGTCGGGGACTGGACAGGCCCAGGACCAGCAGTCCCACAGGATGGTTGTCGCAGGAGATGGGACAGCCCAGAAACGTTCGGTAGCCCAGTTGTGCCAGCCAGCGGCAGAAGTTGTGGTGGTAGACGGAATGCAGCCCCTTGATGTCGTTGACGAGCATTGAACGATTCTGCCGCAAGGCATCGGGCAGGGGATGCTCGCCGGAGGGGCGCTCCATGGCAACGGGTTTGTGCAGAACCGTCAGCTCCTGTTTGTTGTGGCCGAATCCCGCCCGGTACTGTACCGTTTTTTCGTTCCGGTCGACGAGGAAGATCATTCCCCGGTCGAAGTCGAGATTTTCCGCCAGAATGTCGATGACCGCCTGCAGCAGGTCTTCACTGTTGCTGCGGCTGCCCACCGCCTGACTCAGTTCCCGGGTCAGCTGCAGCTTGAGGGTGTTGGCGTTCTCCTGGTCGGTGAGATGCTCGTTGGTCAGGATCTGCCGTTGCAGGTCCTGCTGGATACCGATACGTTCGAGGATGCCGCCGATGGCGGTCAGGGCAAAGAGACTGCCAAGGGCGGCGAAAGCAAGCGGACCGGCGGCCGTCGCCGGCAGCCAGGGGACCGCCGGCAGGGTCAGCAGGCAGCCGGTGGCAAGCAGGTTGCGCAGACGTCTGGTGGTATCGGCCGGCCGACGGTTCCAGGTCAGCACGTAATGGCAGGATCCGTCCCCCCGGCTGGTGCAGCGCGGATGGGTGAAGCCGTCGCCGTTCCGGTGGTAGAGTGGTGCCAGCCCGTCGAGAAATCCGGCCATGTACTGGCAGATGTAGGGAGAGAGCCCGTTGCCGCCGAGTGTCAGTTCGAGACGGCCGGTTCCGGTCTTTTTCAGTTCCCAGCGGGCCGGATGGCAGGCGAGTTGTTGCCGTATCAGCCGCTGCAGAAGATGGTCCGGACCGACGATGCCCAGAAAGGTCTGGCTGAAAAAGCCGAGGCTCGCCCGGCGACCGGCATGGCGTCCCGCGCGCCGCAGCAGCAGCTCATCGCCGGTTTCGGCCGTGAGGCGCTGACAGAACCGCTGGAATTGTTTCGCCGTCACCCGCAACCGTTCGCGGTCGATGCCGCAGATGCGCAACAGTGGGGGGAGGGAGACGGCGACATTGGTGTGCCGGAGGTAGTGGATACACTGCCGCAGCTGTTCGCTGCAATCGATCGGCGGCTCGTTCAACGGAGGCATGACGCCTCCCGGGAACGACAGGAGAAAAGACGTGTGGCCGCTCCGGTCAAAGGGACGCCGGAGGCCGATGGCGGGTTCTGTTCGTGACGACGACCAGGGGTCGATACCATCCCGTAGGCTCCATGCCGGCATCGGCCGGCCATCTGCATTTCACGACTGCAAAGGGTGGTATATCGCTCTGTTGCCCCCTCCCCGAAACCGGTCCATACAGCAGCGAACCGCCGTCAATATAACCTGCGGCACCAGCAAAAACAAGCTGAAAATCATTGGGTTATTTGTCATTGCCCGGTGGGGGGATGTCTGAGGTGGCACCAGGGGGCGAAGCGGACCCCGTCAGCCAGAAATCGTTGGCTTCGAGCGGGTCGAGATAACGGTAGCGATCACCGACCAGTACCGGCTGCCGGCGTTCGCCCGGGTCGTTTTCGTGGATCAGGCGGTCGACGGTGAGCAGGATGCCGAACCAGGGGCCGTGCCGGGCCAGGGCCTGCCGGGCATAGGCCGAACAGGTCGGGTACATGGGGCAGCGGGCGCCGTCGACCGGCGAGATGTAACGTTGAAAAAAGCGGATCGCCTGATCGAAGGCCGTTCCTCCGGCCTCGACCTGCACCGGCTGGTGCCCCCTGCCGTCCCAGGGCTGCCAGTCGGTGCCGGCCGCCTGGGAGGGAGGGGCCGGCAGTATCAGCAGCAGGAGCACCAGGGGGGGCATGGCGGCTATTGGCGCTTTTGGCATCTTTTTTTCAGTCCGGAGATATAGGCCATGCGTTCGCCGATGGTTTTCTCGTAGCCGCGGTCCGTTGGGCGGTAGAAGGTCCGGCCTTTCAGTGCGTCCGGCAGGTGGGTCTGGGTGGTCAGGGCATCGGCCTGGTCGTGGGCGTACTGGTAGCCCTTGCCGTAGTCGAGATCCTTCATCAGCTTCGTCGGGGCGTTACGCAGGTGTTTGGGGACCGGCAGGGCGCCGCTGGCGCGGACCTCGGCCTGGGCCTGCTTGATGCCGAGATAGCTGGCGTTGCTCTTTGGGGCGGTGGCCAGATAGGTGACGCCCTGGGCGAGGTTGATGCGGGCCTCGGGCAGGCCGACGAAATGGACCGCCTGCTGGACGGCGAGGGCGACCTGCAGGGCGCGGGGGTCGGCGTTGCCGACGTCCTCGGAGGCGAAGATCACCATTCGCCGGGCGATGAACAGGGGATCTTCACCCGCTTCGAGCATCCGGGCCAGCCAGTAGAGGGCGGCGTCCGGATCGGAGCCGCGCATGCTCTTGATGAAGGCCGAGATGACGTTGTAGTGCTCTTCGCCTCCCTTGTCATAGAGGATGGCCCGACTCTGCAGGGCCTCCTCGATCAATGGCAGGTCGATGGTGCCGTCTCCGGCGGCACTGGCGGCGACCTCCAGGGCGCCGAGGGCGACGCGGGCGTCGCCGTGGGCCCGTTCGGCGAGAAAGGCGAGGGCGTCGTCCGCCATCCGCAGCCCGCTGCCGCCCAGGCCGCGCGGATCGGCCAGTGCCCGGCGCACCAGGTCCTTCAGATCGTCGGTGCCGAGCGGTTCGAGCACGAAGACCCGGGACCGGGAAAGCAGTGCCGCATTGACTTCGAAGCTCGGATTTTCGGTCGTCGCCCCGATGAGGATGACGTCTCCCTTCTCGACGGCGGGCAGAAAGGCGTCCTGCTGGGCCTTGTTGAAGCGGTGGATCTCGTCGACGAAAAGCAGGGTGCGACGGCCGTGCCAGGCACGCTCTTCCGCCGCCTTGGCGACGATCTCCCGCACCTGCTTGATGCTGCCGAGAACGGCGGAGAAGAAGACGAAGCGGCTGCTGGTGGTGTTGGCGATGACGCGGGCGAGGGTGGTCTTGCCGGTGCCCGGCGGTCCCCAGAAGATGACCGAGGTGAGCCGGTCCTGCTCGATCAGCCGGCGCAGCAGCTTGCCTTCTCCCAGCAGGTGTTGCTGGCCGACCATGTCGTCAAGGGTCTGCGGCCGCATCCGTTCGGCCAGCGGGGCGTCGTCGCCGGTGCTTTGGGAGAAGAGGTCCATCGTGCTGTGTCTCCTTGCCGAATCCGACTCTAGCACAGCCCCTGTGGCCCGGCAACTGCGGCAAAGGGGATGGACGCAGGAGCGTAAATCTGCTAAGTTTCGACGATTAGAGGTGGCTCTCATGAAAAGAATCGGCATCTATGCCAAGCACAACAACCGGGACGCCGCCGCCCTGGCCGGCGAGGTCTGCCGCTACCTGGAAGAGCGTGGACGCAGCATCTTCCTGGAAGATGTGCTGGCGGCGGAACTGGGGCGGGAGAAGGGATATCCCCCGGGGGCCATTCCTTCCCTGGTCGACCTGATCATCGTTCTGGGCGGGGACGGTACCCTGATCTCGGTCGCCCGGCTGATCGGCGAGCTGCGGATTCCCATTCTCGGAGTGAACCTCGGCCGGCTCGGTTTTCTCACCGAGGTCGCCTGCGATGAAACCTTTTCGGTCCTCGACCGGGTGCTGGCCGGTGATTTCGAGGTGTCGAGCCGGATGATGCTCGATGCCGTGGTCCTGCGGCGCGGAGAGGCGGTCGGCCGTTTCCGCACCCTGAACGACATTGTCATCAATAAAGGGGCGTTGGCGCGAATCATCGACATGGAGGCCAGTGTCAACGGTGATTACCTCACCACCTTCCGGGCCGACGGCCTGATCATCTCGACGCCGACCGGAACCACCGCCTACAATCTGGCCGCCGGCGGCCCCATCATCCATCCGGGCCTGCACTGCCTGGTCATTGCTCCCATCTGCCCGCACATGCTGACCAACCGGCCGCTCATCGTTTCCAACAAAGATGTGGTCCGGGTGGAGGTCAAGTTTCAGGACGAAGAGGTGATGCTGACCGCCGATGGTCAGGTCGGGATGCCGCTGGTCGGGGGAGACGTGGTCGAGGTGAGGCGGTCTTCCTGTGCGACTCTGCTGATCAAGAGCCCGCACCGGGATTATTTCGAAATCCTGCGAACCAAGCTGCTTTGGGGCGAGCGCTAGCGGGAACCCGCAGTTGGATTCACCTCAGCGCCCATGACCTGTCCCCTTTTGCCGGGGCGGCTGTCCGGACTGCCATGCTCAGAGAACTCGTCATCCGCAATTTCGCCATTATCGATCGGCTCGAAGTGAGTCTGGAACCGGGATTCAACATTCTCACCGGCGAGACGGGAGCCGGCAAATCGATCATCATCGATGCCGTCGGTCTGCTCATCGGCGGCCGGGCCCGCCCCGAGGTCATCCGTGCCGGCACCGACGAGGCGACGGTCGAGGGCCTGTTCGATGTCGCCGGACTGAACGAGGTCAAGCGGCAGCTCGAGACGTCCGGTTTCGAGGTGGCGGACGAGCTGACCATCAAGCGGGTGATCAGCCGCGAAGGGCGGAACCGGATCTTCATCAACGGCTCCATCGCCCGGCTGGGGCAACTGCAGGATATCAGCCGGCGGCTGGTCAACATCTACGGTCAGCACGAACATCAGCTGCTGCAAAAACCCGAGGCGCACCTCAATTTTCTCGATCATTTCGCCGGCCTGTCCCCGTACCGCCGGGCTTACACCGATCGTCATGCCGAGGTGAAGGCGCTGCGCGCCGAACTTGTGCAGCTCGAGCAGGGAGAGCGCGACCGGCAGCAGCGGCTCGACTTTCTGCGTTTCCAGCGGCAGGAGATCGCCGCCGCCGCTCTGCGGCCGGGCGAGGACGAGGAGCTGGAGCGGGAACGCAAGCTGCTCAGGTACGGCGAAAAGCTCTCTCAGGCTGCCGGTGGCGGTTATGAAAGTCTCTACGGCGGGGCGAACGCGGTATGCGAAATCCTCAGTCGGCTGGCGGGAGAACTCGAAAACCTGGCCGACATCGACCCGCTGCTCGGAAATCTGGCGGAAACCCTGCGCAGCAGCCAGTACAGTCTTGAGGATGTCGCCCTGCAGTTGCGCGACTTTTCTTCCCGGCTCAGTTTCGAACCCGGCCGGCAGAACGAGGTCGAGGAGCGGTTGGCCCGTATCGGCCAGCTCAAGCGCAAGTACGCGCCGACCATCGAAGGGATCCTCGCATGTCTGCAGCAGGTCGAGGACGAACTCGGTCGCCTCGAGCACGCCGACAGCCGACGCGAGGAACTGGCCGGGCGGCTCGAGCAGATCGAGGCGTCCCTGCTCGAACAGGGACGAGACCTTTCCTCGCGGCGAAGGCAGGCGGCCGAAAAGATGGCACAGGCGGTCGAGCGGGAGCTGGCCGAGCTGGCCATGCCGGGTTCCCGTTTCCTGGTACGTTTCTTCGACCTGGACGAACCTGGACCAAGGGGCCTGGAACGGATCGAGTTCTATCTGTCGACCAACCCCGGCGAAGAGCCGAAGCCTCTGGCCTGGATCGCCTCCGGCGGGGAGCTGTCGCGCATCATGCTGGCGCTGAAGCAGGTGGCGCCGGAGGCCGACGGGGTTTCGACTCTGGTCTTCGATGAGGTCGATGCCGGTGTCGGCGGTGAGGCGGCCAGTGCCGTCGGCCGCAAGCTGAAAAAAGTGGCCCGGGGATTGCAAGTGCTCTGCATCACCCACCTGCCGCAGGTGGCGGCCTTTGGCGACAACCATTACCGGGTCGAAAAGATGGTCGATGGCGGCCGGACCTTTACCGCCATGGTAGCGCTCGGGGACGAGACCAGGGTACGGGAGATGGCCCGTATGCTGGGCGGCGACCGGGTGACCGAACGCACCCTCGATCATGCGCGGGAGATGATCGAGGCCGCTGCAAGGGAGAACGATGATGGTACGTAAGGCGGTTATCGCCGATGCCAGGGTGATTCACGGCCTGCTCAACCACTATGCCGGCGAGGGGTTGATGCTCTCCGCCTCGCTGGCCGAAGTGTACGAGTATATCCGGAGCTTCTACGTCTTCGAACAGAACGGCGAGGTCGTTGGCACGGTCCGGTTGCAGATCTGCTGGGAGGATCTGGCCGAGATCCGTTCCCTGGCCGTGGCCGAGCAGGTCGGCGGCAGGGGGATCGGCCGCAGCCTGGTCCTCGCCTGCCTCGACGAGGCCCGCGAGCTGGGGTTGAAACAGGTTTTTGCCCTGACCTACAAGCCGGACTTCTTCGCCCGGCTGGGTTTTGTCGAGATCGACAAGGGCCGGCTGCCGCAGAAGATCTGGCGTGACTGTATCAAATGTGCCAAGTTTCCCGAGTGTGACGAGACGGCGGTCAGCATCGACATCGAAACCGCGGCCGAGGATGATGGCCAGCCGGGGAGGAGGCCGGAAACTTGACAAAAAACGGGCAATACGGCTATCAATGCACTTTCACCTGAATCAGTGAGCTTGTCACCGGCGAATAACGCAAGCCATTGACCTGCCTGC